>CAZFIS010000134.1:0-9218 GCA_964519125.1 uncultured Gemmatimonadaceae bacterium | reverse complement strand
TCCTCGCCCGGGCGCCGGATGGCTCAGGTGGCTGAACGCCTTGCAGTACTTCTGCAATCCCGCCGGGTAGCCGCGTGCGGGGAAGACCTGGTAGACCGGCAGCACCCCCATCAGCGCGTCGTAGGAAAACTCACCCACGGGCAGCACGTTCGGATAGTCGTCGCGCAGATCTCCGACCAGACGCTTGATCCCGTCGTGCATGTCCGCGTCGGCGTTGTTGACCCAGCCACCGGCGATGTCCAGGAAGTAGCCGTCCACGCCGTACGCGTCGATGATCCGCTCGATGCTGTCCCGCATCCAGTTCCTCCACACCTCGACGCCGACGTTCATGTAGCGCCCCCACCCCTCGTCGTGCCGGTCGTTGTCCCAGTCGACCCACGCGAGGTTGAAGGCGTTGCCGTCGATCTCGCGTGTGCGGGCGCTGGAGATCTGGGGATAGTCGGGCAACTGGGTGTTCGCGGCGTTCAGGCCGAACATGGGCACGAAGTGGAAGCCCATCCGCTGCCCTTCCTGGATGAGCCGGCGGAAGCCCTGCTCGCCGCCCAGACGCTCGTCGACCTTGTAGACGGGATAGTCCCAGTAGTAGCGGCCGTCCCACGCGGGCAGGAAGACCATCACGTTCTTGCCGGGGATCTGCGTGGCCGTCCACTGGAGCGTGCGCAGCGCCTTGGCGAAGTCGTTGAACACGTAGCCCGTCCAGTGCATGCCGTGGATCGACATCACGAGCTGCACGTCGCGGAACCAGTCCGGCACGTCGGCGCGTGACCCCCAGTCCGGCAGGCCGAACGCCCGCTCGACGTGCGCGTAGTGCTGGCGGAACGCCTCGTCGGCCGTCTTGGTGCGGCCGGCGCGCCAGTGGCCCCCTTCGATCCGAGCGGTCCGGGCCCAGCCTTCCTGCTCGTAGACGAGCTCGACCCGATAGCCCGCCTCTCCGGGTTGGAAGTAGAGACGGTTCGCGCGCACCTGGCTCATCAGAGCCGACAGGTAGAAGTAGCCCTGGTCGGCCGTCTCGATCACGGCCAGCGGCGTGACGACGCCGCGCGCCTGCCGCGCCGCGCCCCACGGATAGCCGAGCAGCACCTCGTTGTCCTGGGAATCGTAGAAGTCCGCGCTCCCGCCCGCGATCTTGCCGCGCGGTACCCCGCGTACGATCGCGGAGACCGACTTGATGGGCTGGTCCATCTCGGCCGTGACGGTCCACTCGGTGTTCGTGCCGTCGGCCATGAAGTGGGAGTGCAGCGTGCCGGACGCCTTCTCCTGGCCGCCGGCCCACACGAATCCGTCACAGTCGAGCACGAGGCTTCCGTCGTCCTGTGGGGTGACCTTCATGTGCTCGCGGTCGAGCCCGTACGTGTTCTCGAACGTGTAGATCCGGTACGAGATCTCCAGGCCGTTGAAGACGACGGACGGCTCGGGGAAGTCGAAGCTGAACTTCTGGAAGCTCCGGCCCCGGGGAGGGACGAAGACGTCGCTCGTCGACCTGAGCGGTACGATCGTTCCGTTCTTCGGCCCAGCCGCCCGCACGGTGGCCGGCACCTCCGCTCCTTGCAGAGGGAGCCCCTCGACGGCCAGATAGGAGATCGTTGCCGCGGCTCCCTTGAGCAGGTCGCGCCGCGAGAGTCCCTTCTTCATTGTATCGTTTCTCCCTTCCGGTGACGTTGCGCGTGGACTTCCCCCGTTGTACAACCGGATCGTGGGCCGCGAGGTCCATCGGGGCCGCCGAGCGGCGACCTATCGGACCACCGGGGGGTTCGTGAGCGTTGCTCCGGGGCCGGAACATCCAGACGTGGAGGCGACGATCCGAGGAAGACACAGCCCGGGACCTCGCTCGTGCTCGCCTTCGTCGCTTGCGCGCTCGGTTCGGCCCTCGTGGGCGCGTGTGGCGGGGGGTCGGGCCCGACGGCGCGCACACCGGTGTGCGAGGCGACGCGTCCCACGACCGGTGCTGATTCGGCCTACCGGGTCATGGTCAGTCCGAAAGCTGGACTCCCGGTCGCGCTTCCGTCTCCGGACACGAGCTGGCAGCTCGTCTACGCGTACAGGGTGCCGGCGCTCCCGTGCACGCCGACGTGGAACCACACCGACCAGGTGTTCTACGTCTGGGGCGACGTGGACTTCGATCCGTACGGCGCGAACGGGGCGCATCCGCTGTCCGACTACAAGTTCAACCAGATCGTGCCCCAGGTGATGATCGGTAACACGTTGGCCGGAAACGACACCCTCTACCATCCGCGCTGGACGACGTACGATCACTGGGTCATGGAGGCCCAATACTTCTGGATGAACAAGGACGGCACCCCCTATGCCCAGGCCGGGCAGCCGGTGGCCGTGATGCCCGGCGACGAAGTCACCACCCGCATCGCCTACGATGCGGGGAAGGGCGCCATCGCCGTGAGCATCTCGACGGGATCGGACACGAGCACCGTGGTCCTCGATCGGCCGTTCCCGAACACGTCACCACCGCTCTTCTCGAGCTGGAAGGACTTCTTCACGCGCGCGGCAGCGTCGTCGTCTGGGCTCCTCGGACGCCCCGTCCTCGACGTCGAGAGCCATCACGTGGATGGGCCGACGCTGTGCTCGGTGCTGCCCTTCAGGATCGACTCGGTCGCGATACCGGGCGTACCGGCGAGCCGCGACGCGTTCGCGGTCAAGCCGTCGGGAACCTACGACTGCGCGGGGACGGCGCTCGCGACGCTCAGCTTCTGAGGGGGTGGCCGGAACGGGCGGCGCGGAGGCCGCCGCGGGCCATTCGGCTCAGTGCACGAATACCTGGAGCTGAAGCGTCGCCTGGTACTCGGTGCGCGCGGCGGTGGACCGGGCGCGCACGTCGGCCATGAGCTTGGTGGGTGTCCCCCCTCCGTTGTCGCTCGGGAGATGCCCTCCGCGCGCGTGGCCCCGCTCCGGGGCGTCGAGCACGTGGTCGAACCCGACGATGTACCACGGCGCCGCCGACACGCCCGCCTTCGGGGTCCGGAGCCGCTCGACCGACAGGACGGCCTCGTCGGCGGGCGAAGCGGCGTATGTGCCGAGGACGTAGAAGCCGCGGCTGACGTCGTCCCCGAGGTGGGCCTCCAGGTATTCACCCTGGAGGGTCCAACGAGAGGCGACCAGGCGGGCCTCCGTGCCCCAGCGGACCTCGTGGCCCACGTACGGAGCTCCGGTCGTGGAGAGGACACCGACGTCGATGCCGTCGGCCGAGCGCATCTCGATCGATCCGCCGGCGGTCCCCGTCACACCGCCTCCCAGCTCACGGGTGTACGTCGCCCGGGCCGTGGCCAGGAAGTCTCCCTTGGCCGTGTTGAGGCGGTTCGCGCCGGTGCCGTTGAAGAGACCCACGCTCAGGTGTAGAGGTCCGGTTCCTGGCGCCAGGGAGAGCTGGACGCCGATGTCCCGGGCCAGGGTGGTCGCGCCCGGAATCAACGCGTCGACCACGCCGGCTCGCTCCGTGAGGGGGACCTGGTAGTCGGGTTGGGAGCGCTGCAGGCTGAAGTCGGGGACCATCTGTCCGACCCTGAGCGACGCCGCACGCCCGTGGTATTCCGCGAAGAGATCCTGAAGGACGAACGCGCCCTGGGCTCCGTTGCGGAAGATTCCCTGGACCTTGAAGGAGAGCGCATCCACCCCGGGCACGGGTCCTCTCATCCAGAACTTGGCGCGACGAAGCGCGAAGCCCGAGGAGGTGGACGAGTGCGTGTAGCGGATCTGCGCGTATCCGTTCCACTGCAACGGGCTCTGCCCGGAGGCGGGGGCCGCGCCGAGGGCTGCGACGGCGATCACCGCGAGCCCGGTCCGCCGCAGGAGCCGGATCGTCCGCCCCTCCAGGATCCTCACAGGACCCCCAGCGCAAGCTTCGCGGCGATGCCGAGAAGCACGACGGCGAAGACCTGCTTCACCCTGGACGACTTCGCCTTCTTCACCATGAAGCGGCTCCCGGCGAAGGCGCCCACCAGGACTGCGGCGCTCAGCACCAGCGTCAGCACGACGTTGAAGTGTCCCTGCGCGACGTGTCCCGCGAATCCGGAGAAAGACGAGAAGGTCACGGCCAACGCCGAGGTCGCCACGGCCTTCTTCGTCTCGTATCCCATCCACATCAGAAGCGGGGACATGATGAATCCACCTCCGACGCCGAGTAGGCCCGCCATGAACCCCGCGAAGACGCCCACGGCGGCTCCGATGACGAGCCTCTTCTTCAGGGACATGAGGTCCTTGGGCTCGGGGCGTCGGGCAGTGAGCAGCATCCTCAGCGCTGCGACCACCACGGCGGCGGCGAAGAGCGCCAGGAGCGTCTTCACGGGCACGGCATCCGAGGCCACCGCTCCCACCGGGGCGAATACGAACGCTGCCAGCGTCATGCCGAGCCCGCCCTTCCAGTCGACCAGCTGGCTTCGGAAGTAGGCGACGAGGGCGATCAGGGTGGTCAGCCCGTTCAGGAGCAGAGCCAGCGGAATCGCGACTTCCTTGACCGGGAAGCCGGCCCACGTGAGGACTGGCACGTAGATCAGCGCGCCGCCCAGTCCCAGCATGGAAAACAGAAACGATGCGCCGACGAAGCAGAGTGCGATAGCCGCGTACAACACGGGTGACTTCCTCGATTCAGGGCGTGGGACGGTGCTCGCTTGGCACCACGTCGCTACTTGCCCGCCAACAGCTCCCGCTGACAGGGGATGCACACTCTCCGCTCCCCCACGACGCGCGCGTACGTCTCCACCACCATGTCTCCACACCGCTCGCAGATGAGGGCGGCGAACGTCTCTCCCCTCTTCTTCGAGACGTCGTAGTCGAAGACCTCGCTCACGTTGAAGAGCTGCTCTTCCGGCGCATCCAGGACCATGTCGATGAGGGGCTGCGCGATCTCATCGGGCACCTGCGTCGGAGGCACGCCCTTCATGCGGTATTCGGTGAAGAACGGGGTCTGCTTCGTCTTCATCTGGACCTCACCCTTCGGGACGACCCGGACGGCCCGGCCCGTGGTCTGGTCGACGAGCGTAAGGCCGAACTTTCCGTATCCGAGTTGCTTGATGTTGCCCTTGCCGAACGTGCAGCCGGTGATCGTCTGCACGCCGTCCGCAAAGCAGTGCGCGCAGTGATCGTCCCCCAGCTCCACCAGGGCCAGGAGCGTCTTGTCACCCGAGCGCTCCACGCCCATGCGGTTCATGGCGATGGCTCCGGCCCTGAGCCCTTGCGGCATCGCCGGGCACTTGTGGCCGTGGAGCTTCAGCCCTGCATCCAGGAACTCCCTCGCGTCGATCATCGGTCCTCTTCGGTGTTTGTGTCACTTCCGTCTCGGCCGTTCGAGTCGGGTCGGTCGAGGTCACATGGAAGAAGCTCGCTACTCTCCCGAGGCGGCGCCTTGACGGCGGTCAAGGGTCCTGGAGGATGGGTGTGGAGAGTGTCCGATCAGGGTGCGTCGGCCGCGCGCTCCAGGGCGGTGCGGTCGAGCACGCGATAGCCACCGGTGTCCGTGCGCGCCAGAATCCGGTCCTGGACGAGGGACGTCAGGGCCCTGGAGAAGGTCTCGGGGACCAGCCCGAGCGCGCCTGCGAACTCATGGCCGGCGACCGGGAGCCGCAGCTCCGGAGCACCAGTGCCGGTCGGCGCGTCGGGGAGCAGGGCGACGAGGGCCGCCGCCACACGCCCCCGCGCCCCGGGCGTCGAGAGGCTCTGTACGAGGTCGAAGGTGGCCCTCAGGCGCCGCCCCAGGAGCGCGATGAGCGTGATGGCCACGTCCGGCTCGGCGCGGAGCGCCTGGAAGAGGGCCGATCGAGGCATGACGTCGGCCTCTACGTCCTCCAGGGCCTGGGCGTAGGCGGGATAGCTCTCCCCGTCGAGAAACGGGAGGAATCCGAACACGTCGCCCGGGCCGAAGAGGAAGAGCGTCACGGCGCGCCCGGCGGGGAGAAGCCGGTAGACCTTCACCCGCCCCGTTCTCAACGCGACGAGCATTCCGGTGGTGTCTCCCTCCCGCCACAGCAGGTTGCCCTTGCGAAAGTGGCGGGGGTGGAAGTGGCTCCGGAGAAGGCTCATCGCCTCTCTGGCCAATTCCTGGAGATGAGGATCCCGCGAGAGGTCCGGGGTGATGTTGGTTATGCCCATGGCACCCCCAATATCACCCCGGGACCGTCGCGAGTCGTGGCCGGCCGGCCGGCGTCCGGACGTCTGTCACCGGCTCTGCCGGAGCTGCGCGACCTGCTCCGGGCTGTACCCGAGCGCCTTGAAATCGAGGACGCCGTCCTTGGAGTGGCAGGCACTGCACTCCAGCCCCGTCTTCTTCACGCCGTGGTTCACGGAGATGTAAGACGTGCCCGGGACCTGCATCGGCATCCAGTTGCCGCTCCACTTCACGCCCATCGCCTCGAACGGCTTCATACCCGCGTCGAGGGCCGCCTTCACGTCGCCGGTCTTGTTGTAGACCTCACGGTTCGGTGCGAGCAGCAGAGGGAAGTCGGCCATCTGCGGATTGTCCTTCAGGAAGCCCATTCCGGGCGCCTGCCACATCTTGAGCTTCTTGTCGAAGAGCATGACCTGCGTGAGTGCCCGCACGGGGTAGATCTTCGCGCCGGGCGTGCTCATCGTCGAGGTGGCGAACGCCATCCAGCTCTGCGCGTCCTTCGCCTCGGCCGTGTTCGGCACGCGCCAGATGTAGGACGGCGGACCCATCCGGATCGAGTCGGTCGGCACGTACAGCCCCGGCTTGGAGGGAATGCTGTCGTAGCGCGAGAGCTCGCTGATGGCGCCGTGCGCGTCGTCCTTCACGGGCAGACCCCAGTTCTCGTAGACGATGCCGCTCACCTGCGGGATGTGGCACGTCTGGCAGGCCAGCTTGGCCGCATGCGTGTTGAGCCTGTCCGCGTTGGCGCCCTTGTGCGGCGCCTCGCCATGGCAGTTCGAGCACGTGACGGCCACGTCGGGGAGGTCGTTGGCGACCATGTCCGACTCGTCCTGGCCCTTCGCGATCATGTGGTGCTGCGTCGTGTGGCAGGCCACACAACTCACGCCCGCCGCCGCATGGACGTCGTTGGCCGCCGTGAACGGCGTTCCCCGCTTGTAGTCGTGCGACCACGCGTGCTCGTGGCAGCGCAGGCAGGCTTCGTCGGTGGGCTTCTGCGTGATGGTGAGTGCCGCCGCCGTGGTGGTGTCGGCGCCCCAGTGCGTGCCGGTCTCATCGGTCACGAGGGTGGCGCGCGCCTGCCAATCGTACTTCGCCGCATGGCAGACCAGGCAGTCCACCGTGTTGAGCTCGGCTTCGGTGGGTGTGCTGCCCGGCATCGGAGGCGCGCTCAGCCCGCCGATATGGCACAGCCCGCATCCCGCGGCCTGGACGCTCGCCTTGCCGTTCGTGGCTGCCACCCAGTTGGAGGCGCTCATCGTACCGGCCAGCGCGCACTCGCGGTTCACCATGCCCCACGGGGTTCCGTCCGGGAGGCCCTGAACGTTCCTGACCGGAGATGCCAGGTTCCAGTGTACGCTGTGGGAGATCTCTTCCAGCGCCGTCGAGTGGCAGGCGGTGCAGGTCTCGGCGCCGTGGTAGCCGCTCGCCTGGATCATCCGATCGCCGGGATGTGTCCACGTCTGGGACGTGGGACTCTGCTGGGCGTGTGCGGCGCCGCTCATCACGAAGATGAGGCCGAGGACCATCATACGGGTCTTCATGCGCGTAGCTCGTCCGTTGCGCATCGGTCGAGCCCAGCCCGCCACCGGCGGCCGATGAAGCTTCAGGGGAGGAAATACAAAAATGAGTATGTACCACAAATATAGTGGATCTTACCCTCCATCGGTCGGGAAGGCCGCGCGCCCGGATGTAGGGAGATCTCCTGCCGGGGGAGCGCCCGGAACCGCCGGACGCTCCCCCTCGCCGTCTACCGCAGCTTCACCGCCCTCAGCCCCTGTGCGGTCAGCTTGGCGTTGAGCGCGTCGAGCCCGCTCGTCGAGAGCGCGTGCCAGCGCGCCATCACGTCCTTCGAGTGCGCGCTCGCATCGTTGCAGGCCTTCACCTCGCGCGCCGTCGGCGCCACGTCGGCGTTCTGCATGGCCATGGCGGCCCGCATCATCTCGTCGCTCACGCCGTTCAGCGTGGGTGGTCCGGACGGCTCGGGCATGAAGCGGAAGAACCCGCGGCCCCGCTCGCGGGGCGCCGGCGCCGCCGCTTCCACCTGAGCCTTGAACGCGGCCGCGTCGGAGCTCTTCACGGCGTCGAGCGCGGCCACGAGCCCGCGCGCCCGCTCGTAGGCGGCGTGCGCGGCCACGGATCCGTCGTACATCTCGCGCGACAACGTCGCGAGGCGGTCCAGGTCCGCGGCGGTCGTCTGGACGCGCGGATCGAGCCGGAGCGTGAGTGGCTGCGTGAAATGCGTGTCGTTGACCGTCAGGCGCACCGTGTACTGTCCGGGCGGCGCCCACGGCGCGTCGGCGGACGGATACGTGCGGTGGGGCACCGCACCGGTCGCGCCTCCTTCCGCTCTCGGCTCCTCGCCGATCGGGTCGAAGCGCAGGTCCCACGTGAAGCGGTGCATCCCCTCCTTCGTGGAGAGCAGCATCTGCGGAGCGGCCCAGTAGAGCGGCACCGAGCAGTCGGCCGCTCCGGGATCGTCCTGGCAGACCTCGCGGTTGTACGCCTCCGGGTCGAGCCCGGGGTCGGGCTTCAGCACCGGGTCGGTGCTCGAGTACGAGCGCACCACCTTCCCGTCGGCGTCCAGGATCTCGAGCGTCACAGGGCCGGTGGCGTTCCGCGCCAGGTAGTAGTCGAGGATCCCGCCCGGCGGGGGATTCTGTCCGGCCGGCACCTCGGGCGGCCACGGCGTGGGATCGTTCGTGCCGAAGCGCACCCGAACCGCGGTCTCAGGCCGGAACAGATAGGCGAGCGGAGCGGCCTGGGCGGCCGCGGCCTGCCGGAGGGGCGTCACGTCGTCGAGGATCCAGAAGCCCCTGCCGTGTGTGCCGGCCACCAGATCCGAGCACAAGCAGGTGCTGTCGTCCTTGACGGCGATGTCACGCACGGACACCGCCGGCATGTTGAGGCGGAGCGAGTGCCAGTGGTCGCCGTCGTCGAACGAGACCCACACCTGGGTCTCGGTGGCGGCGTACAGCAGACCCGGCTTGCGCGGATCCTCGCGGATGGAGTTGGCGACCGCCCCGGGTGTGAGTCCGTTGTCGATCTCCGTCCACGTCTTGCCGCCGTCGTGCGTGCGCCAGAAGTGCGGGTTCATGTCGTCGATGCGCAT
>CAZFIS010000133.1:0-9378 GCA_964519125.1 uncultured Gemmatimonadaceae bacterium | reverse complement strand
AATTCCGCCGCCTGCACCGCAACCTCCACGACATAACGGTGCCCGTGGAGCCGCTCACACTTGCCCTTGTAGTGGCGGAGGGAGTGGGCCGCGTCGTAATGGGCCTGCACGCTCACGGTGTAGAGGCAGGGCTCGCTCATGATCTCATCGATGCTCGATCTGGAGGAGGGGGATGCAGACGGTGGCGGGGCGGGTGGCCACGAACAGAACCGCCTCGGCCACGTCGTCGGCCGAAAGCATGGAGGCCCGGTCGGGCAGGCTCGGGTCGGCGTCGGGGTCCAGAGCGTCCCACATCGCCGTGTCGGTGGCCGCGGGCTCCAGGAGCGTCGCGCGCACGCCCGTGCCGCGGATCTCCTCGAGCAGGACCTCGTGCAGACCCCGCAAGCCGAACTTGGACGCCGAGTATGCGGCGTTGCCAGGAAGCGCCCGTCGCCCCGCGACGGAGCCGACGTTGACCACCAGTCCGTCGCCGCGCTCGAGCATCGCCGGCAGAAGGGCCCGCACGACCAGAAACGGGGCACGCAGGTTGACCGCTACGTGGCGATCGAAGTCCCGGACGGTCTCCACGGCGCACGCCGCCAGGGAGAACACCCCGGCCGCGTTGACCACGATGCTGGGCGGTCCTTCGATCTCGTCCTGGAGCCGATCCATCGCGTCCCACACCGAGACCTCGTCCTCGAGGTCGGCCGGAAGCGCCGTGCCGCCGATGCGCACGGCCAGATCGTGGAGCGCGTCCTGCGAGCGCGCGAGCGCCCAGACGCGCGCGCCCGCGCCGGCCAGGAGCTCCGCCGTGCGCATCCCGATCCCCCGGCTTGCGCCGGTGACCAGCGCGGTCCGCCCATGCAGCAGAGCGCTGTCCGTCACAGAGGCTCGTGGGACATGGTGGTGAGGCGGAGGAACTCGTCCCTCGTGCGGTGGTCCTCGAGGAACGCCCCGCGCATGGCGGACGTGACCGTCTTCGAGTTCTGCTTCTGGACGCCCCTCATCATCATGCACAGGTGGTACGCCTCGATGACGACGGCGACCCCCAGGGGGTCGATCGTCTCCCAGAGCGCCTGGGCGATCTGCTCGGTGAGGCGCTCCTGCACCTGAAATCTGCGCGCGTACAGATCGACCAACCGGGCCATCTTCGAAAGCCCGAGGATGCGCCCGTTCGGGATGTACGCCACGTGCGCCTTGCCGAAGAATGGAAGCAGGTGGTGCTCGCACAGCGAGTACAGCTCGATGTCCTTCACCATGATCATGTTGCTGTGCTGATCCGCGAAGAGCCCGTCGCCGATCGCGTCCTCGGGCGTCTTGTGGTAGCCCTCGGTCAGGAACTCCATCGACTTCCGTACGCGCTCGGGCGTCTTTCGCATTCCTTCCCGCTCCGGATCGTCGCCGAGGCGCCGGATCATCTCCGCCACGAGTGCCTCGTAGGGCACCTCGCCGAGGTCCGGCGCCGTCACGACGCCCCCGGCCGTCTCTCCGCTCGCGCTCACGCGCCCTCCTCTCCCCGGTACTCCACCGAGTTCCGGGGCGTTTCGTGGAGGACCACCTTCGCGAGCCTCACCCCTTCGGGCAGCGCGTCGGCGATCCGATTCCAGACGGCCACGGCCATGTTCTCCGTGGTCGGAATGACCCCCTCGAGCCAGGAGACCTCGAGGTTGAGGTTTCGGTGATCCACGTCCCGGACCACCCGGTCCTCCAGGGCCCGCCGCAACAGCGACAGGTCCATGACATAGCCGGTCTCGGGGTCCACCGGACCCTCCACGGTCACGTCCAGTTCGAAGTTGTGGCCGTGCCAGTTGGGGTTGGAGCAGAGCCCGAAGACCTCCGCGTTGCGCTCGTCGGACCAGTCGGCCCGGAAGACGCGGTGCGCCGCGCTGAAATGGACGCGTCGCGTCGCTCTCACGATCGGCACCTTTCCCCCCTCGTGGTCCCGTTCACACGAACTCCATCGCACCCCGCGGGTCGCGCCACGGGAGCACGGCCCGGTTCGCGGACCCGGGGAACCACGGCTACCCCCTGCCGGGCGGGCGGATCCACCGCGGCGGCCTGGCCGGGTGAGGGACGGGCACGGCGTGAGCGAACGGCCGGCCGCTCCGGGCTCGTCGCACAAAAAAAACCAGCGGGGCCGGCGTCCTGCGACGCCGGCCCCTCTGGAAGCGCACCGGAGGGAGTGTATTGAAGCCCGGCCTAAATCAATGGTGACCTCCCCATGCCTTGCCGCTGTCCCCACGCGGGGGCGTAGCGTCCAGCGCGGGAGTCAGTCCCGGCTTCGCTTACGTTGGCTCAATTGCAGAGCCCTCCGGCACGCCACGAAATATATAGAGAACGCCCGGTGCCATGAACAGGAGTCGCTTGCGCTCATGGTTCTTCGGAGGGGCGCGTTGACGTCGCACTCACCTGCGCGTACGCTATGGCCGATGGGCCATCGTTCGAAGAGCTTCCGGTGGGTCCTCTCGGCCCTTCTCTCCACGTTGCTCGTCGCGTTGAGCGTCGCGCTCCCGGTCTACGAGCGTGCCGACCTGGACGTCGTGCAGGTGGTTCGGAACCCGCACGATTCAGCGTCGAGCCCTCCGTTCCAAGACCCGTCGATCTGCATCCAGGCCAGGACCAACGCTTCGGCTCCAGCACGCGCGCACCCCCCGCAGAGCCCGGCGATCCTCGCGTGGGTGCTCCCCATCTTCTTCTCCACCGCGACCCATACCGCCTTCCCGCGGACCACCAGGGCCCGCGCACCTCCCGTCGCGTGACGATGTAGCTCCGCCGCGGCCGAACGCCACGGCACATCGATCCGACGTATCCGCACCGGGAGAAGTCCGTCCATGGACCACACCGTCCATGTTCCGCGGCATCGTACGGGATCGTACCTCTTCGTAGCTCTGGCTATCGGAGGTCTCCCGACCGCAGCGCACGCTCAGGAACGTCCAAGACCGACCAGCGATTCGCTGAAAATCGAAGTCGCGCGTCTGGAGGCGCGCATCGACTCGCTCGAGCGTTCGGTCGCCCGGCTGGCGAGTGCGGGGGCCGCAGCCCGGCCGGACACGGCCGGCCAGGTGCGGGACGAGCTCGCCGCCCTGAGGGCCGCGGCCCGGGCGGCCGCCGGCCCCGTGGACACGGCCACGGGCGCGAACCGCCGGTTCGTCGACCAATCCCGTCGCCAGCCGAAGTTGAACCCCGAGATCAGCGCCACCGCAGACGTTCGGGTGCAGGTCCAGGGAGAGGGCCCCCAGACGCACAACGTGGACGTGCGCGAGTTCGAGCTCGCGCTCCAGTCCCCGCTCGATCCGTTCTCGAACACGAAGATCTTCGCGACGTTCTCGGACGAGGAGGTCGGAATCGAGGAGGGCTACGCCTACTGGACCGGCCTGCCAGGCCACACCCGCCTCGATCTGGGCAGGTTCCGCCAACCGTTCGGAGAGCTGAACCGGTGGCACGCGCACGAGCTCCCGTGGTCGGAATATCCGCTCGTGATCCGTGAGTACTTCGGCGACGAGGGCCTCGGTGGGGACGGCGTCAGCCTCTACTGGCTCGTGCCCGCGGGCGGGGGCGCGTGGGGCACGCACGAGATCACCGTGCAAACCACGCTGGCCGACAACCCGACCCTGTTCGACGATGGCCATCGGCTCGCCATCCTCGGACACCTCAACAACTTCTGGAGCCTCTCTCCCGCGACCTTCGTCCAGCTCGGTGGCTCAGCCCTCCGGGGCCGCAATCCCGACTCCGCGCTCGTGACGACCGCTCTCGGGCTGGACTTCCGCCTCACATGGCGTCCTCCCCGCCAGGGCTCGTACCGGTCGTTCACGTTGCGCGCCGAGGGCTTCGCCACGAAGCGAGAGGTCCACGGCTCCGGACGGACCCGCTACGGCGGCTACATCGGCGCACAATACCAGCTCGACCGGAGGCTTTTCGCCGGACTCCGCTACGACTGGGTCCAGCCCCTCGCAGGAGGCGACGCCATCTGGGGCGCCGTGCCCAACCTGACCTGGTGGCAGAGCGAATGGGTCTACCTCCGTGCCGAATTCCAGCACCACTCGATCGCACTCGACCCCGCGCTTGCGGGCGTCAGGAGCCGCTTCCTCGTCCAGGCCGTCTGGGCGATCGGACCCCACAAACACGAGACGTATTGAGATGAAGACTCCACGCACGGGCCCAACCCTGGCGGTAGCCCTCGCCGCGCTGACGGCCTCGGTCGGGGCGGCCCCGGCCCGGGCTCAGCTCAAGGTCGTTACGTCTCTCAGCACGTACGCGGCCATCGCGCGGGAGATCGCCGGGGACGAGGCCTCGGTCGTCTCGATCGGCAGGGGCGACGAGAATCCGCACTACGTGCAGCCCCGCCCGAGCTTCGCGCTCCAACTCCAGCGCGCAGACCTGTTCGTGTCCACCGGGCTCGACCTCGAGCTCTGGGTCCCCGCCCTGCTCGACAAGGCCAACAACCCCAGGGTCAACAGCGGGGGGCCCGGCAACGTC
Organism: uncultured Gemmatimonadaceae bacterium; assembly: GCA_964519125.1. Lineage (GTDB taxonomy): Bacteria > Gemmatimonadota > Gemmatimonadetes > Longimicrobiales > Gaopeijiaceae > SZUA-318. The sequence goes on along the minus strand of CAZFIS010000133.1, from coordinate 4,923 downwards.
ACCGCCTACACGGGCATCTCGTTGCTCGACGTTCCAACCTCGACCTCCCGTGCCGAAGGAGACATCCACGCGTTCGGCAACCCCCACATCTGGGGAGACCCCATCAACGGCATCATCATCGGACAGAACATCACGATCGGCCTGAAACGCGTCGATCCGGCCCACGCCGACACCTACCAGCAGCGCTTCGAGGCATGGCGGGAGCGCGTCCTGCGCGCGCTCGCGGGCGACTCGCTGGTGGATCTACTCGGCGCGGAGACCGTCTTCGATCTGAGCGCCAACAACACGTTCTGGGCGTTCATCCACGACCAGCGCTACGAGGGCCGCCCACTCGCGGACCGCCTGGGAGGCTGGCTGAAGACCGGAGAGGTCTTCCGCGGCAAGTCGATGATCTGCTACCACAAGGAGTGGGACTACTTCACGCGCCGCTTCGGAATTCCGTGCGTGGACTTCGTGGAGCCCAAGCCGGGCATCCCACCCACTCCGGGCCACGTGGTCAGGCTGATCCGGGAGATCCGCGAGCAGCACATCCCCGTGATCTTCACGGCCAATTTCTACGACGCGTCCCAGGCCCGGACGATCGCTGAGCGCACCGGTGCCGAAGCGGTCATCGTGCCCGCCAACGCCGAGGGTGCCCCGAACACGAAGACCTACGTCTCTCTGGTGTCGCTCTGGGTCGTCAGCCTCGCGGACGCCTTCCACAGAGCATCCGGACGATGACGCCCCCGCACCCGCAGCCCGGGGCGTGCCGACGCGGTACGCCTCCGTCCGCTCTCGCATCCCACCACCCGAGGGGCCCCGCATGACCGGCTTGCTGTCGTTGATGATCGCGCCCTTCGTGACCTGCATGATCCTGGTCGCGATGCTGGCCTATCTGGGCATCCACGTCATCGCGCGCGAAGTGATCTTCGTGGACCTGTCGCTCGCCCAGATGGCGGCGCTCGGCGCGACCTCCGCTCTGCTGTTCGGCGTCGAGCCGGACTCCACGCTGGGATACGGATTCGCCCTGGCGTTCACGACGCTCGGCGCGTTCATCTTCGCCATGACGCGCACCGCCAAGGAGAAGCAGCGAGTCCCTCACGAGGCGATCATCGGCATCGTGTACATCGTGGCGTCCGCGGCCGCGATCCTGGTCGCCGACCGCGCTCCCCGGGGCGCCGAAGCGATCAAGGACATCCTCGTGGGTAGTCTCCTCTGGGTCACGTGGCCGGCCGTCCTGAGGCTCTTCCTCGTGTACCTCGGGCTCGCCGTCTTCCACTTCTTGCTGAGGAAGCGGTTCATGACCATCTCGCTCAAGGAGGATGAGGTGGCCTCGCAGGGGTGGAATGTGCGGTGGTGGGACTTCCTGTTCTATCTGTCGTTCGGCGTCGCCATCACGCTCGCCGTCCCCGTCGCCGGCGTGCTCCTGGTGTTCACCTTCCTGGTCGTGCCCGCGGTGATCGCCTTTCTCTTCACGCGAAGGGAGGGCCCGCTCATGCTGGTGAGCTGGTCGATCTCCGCCGTCGCCTCCGCGGTGGGGCTCTTCCTCTCGTTCCGGCTCGACCTACCCACCGGTCCCCTCATCGTCTGCTTCTTCGGGCTGATGCTGCTCGCGGCCGGAGGCGTGCGCGTCGTCCTGACCACGGGCGGGCGGGCATAGCGGGTCGCGTCCGCTCAGCGCCGCCGGAAGCCGCGCAGGAACGCGAGGTTGGCCCGGTCGGCCGTAGCCGGGTCATCCCCCTTCGGCGTCTCCAGGATCTTGGGGATTCCACTCAGCCGCTCATCGCGCATGATGCGCCGGAACGGATCGGGACCGAGCGTGCCCTGCCCCAGGGTCTCGTGGCGATCCTTGCGGGAGCCGAGGGGGTGTCGCGAATCGTTGAGATGCAGGAGCCCGAGCCGCTCGCGGCCGAGGATCCGGTCGAAGGCGTCCCAGACGCCGTCGTAGTCGCCCGCCAGGTCGTAGCCCGCCGCCCAGGCGTGGCACGTGTCGACGCAGACACCCAGCCGGGCTCGCAGATCCGCCGGGACTTCCTCCACGATGGCGGCCAGGAGCTCGAACGACCCTCCGACGCTGGTGCCGCCGCCGGCCGTGAGCTCGAGAAGGACACGCGTCGATGACTCCACGGCCTCCAGTGCCCGGGCCAGCTCGCGTCCATTGCGGCGCACGCCTTCCTCCTCGTCCCCGTCCGTGGCATGTCCCGGATGCGTGACGAGGAAGTCCAGCCCCAGGTCCCGGCATCGCTCCAACTCGGCCACGAAGCTGTTGCGGGAGCGAGCCCTCAGACTCCCGTCCGGGGAGGCCAGGTTGACGAGGTAGGAATCGTGGGCACCCGCGATCCGGATCCCGTGCGCGGCACGCGCGTCGTGGAAGGCCTCCACCGCGGCGTGGTCGAGAGCCGGCTCACGCCACTGACTCGGTTGTTTGGTGAAGCACTGCAGACAGACGGACCCGATCTCCGCGGCCCGGGCGGGGGCGTGCTGCACCCCGCCGGCCGTGGAGACATGCGCGCCCAGCTCGTCGTCGGATGGCCTGTCCATGTTCACGCTCCCGAAAGCTCGAAGGTCGGCAAAGTTTGCCCGAACCGGAATCGGCGTGCCGGAATCCGCCCGCCGGACACCCCCCGGAACGGGGGGCTATAGTACGACATAACACCATGCCACACAATCATTTACAGCACGTCTACATCCGTTGTGCACATTCCCCGGGCGACCCGGCACGAGACTTGACCTACGCATGGGTCGAGAACGCCGAGGGTCGGCGCCGGACGGACCATGACAGGAGGCCGAACGATGCGCGTAGCGGCCGACGGATACATCGACCTGAGGGACGAGCGGCGGATCCGTACGCCCGGATTCTATGGAGCCGGACGCGACACCGCCCTGGAGCCGGTGCCGGAGGGAGAGGCGCTCTCGTTCCTCCTCTCTCACAGCTTTCCGGGCCATCGCCGCGTCGTGCGGTCGATGACGCTCGAGGAGCGCAAGCGAATCCGACTGGCCCTCTGGGCCAACTCGGTGTCGGAGCGCATGTCCCTGGTCGACCGCATCTGGCGTTCGATCACCGAGCCGGTGCCCCCGCCACCCGACGGCGCGGAGGTACAGCTCATCCAGGTGCTCCAGTACGAGGGGTGGGTCTACCCGCTCCACATCGACGGCTCGAGCACCCGGGTTATTCCGCTGGGCGGGAAGTCGGTGGCGGAGCTGGCCCAACGGACCCAGGTCCTGAGGCTCGACCTTCTGACAGTGTAGGAGAGCAGATCCGGCCACCGTCATCGGTCGTAGGAGATGGCGGCGCGCCGGCCGGTGTGCCTTGCCCGCCCTGGGTGAGGCCTCACGCCCTGGGGGGGGCGTGCCGTGAGTGGCGGTAGGCGTCAGCCTACCGTCACTCCTGCTTTGGGGGGGTCTCCGCGCGTCGCGGAGCACCAGGCGTCACGAAGGTGTCACTGGACGCGGACACGCGCCTTGCAGGCCCGTCCCCGAGCCAGGACGAAGAAGAGCGTCGATCGACGCTCCGTGCAACCTGGGCGCCAGCACTTGGGAAGTGTTGTCGTGCAAGCGATCCCGGGCCCTCCACCGGTCGTCGGTTCCGGCTTCGGCACACGCTTTGCGCTTCCTCACCACCGACGCCGCCATCGAGGCGGCACGCAGGTCAGGAGGTGGATCATGGAGAATACAAGGAAGCAGACGACAAGCGCTTCCGCTCCGCTGAGGTCGGAGCGGTGGATCGTATGGTGGATCCTGGGAGTTGTCGTGGTCGCCTTGGCCCTGCTCGCGCGAGCGAGCTTCGCCCAGACTCCACCGGTCAAGAAGATCGCCGTCCACGGTACCGTGGTGAACTCGACCTCCGGGCAGCCGGTAGCAGGCGCCATGGTTTCGCTGTCGGATTCCCGCTGGGGGACCGTGACGAACAACAAGGGGCGGTTCAACCTGCCGCGGGTCGAGCCGGGCAATGTTACGCTGACGGTCAATCAACTCGGTTACCAGAACATCGAGTGGAAGGGCGTGGTCTCGTCGCAGCAGGACACGGTGCAGATCCCGCTCCCGCCGAAGCCCAAGCTCCTGAAGGGGCTGAACGTCGTGAACGCCAGACTCGAGCAGCGGCGTCAGGGCACGGCCGCGTCCGTGATCGCCTTCAACGAGCGGCAGTTGGCCACGACGCGGTGGAGCAACGTCACCGACTTCTTGAACGCGCGCGCCGGCCTGTTGAGCGAGCCGTGCCCATACTGGATGCTGTCGCAACAGTGCTACCAGGTCGACGGCCAGATCGTGTCGCCGATCGTCTTCATCAACGAGGTGCCCATCCCCGGTGGCATGGAAGATCTCAAGACCATGTGGCCGCAGGACCTCTACCTCGTCGAGGTCTACGCACGGGGCGCGGAGATCCGCGTCTACACCAAGCCCTTCATGAAGCGGGCCGCGCGCACCGACTTCCACCCGATGGCCATCGGGTTCTGACGGACGAGGGGGGGCACCGACGCTCGGCGCCCCCCCCTCCCGGCCTCAGTCGGGCAGCCCGGGCTCCGTCATGCCACGCACGTCGAGGGCTTCGTCGATCTTGTCCTCGGGGAGCAGTCCCCGACGGAGCACGACGTCTCGCACGCTGACGTGCTCCTTCGCCGCCTGCTTCGCCACCTCGGCCGCCTTGTCGTAGCCGATGTACGGGTTGAGCGCCGTCGCGATCGACGGGTTGAGCTCCAGGAGCTCACGCGCCCGGTCCGGGTTGGCCTCGACCCCCACGACGCACCGGTCCGTGAAGGCGCTGCTCGCGTTGGCCAGCAGGGTGATCGACTCCAGCAGAGCCTGCGCGAGCACGGGCATCATCACGTTGAGCTCGAAGTTCCCGCGGCTTCCCGCGATCGTGACCGTGGTGTGGTTCCCCATGACCCGCGCGCACACCATGATGAGCGCTTCGGCCATCACCGGGTTGACCTTCCCGGGCATGAT
>CAZFIS010000132.1:0-9395 GCA_964519125.1 uncultured Gemmatimonadaceae bacterium | reverse complement strand
ATGGGGAACCGGGTGTTCGGGTGTGATATCTGCCAGGAGGTGTGCCCATTCACCCATAAATTCTCTCTGGTGGCGACGGATGCGGATTATGCTGCGCGAGAGTCCTGGACGGCCGAGTGGGACCGCGACCCATCCGACCCCGACGACGACGGGCCCACCGAGGCGACCATTCCCACCACGGATGGCCCCGCCCTCGTCGACCTCATGCGGATGAGCGAGGACGAGTGGGACGCGTACACGCGAGGGTCGGCTTTGCGCCGGGCCGGCTACTCGGGGCTGCGGAGGAACGTGGCCATCGCGCTGGGGAACTGGCTAGCCGCGAGTGGTACGCCCGACCCGGAAGCCGTGGGTGAGCTGGTGGCCGCGCTGTCGGACGAGGACGCTACGGTCGCGGAAGCAGCGGCTTGGGGGTTGGGGCGGGCGGGGCCATAGTCCGGACGGTCAGATAGGGGTGTCGTCGATGCGTTCCGATGGGAGGCGTGGTGTCGAGGCAACGCCTCAGGTTGTCTGCCGTCGCTGCCACGACCTTGAGCGCGGCTCTTGCGGTTGCTTCGGGCAGGACGTGCAACCCACGGACCCGACCAGCGCACTAAGCTGGCGCCCCTCCGATTCCACGGAGGTCCATTCACGTCAGCCCGGAGCGGACCATGCGGACTTCGTTGATGGTCACCCTACTCGTCGCGCTGGCGTTCGGCGCCGCTCAACCGGACCCGTCGCCTCCCGAGCCCCAGGACGCCGCCCTGAAGCGTGCTGCCTGGCTTGCCGGGTGCTGGCGCCGTATCAGCCCCCGCGGCCAGATGGACGAGCAGTGGATGGAGCTTGCCGGCGACGCTATGCTCGGCATGAGCCGGACGATCCGTGAGGGCCGTGTGCTGGAGTTCGAGCACCTGCGCATCGAGGCCCGGGAGTATGGCGTCTACTACGTGGCCAGTCCATCGCGCCAACCCGAGACGGCCTTCAAGCTGGCTCCTGACAGTGGACCCGTCCTGGTGTTCGAGAATCCAGGTCACGACTTTCCGACGATGATCGCCTACACACCTCTCGGCGCTGACTCCATGCGTGCGACCATCGCCGGCAACGGGCGAGAAATTCCCTTTCCCTACGCGCGGGCCGCGTGCGGGAGGGGCGCGGCGACAGGCGAGTCGGGTCACTTCGCGCGATGAGTAGCTACGCGGAGGCGGCGGAGTTCTACGATCTCCTTTACCAGGACCAGAAGGACTACCCGGCCGAGGCCGAACTCCTGCGCCGCGAGATCCTCGCGGCTTGCCCGACTGCCCGCACGATCCTGGACGTGGGCTGCGGGACCGGGGCGCACGCACGGGCCCTGATCGACGCTGGGTTCGAGGTGGATGGGATCGATCTCGAGCCCCGCTTCATCGAGATCGCGCGTGGGAAGTGTCCGGAAGGGCGGTTTGAGGTGGGAGACATGACCGACTTCCACCTTCCGACTCGTTACGACGTCGTCACATGCCTGTTTTCCGTGATTGGGTATGCGCGGAGCCTGGATAGGCTCCAGGCGGCAATCCGCTGCATGGCCCGGCACGTCGACCAACACGGCGTCCTGGTCGTCGATCCATGGTTCGAGGCGGAACAGCTTACGGATGGGTGGATCACGACGATTTCGGGGGAGGGAGGAGGATACTCGGTGAGCCGGATGTCGAGGACCGTCATCGACGGATCGGTGTCGCGCCTGGAATTCGAATACCTCATCGGCAGTGCTGCCGGCCTCCAGCGACGGAGTGAGGTCCATGAGCTCGGGCTGTTCTCCCAGGCTGAAATGAAAGCCGCCTTCGCTGGGGCGGGCCTGACGGTCGAGCGCAGGCCGGAGGCGCTGCGGACCAGGGGTCTCTACATGGCGCGCGTGCCGCCCTCCTGACGCTGGTCGATTTTCCCGCCTGTGGTGAGCACAGCGTGCCCTCGGCCGACCCGGTGCAACCTTCGCCGCACCGCCCGCACACAGGGGACACGTTCCCACCAGGCCTTCATGGAGCCGCCAATGCACCGGACCCTGTTGCTCCTCCTGTTCGCCGTGGTTCCCACCGGAGCTCGTGGCCAGACTGTTTCACCTGAACTCGAGGCATATCGCTCAGATCTGGAGTATTCCACCCGCGACGGCTCCTGGTGGTGGACCTCGAACGCGGGGCAGGCGCGGAGCGGGGGCGAGCCAGAGGCGTTCGGGATGCGGACCTGGGCCGACCCCGGGGGAATCTCCGCGACCGGCTGCATGTGGACGATCCGAAACGGCCGGACCGACGCTGTGGTCTGGATCTTCCACCAGGGCTGGGACGGTGCAGAGGAGCAACCGTTCTTCTATCAGAGCCATGCCACGGGTCTGGGTACCGGAATGGGACATCTGACCGCCCGGGACGGTGACACGACCGAGATGGTCCAGGACTTCTGGTGGTCGAACGGGGTGCATCAACGGATGAAGCACCGTTCGAGCAGGCTCGACGAGGGCAGCTACGTCGGGGAAAGCCTGACCTGGTCCGACGGTGGGTGGCGGGCCGACCGGACCTACACCTGGGAACGCCGCACCGCCACCTCTCCGCTCCCCTGCGGTCCGGCGGTGCAGCCGGAGGTGACTGGATCCGGCTGAGGGCCTCGCCACCCTCACCAATACCGTCCGTGGCCGCAGCGGGCTGAAGGCCGCGCGCGACCGGCCCCTACCGGCCGAACAGATCCGCCACGCGTTCGGCCGCCCGCTGCGCCGCCGGACCGGCATCTTCCCCGATGGCGTTGGCGAGGAGGGCCACGGAGATTCCCCGGGATCGATCGAGGATCAGGATTGCGAGCCCGCCGGCCCCCACACCCTGTACACTCACCCGATCGCGACCCTCGAAGAACAACTCGCGCGACGGGCCGGAGAGGAGCCTGTCGTCCAGCATGGCGGAACCGAACCGGGCGACGTCCGGAGCGGTGGCGACAAAGGCCCCCGCGCCCCATTTGCAGGTATTGTCCACCGGGTCGGCCGTCACCAGGCGGCCGTCCTTCTCCTCGAAGAAGGAGGCACGGTCGGCAACCGGTCGGGTGGGGTCGTCCAGAGCCATCCGGGTCATGCCAACGGGTTCGAACACCAGGCTGTCGATGGCCGAGACGAAGGAGGTGCCAGCCGCTCCGGCGATGACGGCGCTCAGGGCGACATAGCCCCAGGATGAGTAGACCTCGTCCGAGCCCGGAGGGTGGACGAGCGGGTCGTTCTCGAAGATGGGCAGCGCCTCATCGACAGTCTCACAGTGCCGACGGCTCCGGGCCTCCGCCTCGTCGGCGTAGTGCCTGATTCCCGAAGTGTGCGTCGCCAGCTCCATCGTGGTGATGGGCGGATCGTGGGCAGGGTAGCTGGGCACGTACGTCTGGATCGGGGCCGACGCATCGAGGCGACCCTGCTCCATGAGGCGTGCCGCGGCAGCAGCTGTCATCCACTTCGTCACGCTGTAGATGCGGAATCGCGTCCTCTCGGGATCGACCTTCGTTGCCGTCTCGCGGTCGGCGTACCCGATTCCCTCGATCCAGACCGGCTCCCCGGCCTGGAACACGGCCACGGCGAGTCCCACGCCCTCCTGGGCAGCCGCCCGAACGACGGCCCGCGCCGAGTCGATGGTCTCCCCTTCATCCGGCGAGGAGAGGGCCGTCACTACCGGTAGCTCAGCCTGCTCTCCGGCAGCCGCATCCGGTGCCCGGCCTCCCCGGCATCCGAGCGCCAGTGCGATGAGCGACAGGACGATTCCCCTCGGGAACATCGCCGTTCTGACTCGAGTCATGCGGTCCACTCCATGAAGTTGCCGCTACCCCGCCCGATCGTAGGCCGCCTTGATCCAGGCCACGACCGCCGCGTCCACGTCACCGGGCTCGGAAAGGCGTACCCGGTGTGACACCATACCGTTGAAGCTGCCGGCATCCTCCAGGCGTCCCTCGGCAAGAGTGCCTGGGAGGTTCAGTCCGAGATCGACCCGGGTCTTCGTGGAGATCTGAACGAGACCGAACTGCTTCTTCCGCCTGAGGCTGACGTAGCTCTTCTTCGGGGCGATCTCGGCGTCGTCGCCGAACGCGCGGACGCGCTCGATCACCGCCTCATAGATGGGGCGGAGGTGGGCTTTCGATGGCGGGAACTGGTCATCGACCAGGGAGCTGTCTGCGACGGTGGTCGGCTTGGCTCCGCCCTTCTGGAATGAATGGACGATGAGGTTCGCGAAGCCGTGGGTCACGCCGTGCTCGGCCTTCAGCCATGTCACGAGCTTGCCGAACTTCTCGTCCTCCCGGCCGGCCAGAGCCGCCATCCACTCCTCCAGGGAGCGGCCGGTCTTCTCCGGGAGGTTGTCGAGCATCGTCCGCAGCTGGTCTTCGGGACTTGGCGCCATGTCAGATCCCTCCTTCGGCGAAGTGCTTGTAGAGCATCCCCAGCGACCAGCCGTTTGCCTCCCGGAACATGTCCCGCACGGCCTGGTGCGCGGGCGTGTCCTTGTAGCCGACGCCGTAAATCCGGATCAGGGTGCGGCCCCCGTCCAGCGGCTCGAACTCCACCACGGAGAAGAGGTCGGCCAGCACCTCGGGGTGGGCGAAGTCGGGTGGAGCGCTCTCGGCCTTGAGCGCCATCATCCGCTCGGGGAGGTAGGCGAGGATGCGATTCCTGATGTTACCGGGATCGCCGACCTTCGCGTCGGATTCGTACGACGACTCCCAAATGCCTCCCACCCGCAGGTCGATGTCGGCGAACGGTACGGCCCAGGACATGAGGCCCTCCCTCGTGGTGAACGCCCGCCAGACCCTGGCCACGTCCGCCGGCACCACGATGCTCTGTGCCTCGACGGGCTCGCCATCGCTCGTCCGATAGGACGCGTTCTCCACGGTCTGGCTCCTCGCCGCGGTGGGTGTACACGCGACGCCGACCGCCACCCATGCCATCGTGAGGCCGACGCCCGCAGCGCGCGTATGCCAACGCGTCCCGGCTTTCGATGTCGTCATTTGCTGTCGATTCTCCTGATGATGATCCGTCCTCCATGCCGCACGTGCGGCGAGGAGGCGGCGATGCGCTGGGCCGCGTCGTAGGAAGCGGCCTGCACGATGAAGAAGCCGGTGATGATGCCGAGCTCGCCTGAGACCAACGGTGAGTTGACGGGCACGGCCCCGACGGCTCTCCCACTGGGTTCGATCACGCGGGCGTCGTCGGCGAGCTTGCCGGCCATGACCAGCGATCCTGAGCCCTCGAGCATTCGGGCCCAGGCCGTGTACTCCTGCACGATCTCCGGCGGGCTCGAGCCCAGCGCCTGATACTCGGGCCCCTCGTAGAGGAGCAAGACGAATCGCGAAGGCCCGTTTGGTGCGGGTGTCTCGATCGGAGCGGCGCCGGCGCTCCTGGTACCTCCCCACCACCCAAGGCCCCCGCCCAGGACGAAGGCGAAGGCCAGACTGGCCACGAGTCGAGCGGCCGGGAGTCCGGAGAGGTGCGGCCGCATGCCTCTGGTTCTCAGAAGGCCGTCGGCCCGCAGGCGATCAGCAACCACCCCCCGCAATTCGGGCGGCGGTTCCACCTCCCGGGGCACGTCTTCCATCCACCCGCGTTCCTCCGGAGTCAGGTCGTCTTCCTTCATAGCCGTTCCTCGATCTCGGCGTCCCGGGATCGACTCGATGATCCGATGTTGGTGCGTGAGCCGCCCAGAAGGTTGCAGCCCACCGTCGATGCAACCAAGTGCTGCCCTCGGCGCACGGAATCCGCAGAAGACAGGGCCACCATCCGACCGGAGCTTCGTCCCATGAATCGGACCCGAAACGCTATGTTTGTCGTTCTCGCCCTGCTGGCCGGGTGGCCCTCCGCGCCCGCCTCGGCGCAAAGCTCGGATGCCGGCAGCGCCGAGCGCGCCCCGCTCCTCCCCCGGGCCCGGGAGATCGCGCTGGCGCGCAGCGCGGCGCCCCCCGAGGTGTCCGAGCGCGCGACCGTTCTGACTCTGGTCCGGGGCGAGGGTTTCGTGGTCGCCGAGCATGGGACCAACGGCGTCACTTGTCTGGTCGATCGCTCCTGGCCCAGCGCCATCGAGCCCCACTGCTTCGACCCGGAGGGTTCCCGCACGATCCTCCCCGTCCACGCCCGACAGATGGAACTCCGGGAGCAGGGGCTCTCCAAGGAGGCCATCCAGGCCGACATCGCGGACGGGTACCGGACCGGGCGATTCGTCGTTCCCGCCCGTCCGGCGGTGACGTGGATGATGTCCGCGGAGCAGGTGCTATACAACGACGACGGCCGGCGTGTCGGGGCCTGGAAGCCGCATCTCATGATCTACTATCCGTTCCTCACGGAAGAGGACATCGGCCTGACAGGCGCGACGCCGGCTGACGGGCCGATGCTGTCAGACCCGGGTCGGCCCACTGCGAATCTGGTCATCGTCATGCCCGAATTCGTTCCAGTGGGGTCGGGTCGGGAGGATCGGTAGGACAACGGGGGGGCTACTTTCCGAGAGCGCGGCGAAGGGCCGTCCGCGCCCGGGAGAGTTGGCTCTTGGAGGTTCCGGTCGAGATCCCGAGCATCTTGCCGATCTCATCGTGGGAGTACCCGTACACTCCGTAGAGCACCAGGACCGATCGGAATCCCAGCGCGAGCCCATCGATGGCGCGGGTCACGTCGAGGCCGAGACCCGGAGTCTCGGCGACGCCGGGGGTGCATTGCTCGACGACCTCGAAGTCCCCTCCGCTCCGTGCCCGACGTCGTGACTCCTCGCGCCACACGTTCACGACGAAGGAGCAGAGCCATGTGGGAAGGGCGGACTGCCATCGGAACCCACCCAACTGGGGGAGGGCGCGCACCCAGGCCTCCTGGACCACCTCGGCAGCCATGACCTCGTCGCCACCGGAAAGGCGGAGCGCCAGCCCCATGAGCTTCGGGGTATGCCGCGTGTAGAGGATGTCGAAGGCGGACTCGTCACCGCGGTGCAGGAAGGCCTCCACCGCGTGGCGGTCCTGGAGGTCATCAGGGGCCACGCGCATGGCCTCCCGGAGTGGAGGCCTCAGCCCGAAGACCATCCATGTACCGCTTGAGCTGCCGTACGGACGCATCGAAGGGCTCAATGCTCCGGTGCGTCCGTGCTTGCATGACCCCGCCTTCCATGGTCGTGAGGACGAACTGGGCGAGTTCGCTGAGGTCCAAGTCCGCAGGCAGCCGGTGCGCGGCCTGCCGGAGGCAAGCCTCGATGGCGTGACACCACTGGGCGAAGTTGCGCGCCAGAAGCTCACGGACCGGCGGGTCGGGCTCCTTGAACTCGAGCGCGAGGTTCCCGATGGGGCACCCGTAGGTGAGCTCCGTCGCAAGGAGGAGCTGCCGGTATCCGTCCAGGACGAAGAACACCACCTCGATGGGGTCGTGCGAGCGCTGACGGGCCGGTGCGATCACCGCATGCTCCAGGTTCGCCATGTACCACTCCAGGACCCCCAGGAGCAGATCCTGCTTGGTGGGGAAGAAGTGGTACAAGCTCCCGCTGTTCGCGCCTGCGGCCTCCAGGATTTCGGCGATGGAGGCGACGTGGTAACCCTTTCGCCAGAACAAATCGCGGGCGGCCTGGATCAGGCGATCTCGAGTGTCGTGCGCCATGTGCCCGGAACTGAGTTGAACGTTCAATCAATTCTATCGGGATTCGTCTCCCCGGCACAACCCGTCCGGCTGCCGCTACTCGCTTGCAGCGGAGGCCTCCTTCTCCGCGTAGTCGGCAAGGGTCGCCAGGACCAGCGGCCATGCCGTTTCGACGGCCTCGTGGTACCACGCCCAATCCGGTCCTTCCCTGTACCCATCCTGCACGACGGTAAGACGACACCCTGAGGGAGTCGGCTGGGCGACGACCTCCAGGGACATCGGACCCATGACTGGGCGTTGGGAACTCAGGTAGACCACGGTCCCGATCTTCAGGAAGCCCTCGCCGATGGCCCGCACTACGCAACTGGTCACGTAGCCAAGCCCATCCCGTGTGATCTGCCACGCGAGGGTGTATGCGCCGCCGGCGTAGGGTTCGACCAGGCAGCGTTCGACACCCCACCAGGCTCTCAGGTGTCCAGGGTCGAGGAACAAGCCGATGGCAGACTCTGGGCCGAGGGGGAGGTCAACTGAATTCGAGACGGCGCGCAAAGAGGGCATCCCTTCAGGAGCCGAAGGTGATCGCGGAGAACTGGGTCATGTCCAGCACGAAATGGACACACCAGAACCAGAGGATGTCGCGGGAGCGTTGGAGCACGGCGATGACCGCAGCACCGAGGGCGGCGTCGCGGAGGAGCAGAAGCAGTTCGGTAGTCCGATTCCCCTGAGCCAGCATGGCCGGGATATGGCCGGCGGCGAACAGAAGAGCCGTGAGGGCCACGGACCGCCATGCGCCGATGGCGGCGGAGAGGCGCACGAAGAGCGCGGCGATGGTCAAGTCTTCGAGGAAGACCTGCGTCGCGAATGAGAGGTTGTCGTAGCTGATGATCCGGCCCAGGACCTGGAACACGTTGCTGCTGCCGACGCGCAGGCTGGTGTAGGAAAGCACCGCCACGATGGCCAGCACGGCGCCGCCCGCAAGGCGAAGCGCGACTCCCCCCGGAGAGAGCCAAACGCTCGCTCGTCCTTCTCCGCGGAGGACCAGCAACGCCAGAATGGGCAGGAAGATCACGAACTGGTTCACCGAGCCGAGGAGCGGGCCCAGGGCACCATGCTCGGGCAGGAGCCAGCCGCGCACGAACACCTGTCCCAGGGCCAGGACACCGAGCAGGGCACCCACCAGAGCACCCAGAGACCGCCAGGGATGGTAGAGGATCACCCGTTCTCCTGCAGGCCAGGGTGCCAGTTGGAACTGGGATAGGGCGAGCCACCCCAGGAGCGCCGCCGCGTAGGACGCCACGAGGGCCGGATAGTGAGTGGCGATCATCGCGCGTTGGAGAACCGCCTTCCCACCAGCCCACCGATGGCTCCTGTGACTGCGGAGGAGACCGTCCCCAGAGCCAGGATTACCGCCGACACGTCACCCAGTGCCAGAGACACCAGAATCCCGAGTAGGGCGCACCCCCCGCCTACCAGGGTGCCACCGAGGGCCCCCCTTCCGTAGCTGTCGGCCGCGGAGCGCGCCCAGAGCAAGCCCGCCGCCAAGGAGATCGCCATGCCCAGCGGGCCAAAGAGGTTCGCCACGGACGTGGCGTAGTGTCCGGCGATCACCATGATCAACTGGAAGAGCGTTCCGATGACAAGCCACGTTCCCATCACGTTCTCCTCGTTCTGGCGGTTCCCTGGTGGTCGAAGCATCCCACCTCCGTGCGGGGCACGACCGGGAGGTTGCACGGGCCTGCAACCTCCGCGCTCTGCCACGCACGAAAGGGAGCGGGCTGATTGTCTTCCGAGCGAGGTGTGGTGGATCAGGAGGTGAGATACCGATTGGTTGACGCGTCCTCAG
>CAZFIS010000131.1:0-9445 GCA_964519125.1 uncultured Gemmatimonadaceae bacterium | reverse complement strand
AGGCGAAGAGCACGGGCATGATCCACCGGCTCGCCCGCTCGATGCCGCCGCGCACGCCGGCGAGGATCACGGCGGCCTCGCTCGCGAGCACCAGCGTCGTCATGACGATCTGGAGCCCGAAGGACGCCGGGGAGAAACCCGAGTCCGGCGGGAGGATGCGCGACGCGTCCACCGTGGCCACGGGAGAGGCGAGTTGGGCGAAGGCGTGGTACACGACCCAGCCGATGGCGTTGTTGTAGTACGCCACCGCGGCCAGGACGACTACGCCCAGGAGCCATCCGAGCTGACGGCCCCCGGGCATGCCGGCGACCTCGAACGCGCCCAGGGTGCCCCGCCGCGTATGGCGCCCCAGCGACCACTCGGCCATGAGCGCGGGCACGCCCACCAGCGCGGCGATCGCCACGTAGACGAGCACGAACGCGGCACCGCCGTACCGGCCCACCATGTAGGGAAAGCGCCACACGTTGCCGAGGCCCACCGCCACGCCGATCATGGCGGCCAGCGAGCCCAGCCGGCTGGCGAAGGTCTCGCGGGTGCTCACGCCCGAACCCCGCCCCGCTCCTCCAGGATCTCCCCGAGCGCCTCCACCGCGCGGTCGACGTCGTCCATCGAGTTGTAGAAGTGCGGCGCCAGGCGCACGGCGGGCCCCCGGGCCGAGGCGATGATCCCCCGGCGGCGGAGCTCTTCCTCCACGGCGTGGCCGTCGGCGCACGCGAAGGCGGTGGTGGGGGTCCGGCGCGCGGGGTCGCGGGGCTCGAGCACCTCGAGACCCAGCTCGTCGGCGCGCTCGAGGACGTGCGTGCTCAGGGCACGGTTCCAGGCGCCCACGGCCTCGAGACCGATCTCCCGGAGCCACGCCATCCCGGCCCGCGCCACGTACGCTTGCAGCACGGGAGGCGTTCCGAGATCGAGGCGCCGCGCGCCGTCGGCCCAGTCCAGGAGGCCGGCGTCGAAGGCGAACGGCTCACGCCGGCCGAACCACCCGGTGAGGGCCGGGTGCAGGGAAGAGGCGAGGCCCGGCTTCACCCAGACGAAGGCGATGCCCGGGATCCCCAGCAGAAACTTCAGGTTTCCCGACGCGACGAAGTCGGCGCCGCTCGACGGTGCGTCGAAGGGCCCCGAGCCGAGGGCCTGGTATGCGTCCACGAAGAGGAGCGCGCCCCGGTCGTGGGCCACGTCCGCGACGGCGCCCACGTCCTGGACGGCGCCGGTCTGGTAGTAGGCGAGGGCCGCCGAGACCACCAACGTCTTCTCGGAGATCGCCTCCTCGTACGAAGCCAGGGGCACGGTGCCGCCCTCTGCCGGCGCGCTCACCACCTCGGCTCCGAAGCGCTCCTGGGCGAGCCAGACGTGGCTCACCGTGGGGAACTCGGCACCGCTCACCACCAACTCGTGACGGGTCCCCGTGTAGTCCAGGCCCGAGGCGATGCTCGCGGTGGCCTGGGACACCGATGTGGCCACCCCCACGTCCTCGGCCACGCCGCCCACCAGGGCCGCGAACTCCGCGCGGGCCGCGTCCACCTCGGCCATCCACCGGTCCCAGTCCATGCCGTCGGTGGCCCACGAGCCGAGGTACGCCTCGGCGGCCTCCCGCGCCGGGTCGCTCTGGGGCGCCTGGGAGCACGCGTTCATCGGGACGTGGGTCCGGAGGATGGGGATCCGCCGGCGCACCGCATCCAGGTCGAAAGCGGGTGTCGGATTCATGGGTGAAAGAGTGCTACTGTAGGTAGTGCTTCACCAGCACGTCCTTCACGGCGGTGTAGCTGTAGGCCAGACCGCGCATCTTCACCGGCATGGGTACGGACGGATCGGACTCCTCGTCATTGGTCGAGGTCGTCCAGCGGTAGACCGATCCGCCGGCCACCCCGTACGTCTCCAGCAGCGTGAGCAGGTCGTCCACACCCTGAGCCGTCGGCCAGGTCGGATCGGTAGGGAACACGCCCATTTCCGTAGCCACGACGGTGGCCTTCGTCGACCAGCCGATGGTCCCGAAGACGCTTCGCACGGTCTCCTCCGCCCAAGCGGACGGCGTCTCGTCCACACACCCGTCCGGGGTCGGAGGCGCACACTTCTGCCGCTCGTAGAACGAGAGCGCGTAGGTGCGCTCCGCATCGGGGATCTGGAGGTTGTCGAAGATCTGCTTCAGCACCGCGACGGGATCCCACAGGTGGCTGCCCGTCGCGTACGAGCCGGCCGGGGACGTGCTGTTCATGGCCGCGATCCCGACCAGGGCTTCGGCCGACAGCTTCGTGGTGCTGACCCCACGGTCGCGCGCGAAGCCGATGGCCCATTGCACGTACTCTGCGGGCTGGGCGGTCGACCCCAGCCAGAGGGGCGGCTCGGCGGGGGTACCGCACTGGTTGTTGGACGGGTCGATGTGCGTGTTCCCGTTGAACAGCACCAAGGAGAGCGCCGGGTGCTGGCCCACGGCGTCGAGGATGGGGCCGAGCCACTCGGCGTTGCTGTCCGCGGGCTGCTCCATGTGCGTGTTCACGAGGAACAGCACGATCTTGATGCCCTTCTGTTGGGCCAGGTCGAAGAGGCTCACCAGATTGGCGAGCTTCGCGGCTTCCGGGGTCGGCCAGGTGAGGCCGAGCAGAGGCGGCAGGTTGCAGTCCGGAGGCACGAAGCCGGCGCTCGACATGCTGTCGTCCGTGGTGCGCACCTCGAACGTGATGGTGTTCACGCCCAGCGCCCGCATCGCGTCGAACTGGGCCGCGACTTCCGATGCCACCGGGATGCCGACCCCCTGTTCCGTCGAGCCCCAGTCCTGCAGGAGCTCACCGTTGTAGTAGCCGTAGGTCGAGCTCCGGTGCTCGATCTGGGCGAACAGGCCGCGCACGGAGAGGAAGGCGGGTTTCACCGTCAAGGCGGCCGTGGCCGTCTTCCCCCCCACCGACGCCGTGATCGTCGCGTGCCCCGCGGACCGGGTCGAAACCGCTCCGTCGGCGTCGACCACGGCCACCATCGTGTCCGAGCTGGACCACTGAAACGCGCCGGAGACGACGTTGCCGGCCGAGTCCTTCGCAACCGCCGTGAGCTGTGTCCCCTCACGCACCACGACCGTGTCGGCCGAGGGCGTGAGCGTGAGGGTCGCGATGGGCGTCGTCACGCTCAGCGCCGCCGTCCCGCTCACGGCTCCGACGGTCGCGGTGATGGTCGTGGTGCCCACCGACTTACCGGTGGCCAGGCCCTTCGAATCGACGGTGGCGACGGTGGCGTCGGAGCTGCTCCAGGATATCGAGCCATTGGTGACCGCAGCGCCGGTCCCGTCGGTGGCCCTGGCGGAGAACTGTTCCGTCGCACCGACGCCCAGGCTCGCGCTGGCGGGGGACACGGTCACGGAGGCCACGGCGGTGGAGCCGCCGGGGCCGGTGGAGTCACCGGACCCGCAGCCGACCGCGAGCGCGGCGGCCGCGAGCAGTGCGAGACGAGCGGGTGTGAATGAATGCCGGACCGCGGGGCGGTGGCCGGTTCTCCTGGTGGCGATACCGTTACCGACGTGCATGCTCATGTCTCCATCAGCAGGCCGGCGGGGAGGCGCGGGCGGGGCAGTCCACGGTCGGACCGAGGGCAGGAGGTCGCTCACAGCATGGGGCGGGAGCGCTTCCGGTGAGGCGAGGAAAGCGCCGACGGGCCAGGGAGAAGTACCCTCGCGGAAATGTATACGCGGCTTTGCTCTCCGTCGTCAAGCGGACGACGGAGCGAGAGACAGGTGCTTCAGCGCCGCCTGGCGCGGACCCTCTTCGTCGGCGAACCTTCGACGCATCCGAAACAACGCGCGGACGGCCTGCGTAGAAATGGTGGAGACGACGATGCGAAGCGGCCCCCGAGCAGACACGAGAACATGATGAAGGCGGCGGCATCCCTGACGGTGACCGGCCTCCTGGGCCTGCTCCTCCTCGAGGCGCTGAAGATCCTGTTGGCGCCCGTGGCCGCCTGGCTCATGGGCCTGGTCGCGCTGGTGATCAAGATCGCGCTCGTCGTCGTCGGTGCCGGGCTCGCTCTCGTGGTACTCACGTTGTCCATTTGGGCGTACCGCCGCTTCCGCCGAGCCGAGAGCACCGAGCACGCCGGTTAGTTCGAACGGCCTCCCGGCCCCCCATCCCTTCGGCCTCCACCCGTCGGCCGGACCCGGCTTCGTCCCCGACCCTTTTGCCGCGCGCGCACGACCGGCCGTATTCTCCCGCGAGTCGATCCATTTCAGGGAGGTCGGAGTGCAACGGAAGCCGAAGTGCCTCGCAGCTCTGCTCGCTGTGCTCGCGTTCTCCGCGAAGCCCGCGGCGGCCCAGTCGCAGATCGTCCTGACCCGCGGCAACGCCACGGTCGTGCTCGAGCCATACGCGGCCAACATCATCCGGGTGACGCTGAGCCTGTCGAAGCACGAGGCCACCGCGGCACCGGGATACGGCTTCGTCGCCAAGCCGTCGACCGAGGGGTGGACGCACCGGCTCACGAGCGAGGCCGACGTCTACCGGTCGTCACGCCTGATCGTCGACGTCCCCGTCACCAAAGGCCGCGCTCCCCACATCACCATCGGCACGCCGGAAGGCGACACGCTGCTGGAGATGAAGGGCTGGTCGATGAGCGAGCCGAGCTTCGAAGACGGCAACATGGACCTCCGCTACGACCGGCGTCCCACCGACAAGCCGTTCTATCGGGTGAGCGCCACGTTCGTCTCACCGGCCGACGAGCACTATTACGGGTTGGGCGAGAACCAGGAAGGATACCTCGACCACCGCGACCACGAGGTCAACTGCTGGGCGGACTACGAAGCGGTGGGCGGCGAGAGCGTGTGCGTGCCGTTCCTCGTGACGAACCGCGGGTACGGGATGATCTGGGACAACCCGTCGAAGACGACGGTGGCCCCCGGCTTCAACGAACAGACCAGGTGGGTGTCGCAGGTGGGCAACCGCGTCTCGTTCTTCGTGATCGCGGGCCGCACGACCGACGAGATCTACAAGGGCTACCGGCTGCTCACCGGGCCCACGCCGCTGCTACCGCGCTACGTCTACGACTTCGTCCAGAGCAAGCAGCGCTACTCGTCGCAGCAGCAGGTGATGGACGTCGCCAAGGGCTACACAGAGCGACATCTGCCGGTCGGCGTGATCGTGGTCGACTGGTTCTACTGGACGAAGATGGGCCAGATGGACTTCGACCCGCGCTACTGGCCCGATCCCGCGGCGATGAATCGCGAGCTGCACCAGATGGGCTACCACACGATGATGAGCGTGTGGCCGCGCTTCGGGCTGAACTCCCGGTACTTCAACATGCTGGAGAAGAACGGCTGGTTCATGCACCAGGCCGACGGCACCCCGACCGAGGTCACGGGCCCGATGTCCAGGACCAAGTATGGGGGTCCCGATATCGATACGACGAACCCGAAGGCCGCGCGCTGGTTCTGGGAGGCTATCCGCAAGAACCTCCTCAGCAAGGGGTTCGACGGCGTCTGGGAGGACGAGACGGAGCCGGACATCCCGCCGAACGGGAGCTACTTCTGGATCGGGCCGGGCACGCGCTACTACAACGTGTATCCGCTGTTCCACACCGCCGCGATCTACGACGGGTTCCGCCGCGACCTCGACCGCCGCGCGTTCGTCCTGGCGCGCAGCGCCTACCTCGGTATCCAGCGTAACGGGGCGATCGTGTGGTCGGGCGACATCTCATCCACGTGGGACGCGTTCAGGCGGCAGATTCCCACCGGCCTCGATTTCACCGCCTCCGGCGTCGCCAACTGGACCTGCGACATCGGAGGGATCGAGTATCTGCCCAAGGTGCATCATCCGGCGCGCCCACCGCTGCTCAGCCCCGACGACGCCCGGGCCAACGTGTACCACGACGACGACTATCCGGAGCTCTTCACCCGCTGGTTCGAGTACGGGTCGTTCCTGCCGATCTTCCGCACCCACGGTAGCCGTACGCACAACGAGATCTGGTCGTACGGCAGCCAGGCGGAGCCGATCATGGCCAAGTACCTGCGTCTACGCTACGCCCTGATGCCCTACATCTATTCGCTCGCTCATCACACGTACGAGACCGGAGCGCCGGCCATGCGGGCGCTCTTCATGGACTTCCCCCACGATCCAAAGGTCGCCGACCTCCGCTACGAGTACATGTTCGGACCGGCGTTCCTGGTCGCTCCCGTGTACGAGCAGGGCGTGACGAGCCGCAAGGTCTACCTGCCGGCGGGCGCGGACTGGTACGACTACTGGACGAACCAGCGGTACAAGGGCGGGCAGACGATCACGGTGGACGCGCCCATCGGCACGTTGCCGCTCTTCGTCCGCGCGGGCTCCATCATCCCCTACGGCACGCCGCTCGGGAACCCGAACGAGCCGCAGAAGATCGCGAAGGTGCGGGTCTACGCGGGCGCCGACGGCGACTTCGCGCTCTATCAGGACGACGGGGAGACGTACGCGTACGAGAAGGGCAAGTACGAGATCACGCGGCTGCACTGGGACGACGCCACACGGACGTTCAGCCATGAAGGTGCGGCGGCGTGGACCGGGCCCGACGCGAAGGTGATCGAGGTCATCGGGGGCAAGGCGCGCTGAGCGGCGCGGGCTCGCGACGATCGCAAAGATGCGCGAACCGGATCGCGCCATGGCGTCCGCTTCCGCCGTCGGCACCGGACACGACGGCCTCACCGCTGGAACGCCCACGAGACCTTGAGGAACGCCTGCCGGCCGGTGGATGGAAGCCCGTCGGCCATGGTGATGTCGCGCTGGTCGGCGTAACCGAGGTACAGGGCCGTCTGCCAGTCGAGCCTGTAGGTGAAGAGAAGCGACGTCTCCAGACCGCCGTCCCGCGAGGACACCGCGGACGGATAGAGCGCCGGGTCGCGATGGGTCTCGACGTACTGCGCAATGGCGCGCAGCCGCGCCTGGGTCGAGAGCGTCCACAAGCCCTCGATGCGGGCGACATCGGCCGAGAAGAGAAGTCCGACTCGGCCGTTCCGGCTGCTCGCGAGCCATCGGTGCTCGGCCGCGAGGGTCAGGCCGAACGGGTCGGCGGGCCGGAGCGTCATGCCCGTGGAGATGTCTCCTCCCCTCCCCACGGTTCGGTTCGCGTAATCGAAGTCCTGACCGATCGTGGCGGACAGGCTGACCTGAGGGATCCGATGGGAGACGGAGAGCGCGACGTCCATCGCGAGGCGCGACGCGTGCAGCAGCCTCGATCCCACTCTTTCGGCGTCCGCCTTGTAGTAGAGGTCGCCCTGCAGGTTGTCGCGTCCGTCGATCACCACGCCCGGCCAGAACGTTCCCTCGAGGCTCGCTCCGCTTCGACTCCAATACGCTCCGCCGATCACGGTGGGCCGGACCCTGGTGAGCAAGCCCGACGGATAGAAGCTGTAGCCGATCTGCTGGCGAAAAGCCCTGTAGCCCACGCGCGGTACGAAGCCGTCCTCTGCGCGGAAGCCCGAGGCGGCGTCCCCGTACTGCGTCAGCCAGCTCCAGCCCTGCGTGGCGTGCGACCAGGACAACGAGACGTCGGTGCCCGAGAGACGGCGGCCGTCCCAGGTGTCGGCCAGGTCCGGACGATCGGGGGTGCGGGTCGCGCTGAACAGCGCCTGACCGCTGATCCGGTCGGCGGCGTCCGGGCTCCACTGGAAGTCGGGACCGAGGACCCGGTTGTAGCCGCCGCCGCCGTTCTCGCGGTCGGTCAGGAGAAGCCCGGCGAACGACGCTCCGAGCGTCTTCCGGATCCTCAGGATCGACGCCTGAGACGAGAAGTCCTGTGGCGCGAGGCTCGAGCCGAGCGGTCCCGGGATGACGACACTCCCGCCTCCCTGGTCCCGCGCCGTGAGGAACGTGTAGTCGGCCCCGGAGAGTCGACCGGTCACCCGGGCACCCCACCGAGGAGCCGTGATGGTGCGGGTGTACGCCGCCTGGACGGGGGTCTGCAACAGATCCACACCTTCCATGAAGAAGGGCCTCTTCTCCGGATAGGAGAGCGCGAAGCGCCGGTTGGCGGTGATCTGCGCCTGGTCGACTTCCACCTGGGAGAAGTCGGGATCGAGCGTGAAGTTCACGACGGCAT
Source organism: uncultured Gemmatimonadaceae bacterium (assembly GCA_964519125.1). Classification (GTDB taxonomy): domain Bacteria; phylum Gemmatimonadota; class Gemmatimonadetes; order Longimicrobiales; family Gaopeijiaceae; genus SZUA-318. Next base: position 1,405 of record CAZFIS010000131.1, on the reverse strand, counting down.
CCGAGCCGGCTGACCACTTCACGTCCACGCCCTTCTGCCAGAGCGAGGAGCTCGATCCGAGCGGCGTGCCTGCGGCGCCGGTCGGCTGCCACTGCTCCTGACCCGTGACGTGCGGCGCGAGCACCAGGTGGTCGTCCGCGCCGAGCCCGGTGAGGCCCTCGAGGCGCATGGAGTGGCACATCTCACAGTTCGTACCGCGCGGCATGGGCTCGCTGAACATCTGGTATCGGTAGGCGCGCGGATAGTTGCGGTAGAAGAGGATGCCCCAACGGGAGAGGCTGCGGACCGTGTAGCGCAGCGAGGAGAAGGGGATTCTCATCTCCACGTTCCACCCGGTGCGGGTGATGCGGGCCGCCGAGCTCCAGAAGAAGTCCGGAGAGAAGTCCTCGTCGCCGGTGGCGTCGTTGCGCACCCCGTCGCCCTGGATCCCCCTAGGATTGACGAAGAAGAGAAGCGCCGACTGGCGATCGCCGCGCGTGTCGAGCCCGACGGCCACGAAGTCCTGGTCCGGACCGATGCCGTCCCGCGCGACGGCGGGGGCCCGGACCCGGGACGGGTCGGGATCGTCGCACCGGAACGCGATGTAGAGGTACTTGGCGTCGAAGGTGACCCAGACCGTCGAGCGGACGGGCGGTTTCACGTTGTTGCCGGGGCTCGCCTCGTAGAAGGTGCTCACCTCCGCGGCGTTTCTCCATCCCGGATCGCCGAGCCGACCGTCCAGGGTGATCGGGCCGGGGGCCGGGCTCACCCTGACGTCCCCGACGGTGTCCCTCGCGGGATGCGCGAGCACGGGATCCGCCGACCGGGGGGGGACGACCGCGAATCCGGGAGACGGATGCGCGAGAGCGAAGAGCACGAGGGCGAGCGCCGTGGGCGGTCTGTTCATGGTGGCTCCCTTTCGGAGGGCTTCGGCCGGGAGGGCGGTGGCACCGTCTTCCCGGGATCCACGATCGAGGGAGGGCGAGGGAGCGTCACGCATCGAGTGACGAGCGGGATCGAGCCGGGGACGGACGGGTCCGGACGCGCTCGAACGGGCGAGCATCGGCGGGCGTCGAAGGCGCCACACCCCGTCGGGGCGGAGCGCCCGGGAGGCCCCGTCCCGCTCGTCACGTTTGTGGTCCCGCTCGTCACGGGAACCTGTGACAAGGTGGGGGTCCGCTTCCATAATGGAGCGGCTCCGGGAGGTCCGGGGCGCTCTCCGGAAAGGAGCGGCATTCATGGAGCGATCCGAGAGGTCGAGGAGACGCCTCGTGCTCTGGGGGGCAATCTTCGGGCTCGTCACCGGCCTCGGACTCCTGCTCGCGAGCTCCGTGATCGCCGATCGGCTCAACTCGGGTCAGGGCTTCGACTGGAGCCTGCCCTTCGCCACCGAGATGACGGGCGCCTACTCGGTCCTGCCCCTCAT
>CAZFIS010000130.1:1455-9510 GCA_964519125.1 uncultured Gemmatimonadaceae bacterium | reverse complement strand
TCCATCAGCTCGGTGAGCAGGCGCTGGTCGAGCGAGCCCCAGTTGACGCCGATGCGTACGGCCTTGCCGTATTCGATCGCGACGCGGACGATCTCGGCGAAGTTCTCGTCCCGGCGCTTGGCGCCTACGTTTCCGGGGTTGATGCGCAGCTTCGCGAGCGCCTCGGCCGCCGCGGGATACTTGGTGAGGAGGACGTGACCGTTGTAGTGGAAGTCGCCCACGATGGGCGTGCGATAGCCGTCGTCGCGAAGACGTGCGACGATCTCCGGTACGGCACGGGCCGCGCCGTCGTTGTTGACGGTGACGCGCACCAGCTCGCTGCCCGCGTCGGCCAGCAACTCGATCTGCGCGACGGTAGACGCCGCGTCGGCCGTGTCGGTGTTCGTCATCGACTGGACGACGACCGGCGCGCCCGCACCCACCGTCACACCGCCCACGTCCACCGGAATGGTCTTTCTGCGCTCTACCTGGATCACTCGATCACTCGGATGGGGAGGGTGTCCGGAGCCGAACGTTGCCGGCCCTGGAAGACGCGGTGGAATCTACCCTCGCGCCCCGTAAGGGTCCACGGAAACGGAGGGTGCACCCGGTGAGCGGACGCCTGCGCATCGCGGCACACAACGGTTCCAGGATCTTCGGAGGCGGTGAGAAGTGGACGCTGCTCCTGCTCCGGGCGCTCGCCGCGCGCGGCCACGACGTGCACCTGTTCGTGCGGGACAAGGCAATGGTCGAGCGCGCCCGCGCGTTCGACGTGCCCGCCTCGGTGGGCCGGCTCGGCGGACAGGTCATGCTCGCGGGCGCCGTGCGCTTCGCGCGCCAACTCCGCGGCTTCCGGCCCGACGCGCTGCTCCTGTCGACGTTCAAGAAGGTGTGGCTCGGCGGGATGGCGGCGCGCCTGGCCCGCGTGCCCCGAGTCGTGTCGCGGATCGGCCTCGATTCCGATCTACCCCGGCGCTCGTGGACCTACCGGGTGGCGTACCGCCGTTGGGTCGACGCCGTGCTCGTCAACGCGGACGGGATCCGCGGCCCGTTCCTCTCGGATCTCCCCGGCTACGATCCGGACCGGGTGGCTACGGTCTACGACGGCGTGCGCATCGGGGAGGTGCCGGGTCGGGTGGAAGCCCGCACGGCGCTGGGGCTCGCCGTCGACGCCGCCGTCGTCGGCTCGGTGACGCGGCTCGGGGTCCAGAAGCGAGTGGACCGCCTGCTGGAGGCCGTGGCGCTCCTGCCCGGGGTGCATCTGGCGTTGGCGGGGACCGGCGCGCTGGAGTCCGAACTCCGTGAGCGGGCCGGATCCCCCGATCTCTCGGGGCGGGTCCATTTCCTCGGATTCCGGGAGGACGTCGCCAGGGTGCTGGCCGCGCTCGACGTCTTCGCCCTCACCTCGGACAAGGAAGGCATGGCGAACGCGATGCTCGAGGCGATGGCGGCGGGCGTGCCCGTGGTGAGCACGGACGTCAGCGGCGCGCGCGAGGCGCTGCAGGCGGATGAGCTCGGGCGGACCGCCGGGATCGTCGTCGAGGCCAGCCCGGAGGCCGTGGCGGCCGGACTGCGCACGCTCCTCGCCGACTCGAGCCGGCGCGAACGGATGGCGGAGGAGGCGCTGCGGCGGGCTCGCGAGCGCTTCGGCTTCGAGCGCATGGTCGCGGGGTGGGAGGCGGTGCTGGGCGGGGCGTCACCCGCGAGCGTGCATCAGGGGGCGCTGAGTTGAGCGGTGACGAGGCGCCCGGGCCTGCGCTGAAGGTGGCTGTCGGCTCTACGCCTACAGGATGATGCGCACCCCGCCCAGGTCCTCGACCCGGTGGGGAAAGCGGTCGCCCGGCGTTCCGATGAACATGGCGTTCTTGGGGATGCCCAGCCGCTGGGAGAGCCGCTCGATCAACTCGGGTCCGAACGTCCCCTGAACGGCCAGGAAGTCGATCTTGAGTTGTGGGTACAGGTGGTCGACGGTGGCCAGCTCCTTGGCCAACTCCGGACGGATCTCCCCCTCGCGCTGGTAGGCGCTCACCACCTTGAGGCGGTTGGTCTGCTCGTTCTTGAGCACATAGAGGGCCGCACGATTGAGCACCGAGATGTCGTCGCCCTTGGTGAAGTAGACGACCTCGTCGCCGCTGATCTCCTCGATCCTGCGATAGACGGTGCGCCGCACCCACTCGTTGGCCGCCATGACGCGATCCACGATGGAGCGCGACAGGAACAGGCCCACGCGCAGGATCTCGACGCGCAGGAACATCAGGGCGACCAGGGCGACACCGACGATGTAGTAGGTGACGAACACCTCCACGTTGAGCGGGTCGAGGAGGATGTTGCCGAGGAGTCCGATCACGACCGCTACCAACGCCACCACCACCGTCGTCCAACTGGCGCGTTCCGTGCGCGGCAGACGTCCCCGGGTCTTCTTGAGGAGCATGTTGCCGATGGCGTAGAGCGCCATGACGCTCAGGAACGAGAGCGTGTAGACGCCCGCCAACGTCTCGATGTCCCCCTGAGTGACGAAGAGGATGGAGGTGCACAGCGCGAAGAACGCCAGGATGATCCAGTGGTTCGTCTTCCTCCAGGGATTCTCGACCAGAAGCTTCTGGGGAAGGCACCGGTCCAGGGACATCCGCCGCACCAGTCCCGTCACGCCCACGTAGCTGGTCAGGACCGCGCCCGAGAGCACGAGCACAGCGTCCACGCTCACCCACCAACCCAGAGACCGGCCGAACGAGAGCGTGCCCATCTGGGCGAGCAGGTCGCGGGGCACTTGCTGGATGGCGGCGAGGGGCAGGAGCCCCAGAGCCAGGAGCGCGATCAATGGATTGAAGACGGCCACCGCCGCCCACATGTTGCGCAGGGTCTTCGGGAAGACGCCCTTCTTCTGCTCCTCGATGAAGTTGGCCGAGCTCTCGAATCCGCTGATGCCCAGCATGGCCGCGGCAAAGCCGTAGAACAGGGAGCCGACCAGGCCGCGGGGGCTGGGCAGGGCCCAGTTCTGGAGGAGGAGCGTCGGGTCCCGCAGCACCGTGAAGCCTGCCACCACGGACAGCACCGTGAGCGTGGCCAGGTGCAGCAGGAAGATCCCCAGGGCGACTGCGGCCGATTCGGTGATCCCCACGATGTTGAGGATCGCGAAAAGCCCCAACACGGCGACGGTGGCCCAGATGACGTCGAGCCCCGCGTACAGGTTCTGGGCGTAGTGCATGGCCTCGTTGGCGCTGATGACGGCCGTGGCCACGTACGACAGAAGGGTCAGCACCGCGGCGGCGGCGGCCAGCCGCTTTCCGGTGGTGTTGAGCAGAACGGTGTAGCTCCCCCCGTTGAGTGGGAGCGCGCTACCCACCTCCGCGTAGATCTTGCGGAAGAGGTAGAGGACGCCAGCGACCACCAGCAGGACCACCGGGGCCAGCGCCCCCGCCTGGGCGGCGCAGAGCGCCGACACGTAGAGCACGCTGGACGTGATGTCGTTGCCGCAGACGGCGGTGGCCCGCCACTGTCCCAGGGTGTGCTTGTGGGGCTGGTCCAGGCGGGAGACCTGAGTGGGGCCGCTTCCCAGATCGGTGATCTTTCCCGACTCACCCCACCCGGCGAAATCCCAGGGTTCTACGGCCGTCTTGCTTTCGGGCATCGATGCTCCGCGCGAGGATGTCTCCAAGACGGCGGAAATGTAGGTCGAACCTCCTGATCTCACATCCTTCGCCGCTGATCCCGCGGCGCGTCCCAACCCGCCGCACACCGTTCCATGTCCGCTCGGCTCAAACCCACGAGGGCTTTCGCCCGCCGGTCTTCAGGTTCGACCGGTTAGCATCCGAAGGACCAAGTCCATGGGTCTGGAGAGGTTCGCTGACCACAGGGTGGCCACGCCTTCCGCCGGCTCGAGCTGAATTCTCAACATCACCGGCAAACCCCTACTCAAGCCGAGAGTATCCCCCGTCCCAGTCGCCCCAGCAGGTGTCGTCGGATCCGTCGTACAATTTGGCTGATCAGGTGCTTGCCGGGGCCGGGAGCGGATGCCACGGCCCTATGATGCCTTTCCGTCACAAGCGCGCCGATACCACCTGATATGGCGGCTTGCCTCTCCCCAACCCGCACTCTACAGTGCTCACCGCCCCGACACCGCCGTTGTAGCTCTCGGGCCCCTCATTCTCCAGCGCCCGGTTCCAGGGCCCCATTCCATTCCCCGACCGAGGTACCATGAACCAACTCGTGTTCTCGTCGTCGATCGTCCTCTCGCCCGATGGCACAGCCCTTCACTGTAGGGTCATCGGAGCCGGGCCCGCCGTGGTCATCGTGCCCGGCGCTTTCCGCGCGGCGATCCACTACGATGCGCTGTCCCGGCACTTGGCGGACCGATTCACCGTCCACGTCATGAATCGCCGTGGGCGCGGCGGCAGCGGCCCGCAGGGCGATGCATACAGCCTCGAGAAGGAAGTCGAGGACGTCGGGGCTGTCCTGCGCGCGTTCGGGGCCGCGATCCTGTTCGGCCACAGCTACGGCGGGCTGGTCGCCCTGGAGGCGGCACGAGTCCATCCGGTGGAGAAGCTCGCTCTATATGAGCCCAGCGTGTCCGTGGACGGCTCGATGACATTCCCGTGGGTGGGAGATCTCGACGCAGCATTGGCGCGCGGGGACAACGTCGGCGCTCTGAGGATCTTCTTCAAGGCCCTGGAGGTGGACATGCAGGAGGAGACGCTGGCCGTCCTGCCACAGGCGTCGGAATGGCCCGGCATCGTGGAACTGCTGCCGACCATTGCTCCTGAATGCCGGGAGGTAGAGCGGGTCGATTCCGAGTATCGACGGTATCAGACCATCACGGCTCGGACCCTTGTCATGACCGGGCAGGCCAACAGCGAGGCCGACCGCGAGTTGAACGAGATCTCCGCGAAGATGCTGGCATCGGTCGTGCCCGAGCTTCGGATCCTGGCTCTCCCGGGGCTGGACCACAATGCTCCCGATACGACGGCGCCCGAGGAGGTCGCGGGTCTGCTGGGCGACTTCTTCGCCTCAGGTCGTGGAGGATGACGGTCAACCCGAAAGGTACCGGAGAGCCGGCGGCGGCGCTTTCTCGCGCCGCCCCCCCTGCTTGGCTGGAGGGTTCCTGCTCGGTGCGACCGGCTCGGCTTCTCAAGCAACGCCCTCCGCCCAGCCGTTGGAGGTGACTGCCGAACGTGCCCGAGAGGCGGGGGGAGTAATCTGCGGTCGGTCTACAGCCGATCCTCGATCGTCTCGTCGGTAGGCGGGTGGCTCTTCGACGACACTGGAAATCGACGTCCACATCCGTGATTCGTTTCCAATCCACACCTTGACTTCCATGGGGTCGTCCTCGACGGCGTCTTCTCCCGAGGCGACGACGGGGAGGCTCCCTTTTACGAAGCCGGCCTCCAACGTGCGCATCGAGGGTGACGACGGCGCCGGCACCGCCCGCCTCCTGTATCGCTTTCCCAAGCCCACCCCAGACGGGCGCACCGACATCGTCCACTCGCCCCTCCAGCTCCTGGAGCGCCTCGTCGCCTTCGTGCCCCCGCCGCGCATGCACCGCCACCGCTTCCACGGTGTCCTGGCCCCCCATGCCGGCCTGCGCTCCGCCGTCGTCGCCATCGCTAGACCGCCGGCCCAAACCGACTCCGAGCCAGTCTGTCCCGCCCCCACCTCCCCGGACGACTCACCTCGGCCGGCCAGTTCCACGCGTATCCGATGGACCGTGCTCCTCGCCCGCATCTATGAGGTCCTGCCGCTCCTCTGCCCGGGCACCGCGCGAAGCGTGGTCGCGGCGGCTCCATGGAGATCCTCGCCTTTCTCACCGACCCGCCCGTCCTCTCCGCCACCCTCCTACGATCCGGAGCCCGTCCCCGACCACGCTTCGCGCGGTGCCCTCCAGTTCGACCAGTGGCTGCCCGACGACTCCGTCGACTGAGAACTCGATCCGCGCCCACTGGGGTCCCGCCCACGGGAGTCCTCATCCGGGCTTTGGCCTGGCTTCGGCTCTTACCACCCGTCCTCCCATCGGCTCGACCGCTACGAACATCCTCCTCTTCTCCCCGCTCCCCCGGCCGTTCACACTCGACCCCGTCCGCGACACCCGCGTTGCCTTCCCCTCCACAACCCGCAGCCGACCATGCTTCTCACCCCGTCAGGGCGGTTGGACGACCGATCCGTCCGTTGGACCTCGGTTATGAGCTCACCGGAAAGGTGCCCTGGATCAGGCAAGTCTACGTGCGGTGGACGAGCGGCGAGCGGGTTACCAGCGACGGGAACCAGAAGGCGTGGATGCTGGGGATATCCTTGGGCTCGCACTGATCGCTGCACCCTCTCCCTCGCTGATCTCCTTCACGATGCGGTCCGCGTGGTACACCTTGGTCAGAGCCTCCTTGATGGCCCGCACGTCCACCATGATGTTGCGGCCACGCTCCGGGAGGTAGATGAAGTCCCGGCTGAGCCCCTCGATGTTGCGGTCGAAGTTCAGCCCCACCAGGGCCAGGTCCCTGGTTACCGCCGGGGAGCCGGAGTTGCCGCCGTACGTGTCCGCCGTAGAGATGAAGTTGAGCGGCGTGGACAGGTCCAGCCCTTCCGGCACCGGCAGCCACCGTTTCGGCAACTTCCACTCTACGTTGCCGTCGTGCCCGTAGTAGCGGTCGTATACGCCGAAGAACGTCGTGTGGGTAGGAGCCAAGGTGCCGTTGTACTCGTAGCTCTTCACCACGCCGTCGGTGATTCGTGGCGAGGAGGTGGCGTCGGGCGCCACGGCAGTGCCGTAGACATCGAAGCGCACCCGGCCGAGGTCCGCCGCCAGCTCGGTCTCGCGTGCGCTCACCTCGCGGCTCGCCGCCTCGTACCCGTCCACCCGCGGCTTCAGGGCGCGAGCGAGGACGACAGCTGGATCGTCGGCACGAATTCCGCCGGAGCGCAGCGCCGCCTCGGTCTTGGCCTGCGTGGACAGGACCGAGCGGGCGAGAAGCGACGTAGCCGCACCCTCGGGGGAACGCCCCTCCAGCGCCTGCCCCACCAACGGGTCCGCGGCTCCGAGATTACGCTGGAGGTCGTCCAGCCGCAGACGGAGCAGCTCCTCCTCCATGCCGGAGGGGTGGTCCGCCAGATCGCGGAGCGCGCCGCGTGCTTTGGCAAGATCCTCGGTGGTGGCCGCTCCCTGCTGGGCGTCCAGGAGCGCTGCCGCCAACATGCCCCGGCGCAGGGTGAGTGATCCGTTGGACGCGCTCCCCAGGCCATAGAACGCACCGGCCTCGCGTCCGAGGGCCCGCTTCCGCTCCTGCAGCCCGGCAATCTCGGACAGCACGGAGCCGTAGCGACTCTGAAGCTCGGCCTTCGCGGCAATGGAGTCGACCAGCTCCTCTTCCGCCGCGCGCTTGAGCCCGAGGATCTCGGGGTCCCGAAGGGCCGCGAGGCGTCCCGTGTACGCCTTCAGCGCGTTGGAGAGGCCGAAGGCACGGTTGCGCAGGTCGAGCTTCTCCCCGGCCACGGGGTCCGCGGCGTAGGCGTCGCGGAGCACCTGCAGCCGGGTTTCGTAGTACGCCTTGCGGTACGGGACGTAGACGTCACGCTGGTACTCCAGCTGCGCTACGGTCTGGAGACGGTTGGTGGGCCCGGGGTTACCGATGACGAACACCGGGTCGCCCTCGTGCACGCCGTTGCCCCACGTGAACCACGTCTCGGGATGGTAGGGCTCGCCGTCGGCCTCGTAGATGCGATAGAAGGCGAAGTCCAGGGCGTAGCGCGGGTACGTGAAGTTGTCCGGGTCACCGCCGAAGAAGCCCATGTCGAGCTCGGCGGCCGCTACCAGCCGCACATCCCGAAAGCGCCGGAAGACGTACGCCGAATAGCGGCCCCCATTGTAAAGTGGGACCACCTGGACGAGGATGTCGTCGGAGCCCCGGTGGGCGTCGCGCAGGCGCTGTCGCACCGCCGCGACGGCCGTCGCCCGCGCCTCGTTCCGTCCTTCGGGGGACGCGGCATCCACGGCGCCGTAGATCTCGTCGGTCACGTCCTCCACGGCGATGAGCTGGTCGGCCCAGTACCCGGGCACGCGGCGCTCATCCGCCGGCGTGGGCGCGTAGAAGCCAT
>CAZFIS010000130.1:0-1445 GCA_964519125.1 uncultured Gemmatimonadaceae bacterium | reverse complement strand
TCGCCCTCGCGGGTCACCGCGCTGACGGAGCGCCGAGCACAGTGATGGTTCGTCACGACCAACCCGTCGCCGGACACGAAGGAGGCGGAGCAGCCGGGGATCCGAAGCGCCGCCATCCGCGCCTTCTCGAACCACTCCGGAGATGCGTCGAACCCGTACGTGGTGGTGAAGTACGCCGACGGAGGGTACTCGAACGTCCACATCTTTCCGAAATCGAAGCGGCCGGGACGGGTCGCCGTGCTGCTCTGCGCGAGGGCCGTCGCAGGAACGACGAGCAGGAAGGCGAGGAGGCCGAGGGCGGCGCGGCGCGCCGGCGAGTGGCGATCCATGACACACGTCTCCGTCGAAGGGCGGGGCGGGCAGGTCGCGACTACGATGATCGGCAGGTCTTCAAGGGTAGCCGGGAGAGGGCACCGGGGCGAGGGCGTTGCCTCGGCGGCTCATGCCGACGCTGGCCGCGACCGCCGTGGTTTGCCTGATTCCCGCGCTCGCCGGGTCCGCCCGCGTCGACGTCGACGCTCGCCGGCACGGTGTTGAACGACACCGACGGCTCGGGTACGGCGGTGCCCGAGGGGGGGGCGCACACCCTTCAACGCACCCGCTTCATCGTGAACCGAGCACGTCCGGTTCGCCTACCGAGGCGCTCCCGAAAGCCGCGCCTTCAGCTCGGCCCCCAGATTCAGCACCACTTGATCGTGAATCGTGGTCCGGCCGCCGCAGAGCTGGCATGTTCCAGTTGCCCGCCCAGGACCATGTGCGACACCCAATCCCTGACGCGCTTCCTGTACCTGACCGTTGTCATTGACGGGACCATCGTCCGCGAACCATGGAGTCTACCGAACCCTCAGAACGTCGCAGGCGTCGAGGTCTATCGCAGCCCGGCTGGCGTGCCCGGCCCGGCGAGATTCGACAGTCCATGCGGCGCGATCGTCATCTGGACGAAGGGCCACTGAGCGAGTGGGGCCGTTACGACCCAGACACACCGCGCCGACAGGCCACCATACGTGTTCTGGGGCCCTGCGAAGCTCATCGGTCTGGGGTGTAGCTCAATGAGGCGTTCCACGCTCGACCATGGCGACTCCGGTCAGGCGACTCTTCCGCGGCCCCCACCCTCATCTGCCAGGCCGTCGCAGCCGGCCGCCTCGACCACCTATCGACCGCGCCGGCCGACCGCCACGCCGCTCTACCCGGTCGTCCAGCACCATCTCGAGACCTTTCTCACCCGGGCTGCCGAAGCCGACCTTCTGGCCAACGGCGTGCCCTGGTGGGTCGAGAGGGATTTCCGAGCCTACCTGCGCTGCGGCATCCTCGCCCACGGGTTCGCCCGGGCTCGTTGCGAGGACTGTGGTCACCAGCGACTGATCCCTTTCTCGGGCAAGGGCCGGGGCACCTGCCCCTCCTGCAACACCGGCCGCATGGCCGAGCTCGCCGCGCACCTGACCGAT
>CAZFIS010000129.1:0-9716 GCA_964519125.1 uncultured Gemmatimonadaceae bacterium | reverse complement strand
CGCCTGCGCGTAGACAACAGCGACCGAAGGCTCGCGCTGGGCATGACGGCGTACGTGCTCCTGCCGCTCGCCAAGGTGAGCCCGTGAATGCGGTCGAAGTCCAGGAGCTGACCAAGCGCTTCGGCGACTTCACTGCCGTCGACGCGATCTCGTTCGACGTGCGCGAGGGCGAGATCTTCGGGTTGCTGGGCCCGAACGGGGCAGGAAAGTCGACGCTCATCCGCATGCTCACGACGCTCCTCAAGCCGACCTCGGGCAAGGGCTTGGTGGGCGGCTTCGACGTCGTCCATCAGGCCGATGACGTGCGGCGAGCCATCGGGGTCATCCCCCAGGCGATGACGTCGGACCTCGAGCTCACCGCCGAGGAGAACCTGCTGATCTTCGCCAAGCTGTACGGCGTTCCGCGCCAGCACCGGGGGCCGTTCATCGCGGAGCTCCTGGAGGCGGTCGAGCTCACGAAGTGGGCGGACCGGCCCGTCAAGCAGCTCTCCGGGGGGATGCGGCGCCGCGTGGAGATCGCGCGCGGGCTGGTGCACGAGCCGCGCATCCTCTTCCTGGACGAGCCGACCACCGGCCTCGACCCGGTGTCGCGCACGGCGGTCTGGGAGATGATCACCAAGCTCAAGCATGGCCGCGACCTCACCGTGCTGCTCACGACGCACTACATGGACGAGGCGGACCGGTTGTGTGAGCGCATCGCCATCGTCGATCACGGGCACCTGATGGCGCTCGACTCCCCGCTGAGGCTCAAGGCCGCCATTCCGGGCGAGAACACCCTGGAGGTGAGCTTCTCCGATCCGCCGGACGACTGGCAGAGCCGCCTGGAAGCACTTCCCGGCGTGGAGGGCGTGAGAGGCGAGGGCGGGGTGTTCCGCATCCAGTCGAACAACGGCCCCGGGACGACGACCGCCCTGATCACGACGGCGGCTGCGGAGGGGGTGAGCCTGCGGTCGCTCTCGGTGCAGAGCACCACGCTCGACGACGTGTTCGTGCATTACACCGGTCACGACCTCCGCGACGCGCTCCAGGAGCCCAGCGCCATGGACCGCGTGGGGATGCTGCGAGGCAGGAGATAGCCCATGGAGCGGATGTGGGCGATCGTCGAGCGCGACCTGCGCCGTTTCCGGCGCAGCCCGATGCTCATCGTGATGTCCCTGTTCATGCCGCTGGTGCAGCTCGTGATCCTCGGCAACGCGTTCGGGGGCCAGGTGAAGCACCTGAAGGTGGCCCTGGTCGATCAGGATCACGGCGTGCCGGCGCTCAAGATCCACGAGCTGGGCCTCGCGGTCGCGGCCAACGCACGCACGTTCGACTGGGTGCACTTCGACGACCGGGGCAAGGCCCTCACGGCGCTGCGCAACGGCCGGGTGAACGGGGTGCTGACCATCCCGCCCGGGTTCTCTCGTCGCACCCTCAATGGCGACAGGCCCAGGGTCGCGCTCGTGGAGGACAACACGGACGGGTTCGTGGCGGCGACCCTGGCCTCGACCTTCGGCGGCATGCTCGAGGCATACCCCGGCAACGGCTCCAGGGCGGGCGGGCCCCCGTCCACGATGCCCCAGCTCGCCGTCGTCGAGCTCTACCCGTACGTGCCGTACATCGAGTACCTGCTTCCCGGCATCGCGGTGATGTCGATCTACATGATGGTGATGATCGGAGGCGGGATCATCTTCATCGACGACAAGGCGCGCGGGCTGCACGAGGGGTATCTGGTGACGCCGGTGACCCGTCTCGAGCTGATCATGGGCTTCAACCTTTCCGGCGCGATCAAGGCGATGCTGGCGGGCGTCATGCTCGTTGTACTCGGCTCGTTTGTCGCCGGCGCGCCCGATCCGTTCGCTCCGATGCGCATGTTCAAGCTGCTCGTGGTCGTGGCGATGACGTCGGTGTCGCTCGTGAGCATGATGTTCCTGTTCATGGTGAGGGTGAGCGACCCACTCCTGCCGCGAGCCCTGTTCGGCGTCCTGAACATGCTCCTCTGGTTCCCCAGCGGCGCGATCTACCCGCAGCAGGCGTTCCCGGCATGGATGCGGGCGGTCGCGGTGGCCGATCCGTTCACGTATGCGGTCAACGCCTTCAAGGACGTGGTCCTCAAGAACACCGGATTCGGGGCCATCGGCCTCGATCTGCTGGTCCTGCTGGGATTCACGGTGGTGACCATGGCCGGCGCGACGCTCCTCTTCCAGCGGGAGCTCTGAGGGCGTTGCGAGCGAGCTCCGACGAGGCCACGCGCCAGCGGCTCCTCGACGCCGCCACCTTCCTGTTCTCCGAGCGGGGCTTCCGCCGCGTGACGGTACGCGACATCTGCCGCGAGGCGCACGCCAACGTGAGCGCCGTGAACTACCACTTCGGTGACAAGCTCGGGCTGTACCGGGAGGTGGTCGGTCGGGCGATCCAGCGCGTGCACGGTGACCCGACGACCGACCCGGGCGAGCCGGCTTCGCCCGAAGACAAGCTCCGTCACTACGTGCGCACGTTCGTTCCCCGCGTTGCCATGCCCACGGGAAACGCGGTGTGGATGATGAAGCTCATGCGCCAGGAGATGCAGGATCCGACGTCGCTCGCACCATGGATCGCGGAGCGGGCGATCCTGCCGCGCATCCGCTTCCTCTCCGAGACCATCGCCGAGCTGATCGGATGCACGCCGGACGATGCGCGCGTGCGCCGTTGTGTGATCAGCCTCCAGGCGCAGTGTTTGTTCTACATGCCGAACGACTTCCGGAAGGTGGGATTCCCGGATTGGCACGAGCCGACACCCGAGGAGATCGAGGAGGCCGCCGAGCATATCGTCGAATTCACGCTCGCCGGGATCGCGAAGATCGCGGGGCGGAGCGCAGGCCTACCCTCGACGAAGGAGTGACCATGACGGAGGACGACGTCCGATACCCGACGGGCAGGTTCACGCCCAAGGACGCACCGCTCACCCCCGCCGAGCGAGACATGCTCATCGAGCGGCTCGCCGCCGTGCCGGGCCTCCTGCGGCGTGCCGTCGACGGACTCGGGGAGGAGCAGCTCGACACGCCGTACCGGGAAGGCGGCTGGTCGCCTCGGCAGATCACGCACCACATCGCCGACTCCCACCTCAACTCATTTGTGCGCTTCAAGTTGGCGATGACGGAGGAGAACCCGACGATCCGCACGTATGAGCAGGCGCTGTGGGCCGACACCGCCGACGTCCTGGGAGTGCCGGTCGCGTCGTCTCTGGCCATCGTCGAGGGGCTGCACGAGCGCTGGGTGCGGCTCCTGCGCTCCATGTCGGTCGCGGATTTCAGCCGCACGATCCAGCATCCGGAGATCGGGCAGATCAGCCTCGATTTCCTGCTTCAGCTCTACTCCTGGCACGGGAATCACCACGTCGCCCACATCGAGGGACTGAGGGCGCGTCAGGGGTGGTGAGCCCGGGCGGATACCCGTGCGTGCATCGCTCTCACGCGCAGCGGGCGCCGATGTCCGCCCGAGCCCTCGCTCAGTGCTTCCGCAGCGGGAACCGGGCCGTGCCCACCTTGATGATCGTCGGTGTGCGCTCGGGTCCGTACGCACGGCCTCGTGCGTCACGCTCCACCTGATAGTCCTGGGGAGCGCCTTCCGCCCAGACGCCGTAGACCTTCCCGTTGTAGGCGGTCATCCACACGTAGTCACCGAGGAACATGTTGCGGCCGGTGAACGGCTTCCGGGTCCACGCGTAGTTCTTGAACGTCTTCCCGCCGTCGGTCGAGCGGGCGAGCGTCACCCGGGTCTCGAGGGAGCCCGGATCGCGACGGCGATCGTAGAACTGCACGTACACCGATCCGTCGATCGGGTCGACCGCCATCCACTGCAAGAACTGGTCGGCGCCGTCGTGGATCGCGTCGTTGTTGACGCGCATCCTGGGCGACCACGTCTTGCCGTGATCGGTCGAGTGGCGGATGAAGACGTCCACGTCGCCGTTGCGGAAGTCGCTCCAGGTCACGTACAGCGTACCGTTCTGGTTGTCCACCCCGACCTGGGGGAAGCCCATCGCGCGTGACAGGCCGGGAATCGAGACCGCACCGCCGAAGTAGGGCGGGCCGACGTTGAAGATCGGCCGGGACGGCGCGAACGTCTTTCCCCCGTCGTGGGAGACGGCCATCGTCACGTTGAGCCCCTGGTTCCAGATCACGTACTGCGTGCCGTCCGGCGCGACGGTGCCGATGATGCCCACCACGGAGCCGTTGTCGTCGCGAGGCCAACCGGGGATCGTGCTGATCTGCTTGGGCTTCGACCACGTCTGTCCGTGGTCGGTGGAGCGGCTGAACAGGACGACCGACCGGGTCATCTCCCACTGGATCCAGGCCGTGTACAGGTTGCCCTTGTACGGGCTGTTCGCCTGCTGGTCCGACCAGATGCGGGGCATGTCCTCGAGCGAGATGTTCGGCTCGTCGCCGGTCCAGTGCCTCTCCGACGTCTCCTGCTCGTCCCACGTCTTGCCGCCGTCCGGCGAGCGGCGCACGAAGATTCCGTTGGCGCCGGGACCGTGGCCCCAGTAGCCCGGCAGGCCGTTCTTCTCGATCCAGAGGAACGAGAGGTAGACGTTGCCCTGACCGTCGAAGGCCAGTGAGCAGTCGCCGCCCGAGCGTCCGCTGTCGCCGGCGGGCTCGACGGGCGTGAATGTGCGCGCTCCGTCCGTGGAGTAGGCGAACCACCGTCCACCGGCGCCGGCGACCACCTTGTTCGGATCGCTCCAATCGACGGCGATGCACGGCTCGCTGCCCGTCTGGCCTTGCGGGGTGATCGTGACGACGTGCGCGTCGGGGGCGGGGGGAAGGGCAGGCTGTGCCTGGCCCGAGAGGGTCAGCGCCGTCGCGCTCACGAGGAGCGCGGCCAGCGCGGGGGATCGAACGATGTTCAGCGTCATGTGGGGCTCTCCTCGTCATCACCGTGGGGTCGGAATGGACAGTCTACGGGTCGGGTCCAGGGAACCGCCAGGCGGTCGGTCGGTGGCCTGTGACCATTGACGCCGTCCCTCGCGACCCGCACTTCTACGTCCTTCCCTTCCACAGGAGACGATCGACGTGAAGCGCTCAGTCATCCTCGCGGCCGTGCTGGCGGCCGCCCTCCCCGGGGTGGCAGCTGCCCAGGCGGGCACCAAGGCCCAGGTCGAAGGGCAGTGGGATCCCCCCGGGACGTTCTCGATCCTCGCCTACGACTCCGCCTCGGGGGAGATCGGCGGGGCGGTGCAGTCGCACGTGTTCTCGGTCGGCAATGGCGTGCTGTGGGCCAAAGCGGGCGTGGGCGCCGTGGCGACTCAGGCGATCGTCGACGTGAGCTACGGTCCCGAAGGGTTGAAGCTGCTCGCGCAGGGGATGAAGCCCGCCGACATCGTCAAGAAGCTCTGGAACGACGACACGGACCCTCTGCCCGAGCGGTGGAGCAAGTACGGCCGCCAGTTCGCCGTCATCGACGCCCACGGGAACGTGGCGGCCTACACCGGCCCCCAGGCGCCGAAGTGGGCCGGCGACCGGCAGTGCACGAAGCCCGGGACCCACTGCACGGCCCAGGGCAACATCCTGGCGAGCGACACGGTCGTGGACGCCATGGTCCACGCGTACGAGAACACGCCGGGCCTGTTGCGCTTCAGGCTCATGGCCGCGCTGGACGCCGCCGAGAGGGCGGGAGGCGACAAGCGCGGCATGCAGTCCGCCGCGATGCTGATCGTCAAGAAGAACGGAGGTGTCTGGCTGCACAACGACGTGGTGCTGCGCCTTCAGGTCGACGACAGCCCGGAGCCGCTCCAGGAGCTCCGCAGGTTGGTCGAGAAGGCACCGGTCATCCGTCACCCGATGGGTGGCCGATGACGCCGGGTGGACACCGGAGCCCGTGGATGACCCCGACAAGGAAAGTGAGAGATCAATGAAGCTGCCCCACCGTTTCGGACCGGTCGCGCTCCTGTTCGTGCTCGCGGCCATCGTGGCCGCCCCGTGCACCGCCGAAGCCCCACCGCTGCCCGACCATTATCCGCACCAGAACGGCATCGACGCGCAGCACTACGTGTTCCGTCTCACGCTCTCGGACACGACCAACGAGATCCAGGGCGTGGCGACGGTCACGCTCCGCTTCGTCACCGACAGTGTGTCGCGCTTCTGGCTCGACTTCGCCTCGCCGGCCGACAGCGGCAAGGGGATGACGGTGGTGAGCGTGACGTCCGACGGACATCCCGTCGACTACGCCCACGACAACGATCGCCTGACGATCACGCTGCCGTCCGCTCCGGCCGCGGGTGAGCTCCGCTCGTTCACCGTGACCTATCACGGCATTCCGGCCGACGGCTTGAGGATCGGCAAGGACCGCTACGGCGAGCGCTCGTTCTACAGCTGGAACTGGCCGAACAAGGCGCGCCAGTGGCTGCCCATGATCGATCACCCGTCCGACAAGGCCACGAGCGAGTTCATCGTGACGGCGCCCGACCACTATCAGGTGGTCGCCAACGGGCGGCTCGTGGAGGTGGAGTCGCTGGGCAACGGCATGACGATGACGCACTGGAGCGAAGGCGAGCCGATCGCCTCGTGGCTGAACGCGCTGGGCGTGGCGCAGTTCGACGTACGTCACTTCGCGCGGGTGTACGGCACGCCGCTCGAGACGTGGGTGTCGCACAACGTGCGTGACGAGGGCGAGGAGAGGATCGACGACGCGGCCAAGCGGGCGTTCGAGTACTTCAGCGAGAACATCGGCCCGTTCGATTACGAGAAGCTCGCCCACGTGCAGGCGGCGTTCGACGGCGGCGGCACGGAGCACGCGAGCGAGATCTTCTACGGTGAGCGCGGCGGCGACGGCCTGCCGAGCGAGGGCGTGATCGTGCACGAGAGCGCGCACCAGTGGTTCGGCGACGCGGTCACGGAGAGCGACTGGAACGACGTGTGGCTGTCCGAAGGCTTCGCCACGTACTTCACGCACCTGTACTACGAGCACGTCTACGGCCACGACGTCTTCAAGGAGCGGATGCGCCACGATCGGGACATCGTGCTCCAGGCCGAGCAGCGCTTTCCCGACGCCACGGTCGTGCACGCCGACCTGACCGACATGACCAAGGTGCTCCAGCCCAGCCGCATCATCTACCAGAAGGGTGCCTGGGTGCTCAACATGCTCCGCCATCAGGTCGGCACCGACACATGGTGGAAGGGCATCCGCGCGTACTACAAGAAGTACCGCAACGGCAACACCTCCACGGAGCGCTTCCGCCGCGCGATGGAGGAGGCGTCGGGACAGGACCTGGGGTGGTTCTTCCAGCAGTGGCTGCACCGCTCGCAGTCGCCTTCGATCGACGGAACCTGGCACTACGACAAGGGCGCGAAGCAGGTCGTGGTCGAGTTGCGCCAGACCCAGGACGGAGGTCCCTACCGCCTCCCGAAGTTCGAGATCGGCGTGCGGGAGCCCGGCCAGGCCCTCATGAAGATCGACACGGTCGACTTCTCGACCTCGAAGCAGACGTTCCGGCTCGCTGCGGCCCAGGCGCCCGACTCGGTCGCGCTCGATCCCGAGGTCTGGACGCTCATGAGGTCCACGTTCCGGAAGCGCTGAAGGAAGCCAGCGGTCCGGCGCCCATGATGGGCGCCGGGCCGCTCAGGGGCCCATCACCCTGAGGCCCGACACGCGCGGGAAGTGCGCCTCGTCCCGCGTGAGGGGCGGCCGCCCGTGCGCGAGCGCCGTCGCGGCGATCCACAGGTCGTTGGCGCCGATGGGCATTTCGTTGTCCCGCAGATAGCGGACGGTCGTCTTGGGCAGCTCGATCCGGCCGCGCGCAGGCTCACCCCTCCTTCCGCATCTCCCGGATCGCGTCGCCCACCGCCGTCAGGTGTGGCACCTTCATCTCCTCGTATTCCCGCGAGACCACGATGCCCGCCGCGCCCCCGCGAAACGCGTCCATGACGGCGCGGCGGATCGTCTCGGCGTGGTCGGGAGGGCTCCCCGGCACGTCGAATCCGATCCCTGAGTAGATGCGCGCCGCACCGTTCGCGCTTGCGACGCTCCTGCGCGTCTCACGGTAGACGTACTCGGGGGCGAACCCGTGCCTGGGCAGCTCGGCCACGCTCGGCTCGACCTTCGGGTCGTAGCCGAAGAAGGCGTAGTAGAGCGCGAGCGACTCCTTCAAGGTGAGCTCGGCCAGGATCGTCTTCTGGAAACGCTTCAGGTACCAAGAGTAGATGCGCGGGCCGAGCACGGCGTGATACAGGATGAGCTTGAGGAAGTCGGCGTGCTCGCCCATCTCCTCGTAGCTCATCTCCGATCGGTACACCAGGTCCCAGCTCGACGGCTGCTGGTCGATGTGCCACCCGACGTCCGCGTGCGGCGCGGCGGGCTTGATGGCCCGGTACATGGCGCGCTGCACGTCCTCGCGAGAGAGGCGGTACTGATACTCCCACGAGAGGATCTCCGGGTAGCGGATCAGGTGGCGCAGAAAGATCGTGAACACGCCCTCCGGCGGTGCGGGCTTCTCGGCGATGAGCCCGCGCACGTACTCGTAGAGCTTCGTGTAGCCCTCGCGGGCGCGCCCGGCGTCGATGCCCGCGGCCTCACCGCGCTGCACGCAGTACTTGCAGAAGCAGGTCGGCGGGTCGGCGTTCCACGGCAGGATCACGTTCATGAGCGGACCCATCCGCTCGGCGCCCCACTGGAAGCCGTCCATCTCGTAGTGCGCGAACATGTCGCGCACCACGTCGGCCCAGAAGTTCCGGTAGTCCGGATTCGACCAGCAGCCGTAGCGTCCGCGCTTTCCGTACACGTCCACCGCGCGGACCTGGTCGAAGTGCTCGATGTGCGTGCCCAGCGCCTCGAGGACGCGGGCGTAGACCTTCATCCCGCGGTCGCGGCACGGCTTCAGCATCTCGTGGAAGAGATCGCGGCCGGCGAACTCCAGGCTCGGGTTCGTCGGCTTGATCCGGAGCGGCGTGTCCTGGAAGTACGCGTCGTGATGGTGCACCCAGACCGCGGGCACCTTGCCGCGGAAGTCCTTCGGCGGCTTGCCGTGATCGGCCGCGAGGTCACGCACGGGCTCGCCGAGCGAGCGCGTATGGAACGCATGGCTGTACGGCATCACGACGTTGATGCCCGCGGTCCGCTGGATGAGGTCGAGGCACGGCCCGATGCCCTCGTAGAGCATCGTGTGCGGGCTCATCTGGATGCCCACGACCGCACCGTCGGGGAGCTTCGGGATCTCCCCCGGCGTTTCCGGGAGCGTGCTCGCCTCCGCCGGAGACACTCCGATGGTGTCGAACCCCACCTCGGCGGCCGCGATCATGGCCGCCAGCGTCCGGACGAAGCCCCTCCTACCGATGTCGTCGCTCACCAGAGCGCCCAGGGCAGCTGGTCGCGATCGAAGTAGGTGTAGTAGGGATAGTCCTTGCCGACGTTCCAGAGCGGCCGGAAGCGCGACACGACCCGGCTCCCGTCCGGCGGCGCCACGCGGAAGATCGTCGGGTGGGGGAGGGTGGACTCGGGCACCGGCATTTGCGATCCGATGTCCTCGCTCCACTCCACGGGCACCAACCACTTCTCGAGATCCTCGTCGTGCTCGGGCAAGCGGAAGTGCGGATCGTGATAGCCGCCCTCCAGCACGAGCGTCACGGGCCCGCGCATCACCGACACCCGGTTCGGGTGCCAGCGGTCCACAGCCTCCATGCGCATCACGAGGGGGATGCGGATCTCGACCACGTCGCCGTCGCTCCACGTGCGCTGGACGGTCGCCCAGGTGCCCGGCTCAACGC
>CAZFIS010000128.1:0-9883 GCA_964519125.1 uncultured Gemmatimonadaceae bacterium | reverse complement strand
TCGCGGCCCTGGGCGACGGTCCGCGCGCCTGGGAGCTGACGACCATGATCAACCCCGCCAACCACGCGACCACGCCGGAAGCCATCGACACCTACAAGGTAGAGCCCTACGTGGTCGCGGCCGACGTCTACGCGGTGGAGCCCCACACGGGACGCGGCGGCTGGACCTGGTACACGGGGTCGGCCGGGTGGATGTACCGGCTCATCCTGGAATCCCTGCTCGGGCTGAGCCTCGACGTGGACAAGCTGCACGTCGCGCCCTGCCTGCCCGCGCACTGGACCGGGTTCCAGGTCCACTACCGTCACCGGGAGACGGTGTACCACATCACCGTGACCCAGGTCCGCCGCGATGGCGAGGGGCCCTGCCCGGAGCCCCGGGTGACGGTGGACGGCGTCGAGCAGGCCAGCCCCATGATTCCTCTCGTCGACGACCATCGGGAACACGCGGTGGAGGTGAGCGTCACGGGAGCGTGAGCTCCGCCGCGGAACGCTCGATCTGGCTCGCCAGAGCGTATTTCGTGCCGTCGTTCGCGGAGGTGGACGTGCTGAGCGGCGCGGCCCGGGATGGCGTGGATGTGCGCCTCCTGGTGCCGGGCAAGAACGACCACCCCTGGGTCGGGTCGCTGACCCGGCGCTGTTACCGGCGGCTGCTGCGCAACGGCGCGCGGGTCTGGGAGTGGAGCGGGGATATGATGCACGCCAAGACCTCGATCGTGGACGGCCGCTGGATTCGCGTCGGCTCCACGGACTTCAATCCACTCGGCGTGGCCATCAACTACGAGCTCGACGCGTTCATCGAGGACGCGAGCGTCGCCGCCGCCGCCGAGGAGATGTTCCTGGGCGATCTGGACCAGTCGCACGAGGTGCGGTTGGTGAGGCGCTGACGGGAACCGCGCGCTCAGTCCTGAGGTGGCATCGGGAGAGGGGGCGGGAGCCACTTCCCGAATGTCTCGCCGTAGAGGTCCCACACCGTGACGAAGAGCGCCGCCACGATGGGACCCACGATGAAGCCCACGGCGCCGAAGAGGATGAGCCCACCCAGGGTGCTTAGCAGAATGAGAAGGTCGGACATGCGCGTGTCCCGGCCCACCAGAATCGGGCGCAGGAAGTTGTCGATCGCGGCCACTCCCACGGCGCACCAGAGGAAGAGCCATAGCGCCGCCATTGCATGCCCCGTGACGAGGAGATAGAGCACCATGGGCGCCCAGACGAGCGCCGCCCCCACCACGGGGATGAGGGACGACACCACCGTGATCGTGCCCCAGAAGGCCGGCCCCGGGACCCCGGAGATCCAGAACGCGAGCCCGGTGAGGGCGCCCTGGATCAGGGCGATGAGGAGCGAGCCCTTGAGGGTGGCCCTCGCCACCGAAACGAACTTGTCCATCAGGCGCGCTTCGTCCTGGGGAGCCATGGGGGCGTAGAAGAGGATCCGGTCCAGAAGCCGCCGGCCATCCCCCAGGAAGAAGACCATCGCGTAGAACATGATGAAGAGCTGCAGGAAGAAGCTCAGCGTCCCCTTGGTGACCTGGGGCAGACTGCGCACCAGGAAGCTACCCAGGCCGGAGACCGCCGCACCCGCCTTGACCACGATCTCCTCACCGCTGGGCATGTGGCTCTGGAGGCGCGGGAACTGGTCGAGGATGGGCAGGTGGCGGAGGGTCTGATTGAGCTCGCCCATCCGGCCGACCTCCTGCTCCATCCACGGGCCGGCCGCCTGGCTCACCTCCAGGGCCTGGTTGGCGACCAGCCCGAAGAACACAAGGAGGGGGATCCCCACCACCAGCACCACGATGAGGACCGTGCTCACCGAGGCCAGCATCTTCCTGCCCCTGAGCCGACGCAGCAGCATGACGTGGAGCGGGTGGCACAGCCCCGAGAAGATCGCCGCGAGAAGCACCGACAGCAGGAACGGTCGGATCATCACCAGGAAGAGGAGCGAGATGGCGCCGGTGAGGATCAGCAGAAAGGTCTTCTGAAGACGGTCGTCGGGTCGAAGTTCGGATGTCATGTGGAGAAGTTCGGGCCTCGGGGCGAGCGGTGCCAGCGTTTCCCCGTTTGGGGACGGTCCCGCCGGGGCCGGACGGGAACAATCGGCGGGGGATCCGCGTTCGGCGGATGGGCACGTACACATCCCAGTCGAGCGCACACCATGTTCTTCCGCCGAAAGCCCTCTGTGGAGCCCCCCGTCGTCCACGCCAACGACGACGACTTCACCTCCATCGTCAAGCACGAGGGCATCAGCGTGGTGGACTTCTGGGCCCCGTGGTGCGCGCCGTGCAGGATGATGGAGCCCATCCTCGGCGAGATCGCCGTGGAGTGGCAGTCCCGGGGCGTCCGGGTGGTGAAGGTCAACGTGGACAAGGCGACGGGGCTGGCGGCCGACTTCGGCATCCGCTCGATCCCCACGGTCGTGTTCTTCAGGAACGGCGAGCCCCTCTTCGAGATGGTGGGGCTGGTCTCGAAGCCCGTCCTCGAACGCGAACTCGGCCAGTTGGCGTAGTCTCGCGCCAGGGAAGATCTGCACAAGCTTGTCCGGACACCCCCACCATCCATGGTGACGAGCCTCTCGTCACAGACCCAATGACGAAGAAGGCCTCCCAACGCCCGAAGACGTTGGGAGGCCTATCTGTTCTCAGTGCCCCGCCAGGGACTCGAACCCCGAACCTACTGATTAAGAGTCAGTTGCTCTAGCCAGTTGAGCTAGCGGGGCGGTACGTCCGCCGCGTGCCTGTCTGCGACGGGAGACCCGAAAGGTATTTGCGCACGCGGGCGGGTCAAGCGTCGAGGGCTGCGGATGTCCTCGCTATGCGGGAGCATCTTCGTCCGGGGCTTCCACGACGCCCACCGGCTCGACCTCGACCTGCACGTCGATGCCCTGGCGCACGCTCTGCGTCACGACGCAGAAGTCCTCGAAGAGGCTCAGGCAGCGCGCGAGCCTGGACCGCGGGATTCCCTCCACGGTGGGCTCGAGCACGACCTTCACGCCGGCGATGCGCAGCCGGCCACTCTCGTTGCGCTCGATGCTCCCCTCGACGCGTGCCTTCACGTCGCCGACCGGCACGTGTGCCTTCTCCAGGCAGAACAGCAGGCTCGCCGCGAGGCAGTTCCCGATCGCCGCGCCGAGCATCCTGGAAGCGTTCGGCGCCGCGCCCTCACCCAGCGGCGCGGGCTCGTCGAGCGGGACGGGCGCCCACTCGGGATGGTCGAACGAGACGTCGAACTGGAAGCCCTCCCGGCGCGTCAGGGTCAGGGAAAAAGTCTGGTCGCTCATCAGGTGGTCTCCTCTTGGCCTTGCGGCCTGGAAATCTGTGGGACTTTCCCCCCCACGCGGCGGGGAATTCGTCCTACAGACAACTACCTATGGAATTCTTCAACGTCAAAGTAGGTCAGTTTTCCTTTGGAGGATGCAATGCGAAAGCTCGTTTTGGCCGCCGCGGCCCTCGCGTTGGGCGCGTGCGGAAATTCTCAGCAGCCGGCCGCGCAGCCGGCCGCCGCAGCAGCGCCGGACACGGCGGCCGTGCACCAGGCAGTCCAGCTCACCCCCTCGCAGCAGCAGGGACAGATCATCTACCAGTCCGTTTGCTGGAGCTGCCACGGCACCGACGGACGGGGCAACGGACCCGCTGTCGAGGCCGGCACGGTGACGGCCCCGCCGACCTTCCTGGATCTGAGGTACGCCACCGCGAGCCTCCAGGAGCTGCAGGAACAATTCAACGCCAGCGTCAACGGGAAGGATCCCAACCATCCGCACATGCAGTACGTGGCCTCCCTGCTGAAACCGGACAAGTTCGCCGACGCGCTCTCCTACATTCCCGCGCTGTCCTATCCGCAGGAGATCCCCGGCAGCGCCATCGCCGGGCAGCGGATCTACCAGTACCGGTGCGCTCCGTGCCACGGCAAGACGGGTGAGGGCGATGGCCCCGCGTCGGAGTTCCTCACGACCGTGAAGCCCGCGAACTTCACCACGGACACGCTCCTTGCCAAGAAGGATTGGAACGTGGTCTTCAACAAGGTCAAGGCGGGCGGACAGGGGGTCCACGGCTCATCCATGCCGCCGTGGGGCATCATCCTGAGCGAGAACGACATCTGGGACGTGGTCGCCTACCTGTCGACCTTCCAGCCGGGCCTGGTGAGCAAACCCGCCTGGCTCCCGTAAGCTGTCGAGAGACCCCTCGGGCTCACCGGCCTCCGCTCCGACCCAGCACGTCGGGGCGGAGGCCTTTCAGTAGATAGTAGGCGACCCCGTCGATGTCCCTCGCCGTGATGCCGGCGATGCCGAACGTGGGCATCCCGGCGTGTCCCACCCAGATCCTCTTCCTGAGCGAGTCCAGGGAGTCGTAGCCCCAGTTCGGCCTGACCAGCGACGGCGGGGTCAGGTTCCGAACCCGATCGTAGTCGGTCCCCCCCTCCCCCATCGTCCCGTGACATTTCCGGCAGCTCGCCGCGTACACGGCGTTGCCGTCCAGCTCCCGGACAGAATCGGTGGGCCAGGTGACCGAATCGAACACGGCCGGCGTATACTGGGCCGCGGCCTCCGCGACCTGCTTTGCACGGTCCGGAGGCTCGAAGTGATGACCGCACGCCGTGAGGGCAGCGCTTCCCGCCATCGTCGCCAGCACCCACACGCGTCGCTTCATCGCGCCGTGTCCCCACTCGTCGGATGCACGAGCGTCGCGCCGGGCGCGATCTTCTCCACTCTCTCCATCGCCTTCAGCGCTTCTGGTTCGTTGCCGAGCGCGCGCTCGGCCATGTACACGCCGAACCACGCCGCGGCTACCCCGTCATCGATCTGGGTCGCGGCCTGGTAGTGCCTCAGGGCCTCCTGGTAGCTCTTGTCCCGGAAGGAGGTGCTCCCGCTGTCGAGTTGGGCGACCAGCGCGGGCGGCATGTTCTCCCTCTGCTGCCGCGCCTGCTCGGGGTTGATCGTGTCCGTCCGTTGATCGTCACGCGACTGACAGGCCGTGACGGCGGTCAGGGCGAGCACGAGCACGATCCATCGCTTCGCGCTCATGGCTGGCTCCCGTTGTCCAGGGGATTCTTCAAGTGACACGCCAGGCACATGCGCGGGTTCTTCGCCCACGCCCGCGCCGCGTCGAAGTCCGCTCCGTGCGGGCTGATCTTGAACGCGCCCAGCGTGCTGTGGCACTGGAGGCAGTCGCGCTGCTTATGGCACGACGCGCACGCCTCGAGGTTCTGCCTCGCCGCCTGCCCGTGACGCAGCAGCCACAGCGGCTCGGCCGTGTGGTACGACGCACCCAGCCGTCCCGTGGTGCTCAGGCCACTCTGGACGTGGCAGTCCCGGCAGAACACGGCCGTGTTGTGGCAGGCCGAGCATTCCGCGTCCTGCCCGAACGCGTCCGCGGGATGCCTCATCACGTAGTCCGAAGGATGGTAGCCTCCATTGGACGGGCCGTCATGGCACTCTGTGCAGAACGACTCCGTGTGGCATGTCTCGCAGCTCCGGCTGTCCGAGCTCGCGAGCGTCGGGTGCACTTTCATGAAGAACCGCGACGCGTGGCTCTTCGGTGGGTGCACTTTCAGGCCGACGCCCGGCGCACCGGTCTGGGAGCGCGACGGCATGGCGCTCACCTGCCGGGGCACGGTGCCGACGTGGCACGCCAGGCAGTCCTGTCGCGTATGGCACGTGCTGCACTGGCCGCCACCGGCCTGCTGGCCGTGCTCGGAGAGCCACCCCTTGTCGCCGTGGGACGCGGGCGTGGGGTAGTGCGCCTTCGCGGGTGGAAGCTCCATGCCCGCCGGCGCCTTGGGCATCGCCTGGATCTCCTTGCGGCTCGCGTTGACGTGACACGTGAGGCAGCGCTCCTGCGTGTGGCACGTCGCGCAGCGCGACGTCGTCACGGCAGCCTGGCCGTGACCCTCGATGAGGAACGTCGAGTCCCGGTGATCCGTCGGCACCGGGAGAGCGCGGATCTGCGCCGGCCCGAAGCCGGACCTCGCGAGGGGCACGTGGCAGGTGGAGCATCTGGCGTCCACGTAGTGGCTCGTCGCCTTGTGCGCGTGACAGCCGAAGCAGGTGCTCATCTGCGGCGTGGCGCCGACCGCCATCCTGCCGCGGCCCGGAGCCGAGTGGCACTGCGCACACTCGAGGGCCGAGTCCCCGGATGCACCGAGCATGCGCACGTGCATGGTGTGGCTGAAGCGCACGTTCGTCACACGCTCGCTGTGCCCGGTCCAGCCTACCTTGGGCAGCCCCTGGCCGGTGTGGCATTGGGCGCACAGATGGGGGCTCGGGAACATCGCGGCCGTGTCCCCCGAGACCACCCCCTGGTGGCACCCGGTGCACAGAGGGAAGAGTCCCTCGTGAACCGCGTGGGGAAACGTCTGTGGCTGCTGCGCGCGGGCCCGGCTCGTGAGCGTGCCCACGGCGACCATCGCGGTCAGGAGCACCCCGCCGAGCGCGAGCGCCCGGTGGCGGATCCTCCCACGTCCATGCCCGGCGCTCATCGTGGCCTCCTCGCGCTCAGGCCGGGATCCTCACCCACCTGGATCCGCAGCGCCGACCACGCACGCGTCTGGTTCCACGGGCTGTCCACCGATCCTCCGCGGTCGCGCAGTCGCATCATCGTGACGCCGCCCGTGAGCGACGCCCGGTCGCTCACGCCGAGGTCGAAATTGAGGCCGCCGCCGTACGCGCGGCCGTTTCCGAGGCGGTACTGCTCGATCTCCTGGAAGGTGGTCCCCATCGCGGCCACCGAGAGCCGCTCCAGCGGCTTCCACCGGATCGTCGCGTCGCCCGAGCTCAGGTATCCTCCGGGACCGTACTCCAACGCATAATCGCCCTCGAGCATCCATGCGGACGTGGGTTGCCACGTGAGTCCCGCACTGGCCCGTGTTCCCTTGCTCTTCAGCGGGCTCACCACCACCACGTCCGTGCCCGCGTTTCCGTAGGAACGCAAGCCGGCCGTCGCCCACGCCCCGAAGGACGGCGCCGGCGACCAGCTCAGACGGCCCTGGATCTCGTTGTACGCAACCGGGTCGAAGTAGCCCCAGATCGTGTTGAGGGAGAAGTAGGGCACATAGCGACGCGCGGTCGCCTCCAGCAGCCACTTCGGGTCGAGGGGCACGGTGACCGTGAGATGGGCTTTGCCCCACCTGCCGAAGCCGAAGTCGTAGTCGGCCGATCCCGTGAACCGGGCGCCGGCCATGACGGACGTCACGTCCACCGAGCCGCGCTCGGACTCGAGCCCGGAGCGGTCGGAGAGGATCTCACGTTGATAGCGCGCCGTCACCGCCGTGGTGGACGAACGCACGCCCGCGGCACCTCCGAAGAGGATCACGCTCTGGTCGGGAACGAAGTCCTCGAGCCCCTGGAGCGCCTCGTTGGCCGGCTCTCGCAGCGCGCGCGCGAGGCTCCGGCCCCCGTAGGCCTCCAGGCGGAAGGTGCGATGCGTGTACGTGGCGTCCCCCCCGTCGAAGGCGGAGAAACCGAGCCCGGAGCGAACGTCCTGCCGCCCGCCGCGGAATCGCCAGGGTCCACGCACGAGCTGGGCGTAGGCGAGGATCGCGTCGAACGCGTTGTCGGACTGCGGCCATACGAAAGCCGAGCCACCGTGCGCCCGAGCCCGCAGCATCGTGGTGATGCTGAGGCCCTGCATGCCGAGGCCCCACGCCGTCAGGCTCAGGTCCTGGGTGCCGACGGTCGTGCGCGCCTTCCCGAGCGCCCGGTATCCGATGCAGATCGAATCGCCGGCGCATGTGACAGGCTGGCCCTGGTACGTGGCATTGCCCGCGGCGTCCATCAGGACGTCGGACCGCAGGACGGTGTCCATTGCGATCGGACGGAGCTCGACCGCCTGGAAGGTCGTGGTGGCCCAACCCCGCACACCCTGAGCTCGCGCGCTGCCCGGAAGCAGCGCGGCAGCGAGGGCGGCAGCGAGGGCGAGCGACCACCCGCCCGCGAGCGCGCGGGTCCCGGGGCCGCTCCGTGCGCTCATGAGCCTCCGCTCCCTCCGGTACGTGCGGGCGGCAGCGCGTGACAGTCCGAGCACTCGCGTCCCGGATTGTGGTTCACCTGCTGCTGGTGACAGACCAGACAGACCTGACGCGTGCGGGGAACCCCCGCGAACGGGGGCGGCTTGTGGCACCCCGATCCCGTACAGGTCACATGAGCCTCGGCGACAGGATGGGCGCTCGCCGGAGGCTGTTGATGGCATGACATGCAATTGTCGTCGACCTCGTGGTGCTTCGCGTGGCACGCGTCGCAGTCCACCGATGCGGCGCTCCGGGCGAGGCCCTCGGTGTGGCACCGACCGCACTCGATGGCCTCGTGCGGCTTGTGGCTGAACGTGAACGTCCGCTGCCGCGCCTGTCCGACGGAGAAGTGCACCGCCCGGACCTCCTGAAACGTCCGCGTCGGCATGTCCGCCGCCGTGTGGCACCGGGTGCATGAATCGGAGACGGGCGGAGTGTGGTGGCAGCTCCGACAGTCCTGGAGGGTCGTGACCTTCAAGCCCCCATGCGACTTCTTGTCGTCGTGGCACCTCAGGCACGACACGGTCTTGTGCTGGGAGTGCAGGAAGCGGGGGCCCTGTTGCTGTGCGGCTGTCTGCTGCTGCAGAGCGGGAGGCAGCCCTCCCAGCCCGACCCCGAGGCCCTCAACGTGAGCGTACGGCGAGCCGCTGCTCGTCGCGGTGGCGGCTGCGGAGATCTTCTCCGGTATGCCGCGGATGTGCACCGTGTCGTGGGAGATCCCGTTCGGCGACGGCACGGGAACATTGGGATTGTCGCGCTGGATGTTCTGGTGGCACGCCACGCACTTCGTGCCGTCCACCTTGAAGGAGTGCGCGACATGGCAGTTCGTGCAATCCTCGAGGACACCCGGCTCCATCCCACGGTGGAAGGGTGTCAACGTGTCGACCTGAGTATGGCACCCCGCCTTCGTGCACGATTCCACCGCGTCGTGCGGCGTGTGCTGCGTGTGCGGGTTGTGGCACGACGCGCACGAGCCCTTGTGCGGATCCGGCGTGGGCATGTTCACGAGCTTCCGCATCGCGTGACACGTCAGGCACTCGTTGGCATTGGGTGCGAGCGCAGCCATCGCCTGCTGCGGGTTGTCGCTCGCAGGCACGGGCTTCGTGAAGCCATGGCACGCCACGCAGTGGATGGTCAGGTCGGCCATCTTGCCCAGCACGATGTTCTTGTGCGTGTGGCATCCGGCCTGCGTGCACGTCTCGTCCGACGGCGAGAACTCGTGCAGCGACGTGGAGTGGCACTCCACGCACTGGAGCCCCTTGAGCCTCGGATCCTTGGACTCGAGATGGGCCTTGTGCCCCGCCGAGTTCTTGATGATGTCCCACTTCTTGGGATCACCCTTGACGTGGCATGCCTCGCACCGGGAGTTGGGCACCTCCGCATGGACCGCGAGCTGCTTGGGCTGCTCCACGATCTGCGTGAGCGCCATCTCGCTGCGTGTGATGATCGTCGGCTGATGGCACGCCTTGCACCCGAGGCCACGGTGCGCGCTGCGGGCGAAGCGCTGGTACGGTTCGGCCATCAAATGGCACGACAGGCAGAACTGGTTGTTGTGCTGAACGTAGTCGTACGTCTGGTACGCGTAGTAGCCACCCGCGCCGACGCCCGCAGCGATGAAAACCCCGATCAAGGCCAGCGCCGGCAGTGACAGCCGGCTGACCCAGGTCAGGACGTTGGGCGGGATGGAGCGGAGCTTCTCGAACATGTCACTGACGTTGAAGGGCAGGAGCACCAGCGTAAAGTCGGGAGATCCCCTATGAGGGCGTCAGGCTCCACGGGCGGGCGGCCGCCCAGGTCTCCACTGGACCGGGCGGCCGCCGCTGGACCGTATTCACCTCGTTACCTGCGGGCGAGGTCCCCGAGCACCTACTTGACACCCGGAAGCAGAACCC
>CAZFIS010000127.1:0-9913 GCA_964519125.1 uncultured Gemmatimonadaceae bacterium | reverse complement strand
CGGTGCCGCCGTACGAGGCGCCATAGAGGGAGTTGTACTGGGCCACGAGCTCGCCATTGAGTTTCAGCAGGGCGGGCTTCTTCTCACCTTTTGCCTGTGCCTGCTGCAATGCCGCGTAGGTCCGGTTCATGTCCTGACCGAGCCGCATCGCCAGCTGGAATTGTTGCGTGAGTCCGGCCATGGGCGTCTTGTCGCGCGGGTCCATGCGCACCGTCAGCGGCTCCGTCCACGTGTGTCCGTCCGCCGTCAGCTTGACGGTGTAGTGGCCCGGCAGCGCCGCCGGGCCCAGCGGCTCGATGGGCGAGTCGTGCAGGATGACCGAGATCGAGACCGTTGGACGGAGCACGTGCGGTGACGGATAGTGCAGGTCCCACACGAACCGGTGCATCCCGGGCTTGGCCGACAGCACGTGGGGTGGCCGAAGCCAGTAGGTCGGGAAGTTCAACTCATCGGGACTCACCCGCGCGGGTTTGTCGGTCGAAGCCCAGCGGCGCACCAGCTTGCCGCTGGCATTGAAGATCTCGAGCGTCACCGGTCCGCTCACCGGCGCCTTCAGCTCGTAATCGATGATCGCCCCACTGGGCGGGTTCTGTCCCGCCGGAAACTCCGGCGGCAGTTGGGTATCGGTGTAGCTGTTCCGCGGGATCTGGTACGCGGCCTCGGGCTTGTAGAGGAACGCCCGGGTTGCGGCCCGGGCGGCCGTGAGCTGACGCAGGGGCGTGATGTCGTCGAGGATCCAGTCGGAACGGCCGTGGGTCCCCAGCACCAGGTCGTTGTCGTGAACGACCAGGTCACGCATCGACGTCACGGGCAGGTTCAACTGCAGGGACTGCCAGTGCGCTCCGTCGTCTACCGAGAGCCAGACGGCCCGTTCGGTTCCGGCGTACAACAGGCCCTTGCGTACCGGATCCTCCCGAACGACGTCCACGGGCGCGTCGTCCGGCAAGCCGTTCACGATCAGCTTCCACGTCTTTCCACCGTCGTGCGTCACGTAGATGTACGGCTTCAGATCGTTGAGGAAGAACCGGCTGACCGACGCGTAGGCGGTCTCGTCGTCGAAGTGCGAAGCCACGAGCTGCGTGACCGTGCTCCATGAGGTCATGGCCGGCGGGGTCACGTTGTCCCAATGCTTGCCGCCGTCGCGCGTGACCCAGATGAGCCCGTCGGTGGTCCCGGCCCAGATCGTGTTCACGTTCTTGAACGAGGGCCCGATGCTGTAGATCACCCCGCGGTGATGGGGGGCCGGCACATGGGCACCGAAGGGACCTAGGTTGGCGGGTATGCCAGGATCTGCGCGTGAGAGATCCGGGCTGATGACCTGCCAGCTGTGGCCGCCGTTCGTGGTCTTGAACAGGACGTTTCCGCCGAGATACAGCACGTGCCCGTCCACGGGAGAGAACAGCAGCGGACAATAGGGGCTGAACCGGTACTCACCGTCGAAGCGCGCGACCTGGGGACCCACGAACTGACTCTCTCCCGTGGTCCAGTCGTAGCGGACGACGTGGCTCGAGTAGATGATGTTCGGGTGCAACGGGTCCGGGGCGATGTAGCCGTCCTCGTCCGCACCGACCGGGTGCCAGTCACGGAAGGTGATCTGACCGTCGTTGCTCCGGCTCAGGATCCCGAACGAGCCGGCGTCCTGCTGCGCGCTGTAGACGCGGTAGGGGAACTGGTTGTCGGTGACGACGTGATAGGCCTGGGCGGTCGGCTGGTTGTACCAGGTGCTCCAGGTCTTGCCGCCGTCCACGCTCACCGTTGCGCCCTGGTCGACACCGATGCCCATGATCTTCGGATTGGCGGGATCGATCCAGACGTGGTGATAGTCGTTCCCGCCGGGGGCGCCCCGGATGGCGGCGAAGGTCCTGCCGCCGTCCATGGAACGGTACAGGGACGTCTGGCTGGCGTAGAGTTCGTCGGGATTGTCGGGCGCGACCGTGAGGAAGGCACCGGCCGTCCGTCGATCATGGCTGACGCGCTGGAAGGTCCGGCCCGCGTCGTCCGAGCGATAGATCCCGTCGCCGGCACTGGCGTAGATGCGGTCGGGATCGCTCGGGGCGATGGCCATCCGGATCCGGCGCAGGCCCTGGGCCACCGTCGGCAATCCCCGGCCGATCCGGTGCCACGTATCGCCGCCATCGGTCGACTTGAACAACCCGCTGCCGGGAACCGGAGACATTCCCACCCCGGCCACGACCGCGGGCGCGTCCCGCACCGCCCACAGCACCGCATAGACCACGTCCGGACTCGACGGATCCAGGGCGACCTCGGCGGCGCCCGTGTTCTCGTTCTCGTAGAGCACCTTCTGAAACGTCCGTCCACCATCCGTGGAGCGGAACACCCCACGCTGTTCGTTCGGTCCGTACGGGTGACCCAGCACGGCGACGAACAGCCGATCCGGGTCGTGCGGATCCACGACGATCGAAGCGAGCTGCTGGCCGTCGCGCAGGCCGAGGTGTTGCCACGTCTTGCCCGCGTCCGTGGACTTGTAGAGGCCGTCGCCGATGGACAGGTCCGGTCGCTGCGTGGCTTCGCCGGAACCGGCATAGATGACGTTCGGATCCGAAGGGGCCACGGCCAGCGATCCGAGGGAGTTGTTCTCGTCACCCTTGAACAGGGATGACCACGTCAGGCCGTCGTCTACCGATTTCCACAGTCCGCCGTTCTCGGCGTCCATGTAGAACACGTTGGGCTGGCTGGGCACGCCGATGACGGCGGAGACCCGCCCGCCGCGAAAGGGCCCGATGAGGCGCCAGCGCATTCCCCCGTAGAGATCGGACTGTGCGTTGGCTCCTGTCGGCATCATGAGCGCTGCGACTGCCACGGAAGCCAGCAGCATGGAGTACTTCGACCTGACGCGGCCGTGCGATGTCATGGACCTACCCCCGGTTGACGAACGTACACTGGCGTGGCTCCCTGATACGGGACCCATCCCGTTTAGGATCCTGAGACAGTCGACGACACCGGAGGAAGGCATCGAGATGAGGACGATCGGAACCGAGGAGCACTTCGTCACCGACGAGGTCGTCACGGCGTGGAGTCGGCTCGACTCCTTTGCGCGAGCGGACTCGGGGGCTGTCGTCCCTCCGGGCGAGCTGGGGGCGCGCCTCCGCGAAGTCGGCGAGCGCCGGATCGCGGCGATGGACGAGGCGGGTCTGGACGTTCAGGTGCTTTCGCTGAACTCCCCCGGTCTCCACCCCCTTCCAGCGGAGGAGGCGATCGGCCTTCAGGTCGAGACGAACGACCGCATTGCCGAGCTCGTGAAGGCGCACCCGAATCGGTTCCAGGGCTTCGCCACCCTCGCCATGCCCGCGCCCGCCGCCGCCGCGCGCGAGCTCGAGCGCGCCGTCACGGAGCTCGGCCTCAACGGTGCGCTCATCTTCGGACGCACAGGTGAGCGCAACCTCGACCACCACGACAACTGGCCGGTCTTCGAGGCCGCCGAGGCGCTTCGGGCCCCTCTGTACATCCATCCCCAGGCTCCGCAGCCCCGGGTCCGGGATGCGCTGTACGCCGGGTTCGACGACGCCATCAGCAACGCGTTCGCCACGTACGGCATCGGGTGGCACTACGAGTCCGGCGTGCAGTTTCTCCGGCTCGCGCTCGCGGGTGTGTTCGACCGCTTCCCCGGCCTGCAGGTGGTGCTCGGCCACTGGGGAGAGGTCGTCCTGTTCTATCTCGACCGTGCCGACTGGTTGGCCACGCAGGCCAAACTCCCCCGGCCGTTCTCCGAGTGCGTTCGCCGCAATGCCTACATCACGCCGGGCGGTGTCTACAGCCACCGCTATCTGCGTTGGGCGGTCGACGTGGTCGGCGTGGAGCGCATCCTGTTCGCGACGGACTACCCGTATCGCCCCGGCCCCGATGGTGGCGTCGAGCACTTTCTCGCGGCCGCCGGGCTCGATCGCGCCGACCAGGAGCGGATCGCCGCCGGCAACTGGGACACGCTCGTGGCCGGCATCCGCCGCTGAGGATCGTCTCGTCGGGGTCCCTCGAGCGGGTGCGTGCCCGTGCTTCTCAGGGCGTTGGTGCATCGCTCCCGAGTGTAGCTGCAACGTGAAGTGATGTCCTCGACTCCGGAGCCGTCACCCTCCCGATCCCCGACCACACCACGTGGTCTCGGGGGCTCAGGATCCACGTCGGTCACATGCAGAGACCGCCCAGGAACAGGGCTTGGAGGAAGCTGCACCTCGCTGTTGATGCCGACACGGGTCAGATCGTCGCATCGGGGCGGGTGCTCATACCACCTGGCCGGAACGCTCGGCTCAGTCCGACTCAGCCGGTATGCACCCCCACTCCGCCGCCGAGGTACTTGTGGAACCACAGGAGCGCGCGCTCGAGGACGTTCCTTCTGTCCTGCGGCTTGTAGAAGCCGTGGCCCTCGCCCGCGTAGACGACCAGCTGGGTCGGGACGCCCATGGCGCGGAGCCCGTGCCAGAACTCGAACGACTGCGGCGCCGGGCACTCGCCGTCGTACTGGCCGACCACGACCAGTGAGGGCGTCTTGTCGTTGCGGATGAAGTTGATGGCCGAGCTCTTGGCGTAGACTTTCGGAGCCTCGTACACGGAGGCGCCGAAGAACGGAATCATCCACTGGTCGATCGAGTTCTCGCCGTAGTAGCTCTTCCAGTCCGAGAGCCCGGCGCCCACCACGGCGGCCTTGAAGCGATGCGTCTGGGTCGGGGCGAACATCGACATGAACCCGCCGTAGCTCCACCCGGTGATGCCCACCCGCTGGTCGTCGATCGGATACTTGGCCTCGACCGCGCCAATGCCCGCGAGAATGTCACGCAGATCTCCGTACCCCATATCGCGACGCACGGCCTGTGCGAAGCGCTCGCCCTCCCCGAAGCTCCCGCGCGGATTCGGCATGAACACGAAGTAACCCATCGCCGCGAGCGGCACCGGCCCGTACCCGTCGTACGGCCAGCGAGGCCGCGTGGCCGAGCTCGGTCCGCCGTGCACATAGACGATCATCGGATAGTGCTTGTGCGGATCGTAGTGCGGCGGGAACAGCAGCCAGCCCTGCACCCGAAAGCCCTCGTTGCGCCAGCGTAGCGATACCGTCGTGCCCCACATGGGCTTCACGGTCGCGTTGAAGTGAGAGATCGCATGCGGTGCGTGCGCGACGCCCACGGGTCGGCCCGCGGCGTCGGTCCGGAGCATCGCGACGTCGATCTCCGGCGGACGATCGAAGCTGCTGTGGACGAAGGCGAGCACCTTGTGCCGGGCGGAGACCGAGACGGCCGACTCGAACGTCCCGTCACTGAGTCCGGAGGCGACCGTGAAGAGCTTGTGCCCGGTGGCGGCGGAGGTGCCGTGCAGCGTGAAGGACGACAGGCGCATGGAGCCGCCGTCGAAGGAAGAGACCAGCAGGTCGTGATCGCCGGTCCAGCTCATCCACGACGGTGTGATGCCGATTCCGGGCGTGATGTCGGCTGGCACGCCGCCGCCGGCCGCCACCGTATAGATGTCGCCGCCCGTCGACCCCTGGTCGCTCATCAGCCCGCCGATGAAGGCGATGTGCGAGCCGTCGGGCGACCAGCGGGGCAGGGCGATCTGAAGGCCGTGCAGCGGCCCTGAGACCGAGGTGGGATCCAGCGCGAGCCTAGGCTTCTGGCCTACGGTCTCGGTATAGAGCTTGGCCACCCACCAGTTGTCGCGCCCGGGGGGCGGGGCGCCGACGTAGGCGAGGCGATCGCCCTTCGGGGACCAGTCGTACTCGTAGACGAAGAGCGAGGAGGGCGTGACGGCGCGCGCCGTTCCGCCATGCGCCGGCACCACCGCAACCCGCTGATGCTCGACGCCGTTCTGCCCGATCACGCCGATGCGTGGCTTGGTGGCCGACACCGCCGCGATCGGATGCAGGTCGCCCTTCACGTAGAGGAAGCTCAGCTGTGAGCCGCTCGGCGTCCAAGCCAGCTCGTGCACGAAGCCGTCGAGATGCGTGATGCGCCGCGCCTCGGTCGCGCCGGCGCCGACCTCGTAGATGTCGAGCTGAGCCGCGCGGGCCGCGCTCTGATTGCAGTTGGACAGGAACGCCAGGGTGTGGCCGTCGGGGGACCACCGCAGCGCCTCGTAGCCACACCAGCTCGCCGCGCGCGGAATCGTCACGGCGCGCGCGTGGGTGCCGTCGACGTCCGCGATCTGCAGGGTCTCGCCGTACGTTCGTTTCCCGTGGCTCCCGGTGACGATCCAGGCCACGGTCTTGCCATCGGGGGCAACCGCGACCGCACCGACGCGACGGACATCGCTCAGGCGTCTCATGATGGCGGTGATGCGCGACGTCGGTTGCTGCGGGGAGGAACCGGCTGCTGCACATGCCGTGGGAAGCGCGCCGGCGCCGAGAAAGACGAGGAGCGCAACGTAGGGAACGACGGGGGACGATGATTTCATTTTGGAATCACTCGCGCCACACCGGGAACGACGTATGGAAACGTCAACCCGATAGGAACTCTCAGCGACAGAAGCTCTACTTCTGAGCGCTACGAAGTGTTTCCTCTACGTCCGGTCGAGTCCCAGGGAGGACACCCACCATGCCTCAGGCTGCAGCCTCTGCCCGCCAACGGTTTCGGGGCCCACGCGGCCTTCATCCTGCGGCACTGCGCGCCGCTGCGCTCGGCGTCCAGCTCGAGAGCGTCGGCCTCTACGGTGCCTCGCAGGTCCGTCGGGTGGACCTGCCCAGCGGGCGCGTGCTCGCGGCCACGCCCCGGGCCGCTGCCCGCTTCGGCGAAGGGCTGGGGGCTCACGGCCAACGACACGCTGCTGGTCACGGGCAAGCGATGGCCGACGATCTACGAGATTCGGCCGCCGCAGTCCTGATCGGCGAGGTGGATGGCGCGTCGCCTCAGTGCTCGTACGCCGACCTGATGAACGCGTCCACGTCCTGGTGGAGCTTGTCATCAGACTTCTGGTTGATGTAGACCATGTGGCCCGACTGGTAGTAGTCGAAGCTGATGTTCTTGCGGATGCTCGGCTCGAGCATCATGTGCGACACGGTCTCCTCGATGCCGTTGAAGGGCGTGGCCACGTCGTAGTACCCGCACACCACCAGAACCTTGAGGCTCGATTCCTCGGTCATGGCCGAACGGAGGTTCTCGCCGACGTTCGACAGGGTCGACATGTCCCACGGGCGGACGTTGCCGCTCACCAGGTAGTTCATATCCGAGTCCCACTTCAGCTCACGGCTCATGTAGTCCTGGAACGTCGCCGTGAACGCGCCTTCGTAGGAGGCCTCGCTGGGATCGTACTCGTCGCCCTCGCCGGCGGCATCGCGGTCCATTCCCGTGAAGCGTGAGTCCAGCCGTCCCACAGTGAGGCGCTTGTCGCGCATGAGCTCCTTGAACCAGCGAAACGAGCTCACGCGCAGGTTCGCCTCCTCGATGTAGGAGGGCTTCAGCCCGGTGAGGCGAGCCATGTCCGTGACCACCTTCTGCTTCTCCTCGGGGGAGATCTCATCGCCCTTCTCCAGCGCCTGCGCATACTCGCCGTGCGCGAACGCGCGCGCCTTCTGCGCGATCTGGGCCACGCTCAGCGCCTGGAGGTCGGGGGCGAGCAGGTGGTGGTACCACGCCGTCGTCACGTAGGTGGGCAGGAAGTAGATGTCGCGGTCGTCGGCCCCCCACGACGCGAACGCCATGCTCGAGACGAGCACGACGCCATTCAGGTACATCTCGTGCCGATGCTGCAGGACATAGGCGAGCTCCGCCGAGCGCGTCGTCCCGTAGCTCTCGCCGATGAGGAACTTGGGGCTCGACCAGCGCTCGTTCCGTGTGATGTACTGGTAGATGAAGTCGCTGAACGCGTTGGCGTCTTTCACGACTCCATAGAACTGCGAGGGGTTCTGGCCCGTCGCCGGTCGGCTGTAGCCGGTGCCGATGGCGTCGACGAACACCAGGTCCGTGGCGTCGAGGAAGGAGTCGCGGTTGTCCTCGACCCGGTACGGCGCCGGCATGCCGTGGCCGTCGGAGGTCAGCACCACGCGGCGGGGACCCATCCCCATGTGGGTGAAGAGCGAGGCCGAGCCGGGCCCCCCGTTGTACACGAAGGCGATGGGACGTGTGGATGGGTCGCTGACGCCATCCTTCGTATAGGCTACGAAAAAGAACGTCGCCTTCGGGTTGCCCGCGTCGTCGCGGATGACGTATGTGGCCGCGGTGGCCGTATAGTTGATCGTCTCCCCGCCCACCTGTGCGCTGTGGTGCGTCACCGAGGTCTTCTCCACCGGTTTCGTCGGGCTGGCCGCCGGTCGCGTCGGAGCCTGCGGACGGCGCTGTGCTGCTGCATTGCCTGCACCCAACGCCAGGGCCGCAGCTACGGCCAACAAGCTGCTCATTCTCATCGGATGACGCTCCACTCTGTATGAAGACGATGGAATCCTTCCGGGAGCGGCCAGACTGTGGTCGACCCGCGGAAGAGGCACGCTAGGGAAGGGAAAACGGGGCGGCAAGCCCTGGGAGACAAATCGACTCACCCGAGTCTCCCTGCGCCTGGAGACTGGAAGCCGAACGTCAACGGCTGCAATTCCACCTACACCTGCGAGGCCATCGCACCCGGCCATCTATCGGCCGCGACGTCCAGCCGCGACACCTGTCGGTGGCGAAGATTCCATCCGCGCGCGGGGATGGCGAACTGCCACGTTCTCGAGTGCGAGATCCCGTCGGCGCTTGAGCGAGGAAATGACGCTCCACCCTATGATACGGACCCACTCTCCCATCGACGCCTGCTTTCATTGAAGCCGTGAAAGGCCAGCAATTTCGCGGCGGACGAGTTCTTCGCCACCCACACCTGGCAGATCGGCACGCCATACACTGGCCGGCGACGAAGCGCGTGCCCTCGATCCCATCTTCGAACGGATGCGGTCGAACCCACGCTTCCATGCCATCCTGCACAAGCTGGGCCTCGCGGCACCTCTGGCCCCGCGGCCGCCTCTGATCAGGATGATGGACCGACTGGCGGCCGTCGCGTAGCTTCAGCTTCCCTGAGCCTCGATCGGAGTGACGGTGGCGGACCATCTCGACGCAGTAAAGAGCGCGCTGGGCGACCGATACTCCATCGCGCGGGAGCTCGGTCGCGGTGGGATGGCCACGGTCTACCTCGCCCAGGACCTGCGTCATTCCCGGCGCGTCGCCATCAAGGTGCTTCGGCCGGATCTCGGTCCCATGCTGGGAGCGGAGCGCTTCCTGCGCGAGGTCCAGGTCGTTGCCCAGTTGAACCATCCACACATCCTACCGCTGTTCGATTCCGGGGAGGCCGGCGGCCTCCTCTACTACGTGATGCCCCACATCGCGGGGGGCTCCCTGCGAACGCTCCTTGAGCGCTCCGGGCAGCTCTCGGTGGGCGACGCGGTGGAGATCACGCGACAGGTGGCGGCGGCGCTGGAGCATGCACATGCCCGGGGCATCGTGCATCGGGACATCAAGCCGGAGAACATCCTTCTCCACGAGGGGGAGGCGATGCTTGCAGACTTCGGGATCGCCCTCGCTCCCGACGCTCCCGACACGAACCGACTCACCGGGACGGGCGTGACGCTCGGATCGGTACAATACATGAGTCCCGAGCAGGCTGTCGGGGAGCGTACGGTGGACGCGCGCAGCGATGTGTACAGTCTGGGAGCCGTGCTGTACGAGATGCTGGCTGGTGAGCCACCGTACACGGCCCGCACAGCGCAGGCGCTGCTTGCGAAACGTCTCACAGAGCCGGTCCCGCCCATCCGACGACTCCGACCGGCGGTCCCCCCCGCGGTCGAAGCCGCTCTCGGCACCGCGCTCGCCGCCGTCGCCGCCGACCGCTTTCCTTCCGCGGCGGCCCTGGTCCAGAAGCTCGATGCACGGACCCCGCAGCCCCCGCGCACGAGAGCGCTTGCCGTGCTTCCGTTCGTCAACTTGAGCCCCGATCCGGAGAACGAGTTCTTCGC
>CAZFIS010000126.1:0-10156 GCA_964519125.1 uncultured Gemmatimonadaceae bacterium | reverse complement strand
ACCGGCAGGAGCTCGGCCGTACGGATCGGGCCGAGGCCCGGGCACGTCTTCAGCAGCCGTCACTCCCGGTGCTTGCCAGG
The DNA here is from genome assembly GCA_964519125.1 of uncultured Gemmatimonadaceae bacterium. Taxonomy (GTDB): domain Bacteria; phylum Gemmatimonadota; class Gemmatimonadetes; order Longimicrobiales; family Gaopeijiaceae; genus SZUA-318. The sequence continues at coordinate 10,076 of CAZFIS010000126.1, read as the reverse complement.
GCCGGTAGCGGACGCCATGTCCCCATGATGCCTATCCGTTGCTCCACGATGGTGGCCAGCATGAGGCTCCCCCGGCTCGGTGGAGACCTACAGATTGACGGGACGGACGTGATGTGACACCCGGAGTGACGCCGTCGCCGTCGACAATCTGCGACTCCCCTGGCGTCCGACGCTCAGCTGCTCGATCGCGACACGACGAACGTGCGCGCGTCATAGGCGACCCGCTCGATCCGCGCGCCGGCCAACAGCTCATCCAGCAGCGATGAATCCCCTCCGCCTTCCTCCAGATAGGCTCGCGCTGCGCCCTCCGGCATGGGGTGGACGGCGAGGATGGAGAGAAGATCTCCCGCCGGATCCGCCCCATGACCGAAGGCTCCCTCCTCGGGGCTCACCAGGAGCTCCACCGAAGGCAGCCGATTGCGGACGATCTCCAGGGCTTCGCCCATCGTGTCCGCCGAGGGTGGCCGCACACCCAGATCCGCCGGCGGCCTCGTGGGCACGGCCAGGTAAGCACGAGCCGGCGCGATCCGTTCGAGGAAGGCCGCCACTTGCTCGAGTCCGTGCGCGTCGTCGTTGAGCCCGGCCACCAGCATCGTCTCGGTCCACAGCTCGCCGGGGAAGTCCTGGGCGAACGCTTCCAGGCCCTGCAGGATGGCGGGAAGCCGGAGCTGTTTCCCCGGGCGGTTGACGCGGCGCCAGGTCTCCGGATCGGTGGTGTCGACCTTCACCGACACCACGTCGGCCCCGGCGAGGTCCGCCCGGACCTCCGAGCGCCACAGCAGGGACCCGTTGGTGATGACCGCGACCGGAATCCCCAGCGGTTCCAGGGCCCGGATCTCGGCTCCCAGGAGTTGGTCGAGCGTCGGCTCCCCGTCGGGTACGAAGGTGAGGTAGTCGATGGGCTCCGCGCGGGCACGGCACGCGACGACCGTGTCCCCGACCTCGCGAGCCACCTCCTGAGCCGGGAGAAACGGACGGCGGCGTACTCGCATCGACTTCGTCGGGCCGAGCTGACAGTAGAGGCAGGAGTAGCTACAGCGCTTTGGGGGGATGTTGTTGATGCCGAGGCTGCGGCCGAATCGCCTCGACGGTACGGGGCCGAAGGTCAGCATGATCCGACTCCACTCTCCTCCAAAGGGGCGCCGGCCTCCGTCGGACGCCGGCCGCCGTTCAGCCGTCCAGCCCGTACATTCTCGTCTTCCGCCACAGGGTCGACCGGTGCATGCGTAACTCCCGGGCGGTTCGTGTGCGATCGCCGTGATTACGTTGCAGGGCCTCGGCGATGATGTCCCGCTCGTTCCGCTCGTGCTTCGCCACGCCATTCGTGGGCGCACCGGCCCGCGTGAGGCTCACCGGCAGGTGAGCGGGCTGGATCTCGTCGTCGCGGCACATGACGAACGCGTGCTCGATGGCGTTCTCGAGCTCCCGCACATTCCCCGGGAAGGCATAGCGTCGAAGGGTCGCCAGGGTCTCGGGAGAGACCCGCGTGATGGACTTGCGGGTCTTCTTCCTGAACTTCTTCAAGAAGTGGTCCACGAGAAGCGGGATGTCCTCAGGGCGCTCCCGTAGGGGAGGGATGAGGAACTCCACGACGTTGATCCGGAAGTAGAGGTCCTCACGGAAGGTCCCCTTCGCGATTCGCTCCAACAGATCTGCATTCGTTGCGGATAGAATGCGTGCATCTGTGTGCATCGTCCGGGTGGAGCCCAGCGGTTGATACTCCCCATCGTTGAGCACACGGAGCAGCTTCACCTGGAGCGAGGGATCCATCTCGCTGATCTCGTCCAGCAGCAGCGTTCCCCCGTTTGCCAGACAGAACTTGCCTGGCTTGTCGCGCTTGGCATCGGTGAACGCCCCCCGCTCGTACCCGAACAGCTCCGATTCCAGAAGCGTCGCGGGCAGAGCCCCACAGTTGATCCGGATGTAGGGGCCGTACTTGCGGGAGCTGAGGTTGTGGATGACCTGCGCGACGAGCTCCTTCCCCGAGCCGGAGGGACCCTCGATCAGGACGCTGCACTCCGACTGGGCGATGTCCGGGAGCAGCTGGACGAGCTGCTGCATCTCCCGATTCACACTCACGATGTCGTCCAGCGCCTTGCGCTCACCCAGGCGCCGGTGGAGATCCTCGAGGTCCGAGAGGTCTCGGAAGAACTCCACGCCCCCCACGATGTTGCCGGCATCGTCTCGAAGGACCTGCGTGGTCACGCTGATGGGCAGGTCGCACCCTTCCTTCGTGATGATCGAGACCCGGGCGTTCTCCACAGGGTCGTGGTGCCGGAGCGTGTCCTTGAGAGGGCACTGGGTATGGCAGAACTCGGTGCGGAAGATATCGAAGCAGTGCTTGCCCACGGCTTCGTGCGCCTGGAACCCAGTGATCCCCTCAGCAGCCCGATTGAACGCGGTGATGATCCGGTTCTCGTCGACGGTGAACACCCCGTCGTTGATGCTCTGGAAGATCAGCTCACTGATGTCCTTCATGCCGTCCGGCCCCCATCTGAGACTCATTGCGCGCGCCGCCGGGGTTCAACGAGCCGCAAGCGCGATCTGCTCCCAGGCGCCGTCAGGGATGCCCAACTTCTCGCTAATGAGTGCTGCAGTGCCGTTGATATGAAACTCTCGGGAATGCCCGGGGCCGACAAGGACCACGGGGCACACGAAGCTGTCCGCGAACTCGTCGATGGGCTTACGGCCGAAGCGGGCATCAGGCGCCGGGTAGCCGAGCACGAGAATCTGGAACTCCCGCTTCAACAGGCAGCGGTGCAGCTCCGTCCATGACGTGTCTTCGCACAGCCTGAATCCCACGTCGAGGTAGTCCCCCGCCCGCTGGTCGTAGTACATGCGGAGCTCCCGCTCCATCCGTACCGCAAGCTCGGCCAATTCGTCCTCGGACAGGCCGTGCGAAGGTGCGGAGGTGGGGTGATAGGGATCGGTCAGAAAGTGGAACACGTTCAACTGGATCCCGTGCATCCGGGACAGCGCGAGGGCGTAGTCGAAGGCCCAGTCACCCTGCTCGGAGTAGTGCGCGCAGAAGCCGACGGCATTCAGCGTTGGAATCGCCATGATGCACCTCCTCTTCCCTCTCGTAGGGGCCGACGACGATGCGTCGGCCATCGACTTCAGATACCTTCCAGATGGTAGTGCGAGTAAACTGCACCTATCGGGTTGTTCGCCAGTGATTTGTCCTTCACGAATAGGGTGGTCACAGGAGCCACGCTCGCCCGGGAGAAGATGCCGTCGACACCCACGCACAGACCCACGAGGACATTGAAATCCGTGTGCGCCGCGTTCAGGACCGCGGCCAGACCGAGCGGATCGCAGGCCGCCTCCTGATGCCGGGGCCCGGACCGGCTCTGTCTCGGGCCCATCACGGTCGGTTCTCCCGCGGCGAGCCCCCCGACCTTGCAGCACACGGGCACGACCTCGAAGAAGCGCCGCAGCACCCCGGTGAGCACCGACGCCGGCTTCAGGAGATCGACGCAGAAGGCCACCCCCAGCTTGGTGTAGCCCATCTCCAGCGCGAAGTAGACCAGCTCCGCCAGGCGGCACAGCGTGCGCTCCTCCTCACACGCCACCTCCCAGGCGGCCTCCAGCGTCTTCGCGGACTCGAGGTCCGTGGCCTGAGACGAGGGAGGCAGATGCGGGCACGGCTCGGGCCGGAGGCATACACGGTCCGTACAGGCCAAGCAGTCGATGAGGCCGGGCTGGTTGTCGCTCCCGCGCCGCTCCCTTCCGCCGTCGGTCCGCGTCTCGGCGGTGCCTTGATGGAGATGCGATCCGCCCCGCCCCCCTGACGCGGCAGGCGGCTCTTCTGGAGCGGCGAGCCCGAACCCCGAGCGGAGCCCCCCGTCCCGGAGTGCCTCCACCACTGCTTCGGCGGTCCCGGCCACGTTGTCGATCACCTGCACTTCCTGAGACAGCGCGGCCTCACGGTTGGGTCGGCTGATGCCCCCGCACACCAAGGCATCCACATCCTCGTCGGTGAGGATACGGGCCAGGTCCATCCACGTACCACCATCCAGGAGAACCCTGGACTCCTCCAGGATTCTCCGGTGCTTGATGGTGAGCAGAAGGACCGAATCCGCGATGGTGCAGCGCGGGGCCACCCTCTGGCCCAGAAGCGGGATGCCGAAGCGCATGATCCTCCTCGGGGGTTTGTCTCCGGCATGCCGAGGGAGCAACTCTTATGCCCCGGCGTCACACACGGCGTGGATCGCGGGCGCCGAGGCCTGGATTGGGGGATCTTGTCTGTAAACGGCCGGCCGCTCGGTCCCGGCAAGGGTGCCCGCCATGTCGCGGCGAGCGTCGCACTGCAACCTCGCGTTGCAACACTCGCAACGCACACCCAGGGGGCGACGCTGGGCCGCAAGCGTGTGCGGTCGGCCTTGGCGAGGGAGCGAGAAACGAGCCGGACGAGCGCTTTCCGCGCGGATCGGGTGCGACGGGATGCAGCGACGCCTTCGGAACGTGGACAGCGTCGGGCGCCCTGGTACGCGCTTTGCCCTGCGACGGGTGGCAACACACCCGCGACCCCATGCAGGCGCAATGGAGACTCAGAGCATTTTGTTACCGCAGGGCCGGCCCTCGCCGCCGGCCCGTCACGCCTTTCCCTACCACGTTCTGGAGCGGCCGAACGACAACCTCGTGGACCGCTTCCTGGAAGCGTTCGCGCAGGTTCTGGAACACAGCGACTACAAGCCGCTGCTGGACAGCTATTGTAGGTCCACGGCGAAGTGCAACCGTTGCGCAGTGGCCTGCCCCGTCCTCCTTGCGTCGGGGGATCCACGCGACATCCCCTGCTACCGCACGAACCTCCTCCTTGACACCTATCGGCGGTACTTCACCCTGAGCGGCTGGGTCAGCTCTCGGTTCACGACACCCTTCGAGCTGACGGAGGAGCTGATCAACGAGATGGGGGACGTCTTCTATCGGTGCACGGTGTGCCGCCGCTGCACCCGCTCGTGTCCCCTCGGCTTCGACCACGGCCTCATTACCCGTCTCGGGCGCTACATCCTGAGCCTGGTGGGAATCGTGCCCAAAGCCCTTCAGGTCAGCGTTCAGGAGCAGCTCGAGGGCGAGACCCACAACACGTCCAAGGTGTCACGGGCGGGACTGGTGGACATCCTCTCGTTCCTTTCCGAGGAGATGGAGGAGAGCCTGGGCGTGAAGCTGGACTTCCCCACCGATCAGGTGGGCCGGGACTACGTGTTCTTCTGTGCGGTGAGCGACTACATCATGGAGCCCGACACCCTCATGGGGAACGCGGCCGTCCTGTACGCGGCGGGCGACTGGGACAAGTGGACCATCGGACTCTGCAACTACGACGGGATCAACTACGGGCTCTTCTACAGCGACTGGCACCTGGAGAACATCATCAAGCAGCTGGTCGAGGAGGTGGAGCGACTCCAGGGCCGCAACGTCCTGATCGGAGAGTGCGGGCATGCGTCGCGTGCGGCCCACGACTTCATCCCGACGTTCATGGGAGAGCGCGCCCCACCCGTGCGGAACTTCATGGAGTACACGCTGGACTGCCTGCGAGCGGGCAAGATCACGCTCGATCCGGACATCATCACGGAGCGGGTCACCTACCACGATCCCTGCAACCTCGCCCGCTCGGGCTGGATCGTGGACCAACCGCGGGAGATCCTGCGCAGCTTCGTTCGCGACTACGTGGAGATGACCCCCAAGGGAGCAGACAACCTGTGCTGCGGAGGGGGCGGCGGGCTGGTCTCCATCGACGAGCTCCACGATTTCCGCATGAATATCGCGGGCAAGGTGAAGGCCGAGCAGCTGGCTCGCACGGAGGCCGACATCGTGGTGGCCCCGTGTGCCAACTGCAAGAAGCAGCTCAAGGAGCTGGTGGAGCACTACGATCTCCCGTGCCGAATCATGGGGCTGCATGAGCTGATTCTCCAGGCGATCGAGATTCCGGGCGGCAAATCCCCCGCCGAACGCAAGGAAGAGGCGGCCCTCCTGGCCATCTGAACGCGAGCGAACGGCATGACCATCGACGACTGGATCCGATTCGCCAAGGGGCCTCTCTTCGGGATCACCTTCCTGATCATGATCCTGGGCCTGGGCCGGCAGGTCCTGCTCCAGTTCTACTTCCTCGGGGTGAAGAAGGGCCGGCGTCTGAAGCACGTGCACTGGAAGAGCGTCGCCCGGGAAGCCTCGACCTGGGTGGTCCCCGTGCGGCACATGGAGCCCGGGACGGGCATCTTCTCGGCGGCCTCTTATGTGATGCACATCGGGATTCTCGTGGTACCCGTCTTCCTCATCGATCACGTGGTGCTGTGGGAGGGCTTTCTGGGTCTCCACCTGCCGACGATCGACAGGCGTACGGCGGATATCCTGACTCTGCTCACCCTCTTCTGCGTCCTCCTTCTTCTGGCGTTGCGCGTCTTTCGCTCACGACACCGGCTGGTCAGCCGTCCTACGGACTACCTGCTGCTTCTGCTCGTCCTCCTGCCGTTCCTCTCAGGGTATCTCGCCTCGCATCCCGCCGTGAATCCGTTCGCCTGGAACGTGATGATGCTGGCGCACCTGCTGAGCGCAGAGCTCCTCTTCGTGGTCACGCCGTTCACGAAGCTGGCGCACGCGGTCCTGTTCTTCTTCGACCGAATCTCGGCGGTCCACTGGCAACTCCGGCCCGGGGCGGGTGACCGGGTGGCCGAGGCCCTCCGTGGGAAGGGAATCGAGGTACGATGAACGCGATCCTGGTGGATGTGACCCGATGCACCGGCTGCGAGCAGTGTGTGGACGCCTGTATCGAGAAGAACGGCTCGGACCCGCTGAAGGCTCAGGTGGACCGGGCTACCGTCAAGGACGGTCTGTCGGAGAACCGTCTTCTGAGCTTGCGGGAGGTCGCCTCCGGGAGGTTTGCCCGCATGAGCTGCATGCACTGCCTGGACCCGAGCTGCGTGTCAGCGTGTCTGGTGGGCGCCATCACGAAGACCCCGCAGGGCCCGGTCGTCTACGACCAGGATAAGTGCATCGGATGCCGGTATTGCATGCTCGCGTGTCCGTTCCAGGTTCCCCGCTATGAGTGGGACGAGGTGGTCCCGTTCGTGAAGAAGTGCGACATGTGCGCGGAGCGTCAGGCCGACGGACTCCAACCGGCGTGCGTGGACGCCTGTCCCGGCGGGGCTCTCCGCTTCGGGGAGCGGGGCGCTCTGCTGAAGGAAGCGCAGGACATCATCGCCGCGGGACGCGGCACCTATATCCCCCGGATCTGGGGGAACCACGAGTTCGGGGGCACTTCGGTCCTGTATGTCTCGGACGTGGACCTGGACGGCATGGGGTGGCCCGACGCTCGCACGGCGGCCATCCCCTCACTCACCGAGCCCCTCATCGCCAAGACCCCATTCATCGGGTTGAGCGTGGCCGGTGGCCTCCTTGGGATCAACTGGGTCATACGCCGGCGCATGAGGCTGGCGGCGGAAGCCGCGGCGCGTACGGAGGAGGTGGACCGGTGAACAGCCGCGCTCGCACCCTGAAGGACCTCCTCTGGGCTCTCACCCTGGCGGGGTTTGTCGCCGGGGTGTTGCGGTTGTGGTTCGGTCTGGGCGCTACGACGAACCTCGACGACGCCGTGCCATGGGGGCTCTGGAAGATCTTCAACATGGTGGCCGGGGTGGCCATTTCCACCAGCGGCTTCACGGTGGGCTTTTTGGTCTACGTGCTCCGCCTGGAACGCTTCCGACCTCTCATGAAGCCAGCCATCCTGGTGGCTTTCCTGGGCTACGGGTGCTCGTGTCTGGCGCTCCTGTTCGACATCGGTCTCCCCTGGAGGTTCTGGCACCCCTTCCTCATGTGGAACGCCCACTCGTTCCTCTTCGAGGTCTTCTGGTGCGTCAGCCTCTACTTCACGGTGACCGCCATCGAGCTGGCGCCCGCGGTATTCGAGAAGCTGAAGGCTGAAAGAGTCACGAAGCTGCTGCACCGGATCGCGTTCGCGGTGGTGATCGTGGGCATCTCGCTCTCCTCACTGCACCACTCCTCTTTGGGCTCGCTGTTCCTCGTGACGCCCCAGCGCTTGTACCCGCTTTGGTACACGCCCTTGCTGCCGTTTCTCTTCATCCTGTCGGCAGTGGGCGGGGGGCTGATGTTCCTGGTGCTCGTGCGCATCCTCCACGCTCAGTGGTACGACCGAAGCGCGGTGTTCGGACCCACTCCGGTGGAGAAGGAGCTGATGCGCGTGAGGTCCGAGTGGAGCAGATGCGACCCGGGTGCTCCGGAGACAGGCCGGGACATGCCCATGCTCACTGCCCTGGCGAGCATCGCCACGGGGGTCCTGGCCGTCTACTTCCTCCTCGAGGTGTATCACCTGGGCCACGACGGGGCTTGGAGGGATCTCCTGGCAGGCACGTGGGAGAGCTGGCTCTTCGGCGCCGAGGTCCTCATGACGAGCGTAGTGCCTGTACTGCTCGTCTGGCTCCCCGGGCCGCGACGCTCGCCCGTGGCTCTGGCCGTCGCGGCCTTCTCCGCCTCGGCGGGGCTCCTCCTGAACCGTATGGACGTGGGGATCTTCGGGTACTTCCGGAGCGCCGGTGAGGTCTACTTCCCTTCCCTCTCCGAATGGGCGCTTTCTCTCGGAGTGGTGGCGGGAGCCGCGCTGGTGTTCCTGGCGTTCGCCGAGCACATGGGGGTCTTCCAGGCGCCGTCGGGCGAAGCCGGAAGGCCGGCCTTGAAGGTCTCGTTCGATTCCCTGTCACGGGTGTGGCACACCACGCTGAGCAGCGGCCTGGAGCGAACGACGATGATCGCGGTCCTGATCGTTCCTCTGGCATGGGCGCTCATGTATCCGCGCTACGCCAGAACCCACTCGGTGCCGGTGCACGCCGCTTCGAGACTGGACGTCACGGGGCAACGCTTGCGGCTCGACGGCGACCGGGCGGGCCTCGTCACCGTCCTTCCGCACGCCGATTGCCAGAAGCGCCTGGGGGGTGACTCATCGTGTGTGGCCTGTCACCACATGTCGCTCCCGGGCGACACGACCACTCCCTGCTCCCAGTGCCATCGGCACATGTACACGGAGACGGTGGTCTTCGACCACACCTACCACATTCAGGCCGTGGCGGACAGCCTGAGCTTGCCAGGCCCCCATCCGTCGAACCGCTCCTGTGTGACCTGTCACGCCGAGGCATCCGCGAAGACCGCCGCGACCGCCAAGCCGTGCGTCGAGTGCCACAAGGAGTGGAAGGACGAGTACGCCAACGGGGCCAAAGACCTGGCGCGCGCACCGAGCTACCTCGAGGCCATGCACGGCACCTGTCTGAAGTGCCACGAAGAGGAGGCTGAGAAGCAGGACCGGCCGGGACTGCGGCAGTGCTCCACGTGCCACACGTCCCTGACACCGCGGGCGGCACAGGGACCGATAGTTCGACGGCAAGGAGGACCTCCTCCGTCGAGCCCTGGTGACGCGCCACCGGGCAATCTTCACGGAGATCGAGGAAGCGCTGGTGGCGGAGCGGGCCCCGGTGTCCGCGAAGATCCGATTCGTGCTGCGCAAGGTCGGGCAGCATTGGCTCGAACCCGGGTGGGGTTCCGCGTTCCGTCTGATGCTCGGTGAGCTGAGCGTGGATTCCGCCCCGAGTGATATCCTCGAGCAGCTCAGGAGCCGGCACCATCCGCGGTGCTTCGTGGGGCGCGAGCCGGGAGACTTCGGGCTGGGGGTCCGCTACGTCGTCCGCCCCGATGGGTGTGTGGAGGCGATCATCGACTGTCCCTCGTCCTGGGAGGGGTACCCGGGCGTGGTGCACGGCGGGATCATCGCCTCACTCCTGGATGGCGCCATGACCAACGCCCTCTTCGCCCGCGGCACCGTGGCCGTCACCGCCGAGCTTAAGATCCGGTACCGGAAACCTCTGCCCCTGGGCCGGTCCGCAACCGTCGTGGCCCAGGTCACGCTCTGTGAGCCACCCCTGTATACCGTAGAGGCTCGCATCGCGTCGGGCGCAGAGATCAACGCGAACGCTACCGGCAAGTTCATGCGCGTCGCCATCTGAGATCTGCGCGAAGGACCTGTGGTCGCGAAACCCCATCGTGGTGCAGGAACGGCTGAGCGAAGGCCCTCGAGA
>CAZFIS010000125.1:0-10215 GCA_964519125.1 uncultured Gemmatimonadaceae bacterium | reverse complement strand
TCTTCACCACCGACCCGGCCGTCGGGGCGCTCCGCCAGATTGCCGAGGCCGAGGGCATCCCCGCGCTTCCGGTGCCGGAGAACGTGGGAGGCCGCTTCTCCGTTCTCTCTCCGGTCGGGCTTCTGCCCGCGGCGGTGTGCGGCATCGACGTCTCGGGGTTGCTGGCGGGGGCCGCGGCCACGGAAGAGCGGTGCCGCGGCTCCGAGCTCCTCGACAATCCCGCGGGCGTGCTCGCCACGCTGCTGTGGGCGGCGGACCAGGAGATGGCGCGCCCGATCCACGTCATGATGCCCTACGCGGACCGGCTCCGGTCGCTCGGGCTCTGGTTCCAGCAGCTGTGGGCGGAGTCGTTGGGGAAGGCCAAGGGGGTGGACGGCGCGCCCGTGGCCGTGGGCCCCACGCCGCTCGCCTCGGTCGGTGCCACCGATCAGCATTCGCTCTTGCAGCTCCTCATGGAGGGGCCCGAGGACAAGGTCGTGCTCTTCGTGGCGGTGGCCGATCCGGGGGCCGAGGTCGCGATCCCCTCTCGCCACCCGGGCATTCCCTCGCTCGCGTATCTGGGCGGTCACGGCCTGGGTGAGCTGCTCGCCACGGAGCAGCGCGCCACCGCCGAGGCCCTGAGGCGCGCGGGACGACCCAATGTGACCCTGCGGCTCGAGCGTCTGGACGCGCACGCCCTCGGTGAGCTCTTCATGCTCCTCGAGATCGCGACCGTGTACGCCGGGGCGCTCTACGGGGTGAACCCCCTCGACCAGCCCGGGGTCGAGCTCGGTAAACAGCTCACCTACGGGCTCATGGGCCGGGACGGCTACGAGGTGCCGGATCTCGATCCCGGCGATCCGCGCTGGGTCATCTGAGGGCTACACAGGAAGCGCCGAGAGGGACGCCCGGTGCGGGCCGGGTCTCCCTGGTTGGCCCTGGAGCCCCCCGTTAACTTGAACCTGAGCCGACCAAGACGACGGCGCAGCAGGCAATGGAGGCATTTATGCGCGACAATGAGGAAGTCCCCACGGTGATCATCGAGCGGGGCGGGGGAGGTCAGATCGGCTCCTTCGTGCTCGGCGCCCTCGTCGGCGCCGGACTCGCACTGCTCTTCGCCCCGAAGTCGGGCCAGGAGACGCAGGAAGATCTCAAGGAGCGCGCTCGCAGCCTGCGTAGCTCTGCGGAGGAGCGGATGCGGGATGCGCAGAAGCAGCTCGAGGACCGCCTCGAGTCCGCCCGCGAGGGTGTTCAATCCCGCCTCGACGACGTGAGGGGTGCCGTCGACGCCGGTCGCAAGGCCGCCGTGGACGCGCGCGACGAGTTGGAGCGCAAGCTCGATCGGTCCAAGGCCGCCTACCGAGCGGGCATGGACGCCGCGCGGCAGGCCGTGGCCGCCGGTGCCGACCAGGACGACGGAGGCGAGGAAGGAGCCTGAGCGGGAACGCCCGATGCCGAGGGTGAGTCGACCATCTCGCCCGGGAACGCCGCGGCGGCTCTCCATCGCTCCCGCGGCGTTTCGTTGTCCGTGCCGTGCGTGGGGCGGGAAGCGCACGGGTACGGGGGTCTCCCGATGACGGACCGCTCGGTTCGCCCCGGCGTCTACTACGCGGTGCGTGAGTTCGTCGGGCGCCTCCGCGACAAGGTACACGAGGACGAGGTCTTCCTGATGGCAGGGGCCGTGTCCTTCAACCTGCTGATCGCGATCGTGCCCCTGCTGATCCTGGGCATCGGCGTGGCGGGCTACGTGCTCAGCGCGCGGTTCGGCAATCCCACGGAGGTGGTCCTCTCCCTGGTGGCCAGCAACCTCCCGGCCGCGGGCGGTGGGGTCGACATGGCGGGCGTTATCCGCGGGCTCGTGTCGAGCCTCCTGGCCAACCGCTCCGGACTCACGCTCCTGGGTGCCCCGATCTTCGTGTGGCTGGCCACGCGCCTGGTGGGTACGCTGCGCATCGTGCTGCGGGAGATCTTCGACATCAGCCAGAGCCGGGGGCTCATCCGGGGGAAGGTCTTCGATGTCCAGGTGGTGCTCATCGGCCTGCTTCTCGTCACCCTCAACATGGGGGTCACGGTCGCCGTCGAGGCCGCGATGCGCTACGGGGTTCAGATCTCGGGGCTCCAGGGCGGAGCCTTCGGCCTGGCGCAGCGCCTCCTGGCGCATGTGCTCGCCCTCGCTTCGATCTGGGTCCTCTTCCTGATCGTCTACCGGTACCTGCCCGCGCGCCGGATTCCGTGGAAGACCGCGCTGGTGGCCGCGACGTTCACCGCATTCTTCCACGAAGCCCTCAAGGAAGGCCTTTCCTGGTACGCCACGAGCGCGGCGGACTGGGACAGCATGTTCGGGAATCTGGCCACGGTCGCCGTGCTGTTCTTCTGGATCTATTACGAAGCCCTAGTGTTTATTCTGGGCGGCGAAATCGGCCAGGTGTACACCATGCGAAAGGCGAGCCGGCTCAAGGTGCGAGAGACGTTCGAGGTGGCCTCTTGAAGGGCGTGCTCCCGGCCGTCGTGCTGCTTCTCCTGGCGGGGTCCGGGACCCTTCGGGCCCAGAACGTCTTCGACCCGGACGGGGGCGACGTCTTCTTCCGCTCCGAGGTCCGGACGCACCAGGTGCGCGAAGACCGCCCCCTGGTGCGGGCCGACGGACCGTACGTGGTCGTGCACCTCGCGGAGAACCGCGTCTACCTCTTCGAGGGTGACAGGGCCGTGTGGTCGGCCCCGGCCGGCACGGGCACGGGCTTTCGCCTGGACCGCGGCAAGCACAGGTGGAAGTTCTCGACGCCGCGGGGCATGTTCCGTATCCAGCGTATGGAGAAGGACCCCCTGTGGGAGGCACCCGATTGGCACTACGTGGAGCGAGGTCTGCCCATCCCGCCGGACAGCCGTCCCCCGCGCCTCATGAAGGGTGTGATGGGCACCACCGCCATCTACCTGGGCGATGGGATCGCCATCCATGGGACCAACCTGCCCCAGCTCGTGCTGAATCCCGATCCCGCGGATCGGCGCGTCTCGCACGGGTGCATCCGGTTGACCAACGAGGCGGCGCGGACGCTCATGCACATGGTGCATGTGGGCACGCCGGTGCTGATCTACTGATGGGCGGAGGCCGTCGGGAACGTGGGCTCCCGGGAGACGGTGAGCGACGGTGAGCGAGGACGGTCGAAAGGTGGTGGCGCGCAACCGCAAGGCCCGCCACGAGTACGAGATCCTGGAGACGTTCGAGGCCGGCATGGCCCTCAAGGGGCCCGAGGTCAAGTCGCTGCGTGAGGGAAAGGCATCGTTCCAGGATGCCTTCGCCCGGGTCGAGCGCGGAGAGGTCTGGCTCTACAACCTGCACATCTCTCCCTACGATCAGGCCAACCGAGCCAACTCTGACCCCCTGCGTGTGCGCAAGCTGCTTCTGCGGAGCAAGGAGATCCGCTCCCTGATCGGGAGCGTGGAGGAGAAGGGGCTGACGCTCATCCCTCTGGAGATCTACTTCTCCCGGAGCTACGCCAAGGTGCTGCTCGCCCTGGCGAGGGGACGCAAGCTCTACGACAAGCGAGAAGCCCTGAAGCGTCGCATCCAGGACCGGGAGGCCCAGCGCGCCATGGGGGACAAATGACCCGGCGAACGGCGGCCACATGGGCGGTCCTGGCCGCGGGGCTCGCGCTCTTCGTCGCTCCGCTCACGGCCCAGGACCGGCCCGAGCTGAGAATCCAGAAGAGCGGCGGCTCGACGGCACTGCTGCCGCTGTTCAGCGAGCAAGGCTGGCAGGCCGCTCCCATCTCGGCCTTCCAGCGCCTGGGGTGGTCGGTGTCGGTGGATGGCGCCCGCGCGACGGTGACGGATTCCACGGGCGCTCGGCTCGTGCTGTGGACCGGAAGCGCGTTCTTCCGCTGGAAGGGGCGTGTGCGCCAGCTCGCGACTGCGCCGTACGTCGCGGGCGACAGCATTCGTGTGCCGCTCCAACTCTTCGTGGACTTCCTGCCCCGCTGGTTTCCCGATCGGTACGCGTTCGACACCGCGAGCGTCACGCTGAGGGTGAGCCAGGGTGGAGCCGCCACGGGGCCCGCGGCCGGCGACACGCTCATGAAGGCCGACACGCTCGTGCCGGACACGATCGACCCCAAGCCGTCACGCGTCGGGCTGCGCGAGCCCTCCCCCTACGACGGGAGGAAGGTCGTGGTCATCGACGCGGGCCACGGGGGCATCGACCCCGGCACGATGAGCCGCTCGGGCATCCGCGAGAAGACCGTCGCGCTCGCGATCGCCAAGGACCTCCAGAAGGTGCTGTCGAAGGACACCACGCTGGAGGTCCACATGACCCGGACCACGGACCGCCTCATCCCCCTGTGGGATCGAGGGGCGGAGGCCACGAAGTGGAAGGGAACGCGTCCGGGGCTCTTCATCTCGATTCACTGCAATTCGGGCCCCGGCGATGCGCACGGCTTCGAGACCTACTTCCTGTCCGACGCCAGGACGGAGCACGAGAAGCGGGTGGCGGCCAACGAGAATGCGCCCCTGCGCCTGGAAGCCGGAGCACACCCTTCGAACGATCTCGACGCCATCCTCCACCAACTGCGCAACCTCGATTACCAGCACTGGTCGTCCCTGCTGGCCGAGATGATCCAGAAGGACCTCTCCACGGTGAGCCCGGGCCCGGACCGGGGGGTCAAGCAGGCGCCGCTGGCGGTGATCACGAACGCGCTCATGCCCGCCGTGCTGGTGGAGGTCGGCTACCTGTCCAACCCGACCGAGGCGCGCCTCCTCGCGCGTCCCGCGTTTCAGAGGAAGGCCGCGGGCGCGCTCGCCGACGCCGTGGAGAGCTTCTTCAAGCGCTACCCACCCGGTGGCGGCTCGGGCGGGGCGGGGAAGAGCCGGTGAAGACGCATGGCGCCGTGCTCTTCGGCGTCGCGGGACTCCTTTCGGGGTGCGTCTACTACAACGCCATCTACAATGCCCAGCGCCTCTTCGACCAGGGCGAGCGCGCCCACTGGTCGGGCCGTGACTCCGTGGCGGCCGAGCGCTACGAGGAGGTGATCCGCAAGGCGGCCGACGGCTACCGCCGCCAGCCCGACGGACCGTGGGCGGACGAGGCCCTGTACCTCATCGGGCGGGCGCACTTCCGCCGGGGGAGGATGCGCGCCGCGCGCGCAGCGCTGCGGGAAGCGGCCGCGGACGCGGGCGACACGACCGCGCGCCTCGACGCGATCTGCTACCTCGGCGCCACGCTGGTCGCGTCGGGTGACGTGGAGCGCGGCATGCCCCTCCTCGACGAGGCGCTACGCGGGCTCAGGAGCGGTCCGGCGAGCGCGGAGGGCCATCTCTGGCGCGCCCGGGCGTTTCTGGAGCAGGGGAGGCTCGAGCGAGGGTGGCAGGATCTGGATGCCGTGAAGCGTACGGATCGCCGGCTCCGCGTGGCGGCAGGGCTCGAGCGGCTCCGCTGGGGCGCCCATTACGGAGATCACCTCCAGGTTCGGGAGGCGGCGGCAGGGTTGCTCTCCGAGCCCGAGGCGGGCCAGCGGGCCGACTCGATCCTGACGCTGATGGCGGCCGTGGCCGAGCGGTGGGGAGCCGCGGACGCCGCGCAGCTCCTGTCGGGCGTGGGCGCAGCTCCGGGGGAGCGGACCGTGCGGGGCGAGGTACGGCTCGCCCGCGCCCACTACCTGCGCGCCGCGGGAGACACAGCCATGGCCGCGGACGAGGCCAGAGCGGTCGCTGCGGGCATCGGCTCCTCCGCGGGCAGCGCCCGGATCCTGCTCGCGCGTTGGAGGCTCGCCCGGGCGCAGGGGCTTTCGGAGACGCAGCACGTGGTCGCGCTGCTGCGCCCCGCCGCGAAGGACGCCGCGGTCGCCCGGATGCTCGTTGACTTGAAGGCCCTGTCGGATCTCTCGGCCGCCGGGCTCGACGACCCGCTCGGTTGGTTCGCCGCAGGGGAGATCGCTCGGGATCGCCTGGGGGCACCCTATCTGGCGCTCGGGTTCTTCCTCGCCTACGCCGATGCAGCGCCGCACGAGCCGTGGGCCCCGAAGGCGATTCTGGCGGCGCTGTCCGTCGCTCCGAGCGAGGGGACGCGGGCCTGGTTGCGCGGACGTCTGGAGGGACTGGCCGGGAGCCCTTACGTTCGAGCCGCCCGAGGCGAACCCGCGCCCGGGCTCGAGAGCCTGGACGAGGAACTGGCCGAGCGCTTGAAGGCGGTGCGCGCCGCCCTGCCCGCGGCGGACTCGGCCGCGGTTCGCGGGCAACCTTCGGAGCCCGGGGCGGACCCTGGGGGATGAGCACGCGTTGAGACTGAGCACGCGGCTTTTCGGAGCCACTTTCCAGAATCCTGTCCTTCTCGCCGCCGGCACGTGTGGCTTCGGGCTGGAGCTCGACGACGTCCTGGACGTGGACGCGCTCGGTGGCTTCGTGACGAAGTCGGTCACGCTCGAGCCCCGCGTGGGCAACAGCGCCCCTCGCGTGACGGAGTTCGCGGGCGGGATGCTGAACTCCATCGGCCTGGCCAACCCGGGGTTGGATGGCGTCCGACGCGAGAAGCTGCCCTGGATCCGCACCCACGTCCACCGGGCGCAGGTCTTCGTGAGCGTGGCGGGCCACCGCATCGAGGAGTACTTCCGCATCGTGGAGGGGCTCGACGCGGAGGAGGGCTTTCTGGGATTCGAGCTGAACCTCTCGTGCCCGAACGACGCCCGCCGGGCCGGCCCCCCCTTTGCTCTGGACCGCGAGGCCGTGGCGGCCATCGTGTCGGGGTGTCGCAGTCGGACGTCCCGTCCCATTCTCGCCAAGCTCGCGCCCAACGATCCAGACCCGGGCGCCACGGCGCGCTGCGCGGCGGATGCGGGAGCGGACGGCCTCACGCTGGTCAACACGCTTCCCGGCTTGCTGGTGGATCCGGCAGCCGGTGGGGCGAAGCTCGGAGCGGGCCAGGGAGGGATGAGCGGGCCCGCGCTCCTTCCCGCGGGACTCCTCACCGTACGCGCCGCGCGTGCCGCCACCGACCTTCCCCTGGTGGGAGTGGGGGGCGTCATGAGGGCCGAGGATGCCGTCGCCTATGCGAGGGTGGGGGCTTCCCTCGTGGAGATCGGCACGGCTTCGTTCGCGGATCCTCGCGCCTCACTACGGGTCGTTCGGGGGCTGGCCCGCTGGGGCCGGCGGCACGGATGCGAATCCTGGGACGAGATCGTGGGCACGCACACCAAGGCAGGCACGGCATGACGGAGATCATCATCGCCCTGGACTACTCGGTCCGGGACGAGGCGCTCGCCCTGGTCGACCGGCTGGGTCCCGCCGGCACGTTCTACAAGGTCGGGCTGGAGCTCTTCACGCACGCCGGCCCGTCCGTGGTCGAGGAGCTGTCGGCGCGGGGCAAGCGGGTCTTCCTCGACCTGAAGCTCCACGACATTCCCAACACCGTGGCGGGTGCCGTGCGCGCGGCCGCCGCGCTCGACGTGGACCTTCTCACCGTGCACGGATCGGGAGGCAGGCGCATGCTCGAGGCGGCCAGGGACGCCGCGGACGGACGCCTCGGCATTCTGGCGGTGACCGTCCTCACCTCGCTCACCCCGGCGGAGATGGAGTCGGTGTGGGGTCGCGAGATCGTGTCGGTGCGCGACGAGGTCGCCCGCCTGGCCGACCTGGCGTCCGACGTGGGCGTGAGCGGAGTCGTGGCGTCGGCGCTCGAGACCTCGTGGCTGAGGCGCGCGGTGCGCGAGGACTTCCTCATCGTGACGCCGGGGATCCGACCCGCCGGGGGGGATCGGGCGGACCAGAGGCGGGTAGCTACTCCCGCCGACGCCGTCGAGGCCGGTGCGGATTACCTGGTCATCGGAAGACCCATCACGCGCGCCGTCGACCCCCGGAGCGCGCTCGAAGCCATTCTCGCCGAGATCGCCGCGGCGAGCGCTCCCGACGCCTGAACCCCACGATCCACGACATGCCACTCAAGGTCCACAATACGCTCACGCGCTCCCTCGAGACCTTCGAGCCCCTGGAGGAGGGCCGGGTCCGACTCTACGCATGCGGACCGACGATCTACGACTACGCCCACGTGGGCAACTATCGCGCGTTCCTCTTCTACGATCTGGTCCATCGCTACCTGGAGTGGAGCGGCTACGACGTGCGCTTCGTGATGAACCTGACCGACGTCGACGACCGCACGATCCAGGGTGCGGCACGCCGGGGCGTCACCGTGCAGGAGCACACGAAGCCATTCGGGGAGGTCTTCCTGGAGGACGCCGAGTCGCTGGGCATGCGGCCCGCCGACCGCTATCCGCGCGCCACGGAATACGTCGAGCGGATGGTCGACTTCGTCGACCGGCTGGTGCGCGGGGGCTATGCCTACCAGGCGGACGATGGGGCCGTGTACTTCTCCATCTCCCGCTTCCCCGACTACGGAAGGCTGAAGGGGATCGACCCCGCGACGCTGCGGGCGGGCGCCCGCGTCGCGCAGGACGACTACGAGAAGGAGGATGCCCGCGATTTCGCGCTTTGGAAGGCGGCCTCCGACGTGGACCGCGTCGCCGGGGCGGTGTGGAATTCACCGTGGGGCCCCGGCCGGCCGGGCTGGCACCTCGAGTGCTCCGTGATGAGCATCACCGAGCTCGGAGAGACGATCGACATGCACCTGGGCGGCGAGGACCTGGTCTTCCCGCACCACGAGAACGAGATCGCCCAGTCCGAGGCGGCCACCGGCAAGAAGCCCTTCGTGCGCTACTGGCTGCACGTGAAGCACCTTCTGGTCGAGGGCCGCAAGATGTCGAAGTCGCTCGGCAACTTCATCACGGTGCGCGATCTGCTCGACCGCGGATACGACCCCGCCTCCATTCGCCACCAGCTCCTCAGCTCGCAGTACCGCCGGGAGATGAACTTCACGTACGGCGGGTTGGATGCGTCGAAGAACGCCGTTCAGCGCCTTCTGGACTTCGAGGCCCGCCTGCGGGATGTCGGCGTCTCCGAGGACGCCGAGCCGAGCGTCCTCCCCGACCTGGCCGCAGAGGCGCTGGCCTCGTTCCGCCGGGCCATGGACGACGACTTCAACTCGGCCGACGCGCTGGCCGCGGTGTTCGTGTTGGTGAGCGGCGTGAACGCCGCCCTGGACGGTGGCCGGCCCGTGCGCGAGCACGACCGCGACGTGGCCCTCGAGGCGCTCGCGTCGATCGACTCCGTGCTCGGCTTGCTGGAGGTCGCGCACACGACGCGCGCCGTCGACGACGAAATGACGGCCTGGGTGGAGGAACGGATCGAGGAGCGCAACGCCGCGCGGGCGAGGCGGGACTGGGCGACGGCCGACGCCATCCGTGAGGAGCTGGCCGGGCGGGGTATCGTCCTCGAGGACGGGGCGGGCGGCACGCGTTGGAAGGTCGTGACCTGAGCGGGAGCTCCGCACCGCCGGCTTCGGCCGGATTCGTCGCCGTGCCCGACCGCATAGAGCTTGTCGGGCCTTCGCGCGGGCGTCTACCTTCCCTCCAGGGCACCGCTGGCGTAGCTCAACTGGTAGAGCAGCTGCCTTGTAAGCAGCAGGTTGGGGGTTCGAGTCCCTTCGCCAGCTTCCCGGGGCCTTTTTTCCTCGACCGGGCCCTCGTTCCGGAGCGCCTCGGGAGGGGCCGAAAGTGCCGCCGTTCGAGGCCTTGATGCCTCTCAGGGCCCGGGTTACCTTTCAAAGCTCGTTCATCCAAGGCCGCCTCTGGTGCCCGGGGGCGGCTCTTTTCCACGTCATGACGCGGGCCTGGGATGCGCGTGGCGCGCCCGGCGGCATCGTTTCGGGTGAAGGACGAGGGGTGGGGTACCGAAGCGGTCAAACGGGGCAGACTGTAAATCTGCTGGCGAAGCCTTCGGAGGTTCGAATCCTCCCCCCACCATTCGAGTCTCCGCCGACGGTTGGGGGAGGAAGCGGCAAGCGCGGGAGTAGCTCAGTTGGCTAGAGCATCAGCCTTCCAAGCTGAGGGTCGCGGGTTCGAGTCCCGTCTCCCGCTTGCTGGATGCAGGGTTGGACAGTTGTGTGGGAGCACGTCTGAGGAGATCGCTCTGGTAGCTCAGTGGTAGAGCGCATCCTTGGTAAGGATGAGGTCGCGGGTTCAAGCCCCGCCCAGAGCTCTGGCGCGCCCGAAGCTGCCGCGCGACCGAAGCGCGATACCCGAGACGCGGGGACCGAAGGACCCCGCTCCGAGAGCCTGAACGCGAGACGCAGAGGACAGCATGGCCAAGGCGAAGTTCGAGCGGACGAAGCCGCACGTGAACGTGGGCACGATCGGGCAT
>CAZFIS010000124.1:0-10423 GCA_964519125.1 uncultured Gemmatimonadaceae bacterium | reverse complement strand
GCGTCGAGGCCCTGGAGGAGCGGGTCGAGCGAGGGAAGTGAAGGGTGACTTCCCGGCTTGCGCGGACCGCTCGACCTGGTGGTGGGGGCAGCCACCCTTCCTGCAATGGGTGGCCAAGATCAGGCGGGAGTGGGCGGAAGATCGACAAGCCCGCCCCGCTGATCACTGAGTGGCATCACGGCGCCCCACCCCGGGCGGGCGGCCCTCGGTCCAAGCTCTCACGTCCCGACGAGTTGCTCGATCGAGTGGCGGCGCAAGCTCCGGGCTCTCCTGGAGGGGTCCGTCCTCGCACTGATCCCGTGGGGGACTGTCCGCGCCCGTCCACCCCACGTGCACGCCGTGAAGGGGGCGCGTGGGAGAGAGGTCATGGCACGAGGACAGACTGAGACGACGATCCGGCGACAGCTCTCCGCAGCCAGAGGGCGCGCGGAAGCGTCAACGGTTCCCGGTCGTGGATGGAGGAGATGGCCCGAGAGATGGGGAGGCTCGGGGGACGTGCGCGCAGCGAGGCCAAGACGGCCGCCGCACGACGGAACGGGCTGAAGGGCGGCCGGCCGAGCAGACGATGAGAGAGGGACCTGGGAACGTCCCCAGGTAGCGTGCGGGCCGGGAACGCGCAGGGGAAGCCGGCGGCACGTTGCCGTCCCAACCAGTCATGGCTGTCGCTCGTGGAGCGATGTAGCGTGCCTCCCCGCGTTCCAACCGACCCACACCGCGCGCACGGATGACCGAGAGCGAATACGGACAGCTCATCGACTTTCTCGGACGCAAGCTCGCGCGGATTGACGCTCGCTTCGAGCGTCTCGATCGCCTCGAGGCGGCCTCGAGCGCATGAGCCCAGGAGAGTACCAGGAGCTGATCGAGGGCAAGCGGGCCCAGGCCCTGAGTTGACGCACCGCCGTGTGTGCCGTATACATATGTATATGGCACGACCGAGGAGGCATCATGCGCAAGACGGCGAAGGTCTTCATGAACAACCGTAGCCAGGCCGTTCGGCTGCCTAAGGAGTTTCAGTTCGGCACGGGCGAGGTGTTCATCCGTAAGGAAGGCGAGTCGGTCATCCTTACGCCGAGGCCCGCGGATTGGGGGACCTTCTTCGAAGAAGGTCCGGTCGCATCCCAGGAGTTCATGGCGGGTGTGGAGAAGCTGAACGTGCAGGAGCGCGAGTAACGCGATGCGGTACATGCTGGACACCGACACCTGCTCCTACGTGATGAAGCGCTCGAGCCAGGCGCTCCTCGAGCGCCTGCGCACCGTCGCGGTCTCTGACGTTTGCATGTCGGTGGTGACCAAGGCGGAGTTGCTCTACGGGGTCCGCGTGTCGCCGCGCGCCGCCCAGGACGGCGAGGCCCTGGACGCCCTGCTGGCCTATGTCGAGGTTCTCGACCTTCCCGAGGACGCCTCCGGACACTACGCGGAGATCCGCGCCGCTTTGAAGACACGGGGCGAGATGATCGGGGCCAACGATCTCTTCATCGCAGCGCATGCACGCAGTCTCGGACTCACGCTGGTGAGCAACAACACGGGCGAGTTCAGCCGCGTCGAGGGGCTGGCGTTGGAGAATTGGACGGGCGTAGCGTCGTAATGAAGCACGGTGAGGCTCGCTTCGAGCGTCTCGAGACGGTCCTCTCGCGGTCCAATCCTTGACATCATGATGCGTGATGCGCACGACACTGAATCTTGACGACGACGTCCTGAGGGCCGCCCCGTCTTCCGCGTCCGCGAGGACGCCGCTCCGCTGACTCCGGAGATGGTCGAGAGGGCGCTCGACGAGTGAGCGTCTTCCTGCTGGACGTCAACGTGCTCGTGGCGCTGGCCTGGCCGAACCACGTCCACCATGCGCGCGCGCATGCGTGGTTCCGGAGCACGGGCAAGGCCGCGTGGGCGACGACCCCGGTGACGCAGAGCGCTTTCGTGCGCATCCCCTCCAACACGAAGGCGATCCCCGAGGCGCGTACGCCCCGCGAGGCCGTCGAGCTCCTCCGGCGTATCGTCTCGATCGGGGGGCACGAGTTCTGGCCCGACGACACGGCCGCCGCGGATCCGCGCCCCGGACCGTTCGACCGCGTCGTGGGATACCGTCAGGTCACGGACGCCCACCTCTTGAGTCTCGCGATGCACCGGGGGGGGGCGTAGGCTACGTCCCGCCCAGCTGTCCGATCAGCGTCTGGACCGGGTCGGTCAGCGAGCGGGCTTGCTGGGGGCTCAGACGTCCCGACGTCCGGAATGCGTCGATCTCGTTGACGAGCGCATGCAGGATGTTGACGGCGGCGTCGGTATTCGCGCGCGCGATCTGGCGGGCGGCGGCGTCCAGCTGACGGCGTGGGTTTGGGTGCCGAAGCCGCCCGGGGCCCAGTTTCCGACCACGCCAAGGTGGAGCGCTTCCACTTCGAGACCAGGGAGGAGCTCGTCGAGCGCATCGGCGTCACGTACGTGCGCCCCAAGGCCATCGTCAATGGACGGCGGGGCGTGAGCACGAACACGGCACTGCGCCTCGAGGGCCTCACCCTCGTGACCAACGACACCAGGGAGTTCGGGCGCGTGAAGGGCCTGTAGGCGGAGGGTCGGCGCGCCCCATAGCCCGTGTACCACAAGGCGTTGCGCCGTTTCTTCGTGCCGGCTAACGTTTTAGGTCTGTGTAGCACGGCGGCGGCCGCGTCTCCCGCCTTCTCGATTCCGGAAGAGCTCCGCACTGGTGAAAAGCTCTCGGTCCCAGGCCGCGTTTCTGGGCGATTTCGTAGCCCGCTACCGCAGAGCGGTGGCGACGGCCGTCTACTCGGTCGTCACCGGGGTTTCGCTGGTCGCCGCATTCGTCGTCCGGGCCGAGTTCCACACCGCGCCGCTCGGCACGCGGATGTTCGCGGCCTCGCTGGTCCTGCTCGTCACGATCCGGCTGGGGGTCAACTACGGCTTCCGACTGGGAGAGAGCCGCTGGCGCTACGTCGGCACTCGCGACCTCCTGCGCCTCCTGGGCGCCGTGACCGTGGGCTCGCTCCTCTTCTTCCTGGTGGATTGGACCGTTCCGGGCATCGCCCGGGCCCCGCGCTCCGTCATCCTCCTGGAGTGGGTCTTCAGCGGGTACATGATCGGAGGAATCTGGGTCCTCTACCGCCTCGTCTATGAATATCTGCGGGTCCGCGAGGCGCCTACGCGTACCCGGGTGCTGGTCGTGGGTGCGGGCGAGGCGGGTCAGCAGCTCGTGCACCAGATGCTTCGCTCCCGCTCGGGCCTGACGCCGGTTGGGCTCGTGGACGACGATCCGCTGCGCTGGGGCACCATGGTCCACGGGGTCGAGGTCGTCGGCGCCATCCGCGACACGCCGCCGATCGCGGCGTCGGCCGAGGCCGACCAGATCCTCATCGCCATCCCGAGTGCCACGCCCCGCCAGCTCCGCAGAGTCGTCGAGGCCTGCGAGCAGACGGATCTCCCCCTCCAGATCCTGCCCGGCATCGAGGACGTGATCACGGGCGACGCGGCGCTCACCCAGGTGCGCAACCTCGAGCTCGAGGACCTGCTCGGCCGCGAACCCATCCGCTTCGAGGTGCCCGAGCTGGTCCACGACTTGGGCGGCCGAAGCGTGCTCGTCACGGGCGCTGCGGGCTCGATCGGATCCGAGCTCGTGCACCAGATCGCCGCCTATGGGCCTGCCTGCCTCGTGCTGCTCGACCAGGCGGAGACCCCGCTCTACTTCCTCGAGCTCGAGCTCAGGCGCCGGTTCCCGAAGCTCCGCCTCATCGTGGTCGTGGGCAGCATCACCGAGGAGGAGACCGTCGCCCGCGTCTTCGAGGCCTACCGCCCCGAGCGGGTCTTCCACGCGGCCGCCTACAAGCACGTGCCGATGATGGAGATGAACGCCCGCGAGGCGGTGCGCACGAATGTCCGGGGCACCTACCTCGTCGCGCGCGCTGTGGGTGAGTACGGCTCGGGCGCGTTCCTGCTCATCAGCAGCGACAAGGCGGTGCAGCCTTCGAGCGTCATGGGCGCCACGAAGCGGCTCGCCGAGCGCGTCTGCATGCGCATGCAGGCGCTCCATCCCGGCGTGGCGTTCCGTGCCGTCCGCTTCGGCAACGTTCTCGGCAGCAGCGGGAGCGTGATCCCCGTCTTTCGCCAGCAGCTCGAACGAGGCGAGCCGCTGACCGTCACGCACGAGGAGGTGACGCGCTACTTCATGAGCATTCCCGAGGCTGTGCAGCTCGTGCTGCGCACCTCGACGCTCGACGAGTCGCGCGGCCGCGTCTCGATGCTCGACATGGGCGAGCCGGTGCGCATCCTCGACCTGGCCCGCCGTCTCCTCCGTCTCGCGGGCCGGCCCTACAGGCTCGGCGAGAACGTCGTCATCACGGGCCTGCGCCCCGGCGAGAAGCTTCACGAGGAGCTGGTTGCCCCGGGCGAGCAGGCGTGCGCCACGTCGGTCGAGCGCGTCTCCATCCTCGAGCTCGCTTCCGACTTCTCCGCGCTGCCCTCCTTCGCGCTCCAGGCGCTCGAGGACGGCCACATCGATGCGTTGGCCGACTTCCTGTTCGCCGAGTTCCCGGGCGTGGACCGGCGAGCGCGCGCGCGGAAGGCGGCGAGCGCCTGAGTCGGCGGTCCCTCGTGCCGAAGCGGAGCGAGTTCCTTCCGTTCTCCCCGCCCTATTTGGGAGAGGAGGAGATCGGGGAGGTCGTCGAGGCCCTGAGATCCGGCTGGATCTCGCGCGGTCCAAGGACCGCCCGATTCGAGGAGGCGTTTCGCGCGCGGCTCGGTGCGCCGGCGGCCGTCGCGCTCAACTCCTGCACGGCGGCCCTGCACCTGGCGCTCAAGGTGCTGGGCATTGGCCCGGGCGACGAGGTCATCGCGCCCACGATGACATTCGCCGCCAGCGTCAACGTCATCGAGCACGTGGGCGCGCGTCCCGTGCTCGTGGACGTCGAGCCCGACACTCTGAACCTCGACCCGGCGGCGGTCGAGGCGGCCCTCACCCCGCGGACGCGGGCCGTCATGATCGTGCACTACGGCGGCCACCCGGCCGAGATGGATGCGCTCGGGGCGCTCGCAGAGCGCCACGGCCTCGCACTCGTCGAGGATGCGGCCCACGCGCTGCCGGCGGCCTATCGGGGACGCGTCGTCGGCGCGAGCGACAACCTGACGGCGTTCAGCTTCTACGCCACGAAGAACCTGACCACGGGCGAGGGCGGTATGCTCACCGGCCCCGCCGACCTGGTCGACCGCGCTCGCGTGCTCGGGCTCCACGGGATGTCGGGCCACGCCTGGTCACGCTATGCCCCCGGGGCGAGTTGGTTCTACGAAGTCGTGGCTCCGGGGTACAAGTACAACATGACCGACGTCCAGGCGGCGCTCGGGCTGCGTCAGCTCGAGAGGCTCGAGTGGATGCAGACGCGCCGGAGAGAGGTGGTGACGCGCTATGTGCGCGACCTCGACGGCGTGCCGGGGCTCGCAGTTCCGAGGCCCCGGGCGCACGTCGAGCCGGCATGGCATCTCTTTCCGCTGCGGGTGAAGAGAGGCGAGGCGCCGCTCGGCCGCGACCGGTTCATCGAGGAGCTCGCGCAGCGCAACATCGGCACGTCGGTGCACTTCATCCCCATCCACTTCCACCCGTACTACGCTGACAAGTACGGTTGGCGGAGGGGCGACTTCCCCGTTGCCGAGGCGGCCTTCGACGAGTTGGTGAGCCTGCCCCTGCACCCGGGCCTCTCCGACGACGACGTGGACGACGTGACGGCGGCCGTGAGGGAGCTGTGCGCTTCCTAGGAACTCAGACGTGATCCGCCTGGACACCCCGGCCGGGCGCGTGCTCAAGCGGTTCATGGACGTGGTCGGGGCGGGCCTGGCGCTGATCGTGTCGACGCCGGCGTTCTTGCTCATCGCGGTCGCGATTCGTATCGAGACACCGGGTCCGGTCTTCTTCCGGCAGGTGAGGGTGGGGCGGGGCGGGCGCGAGTTTCGGATGTGGAAGTTCCGGTCGATGGCGCGGGACGCTCCGACCACGGGTCCGAGCGTGACCCGCTCGGGCGATCCACGCGTCACGAAGGTGGGGCGGTTCCTGCGGCGCACGAAGCTCGACGAGCTGCCCCAGTTCATCAACGTCGTCCGCGGAGAGATGAGCCTCGTTGGACCCCGGCCTGAGGTGCCCGAGTACGTCACCCTCTACTCGCGGCGCGAGCGGGCGGTGCTGAATGCGCGGCCGGGCATCACCGACCCGGCGTCGCTTGCGTACCTCAACGAAGAGGAGTTGCTGTCCAAGGTCGCGGACCCCGTCGGGCTGTACAAAGAGACCCTGATGCACGACAAGCTCGAGATGAATCTGGAATACCTGCGCACGGCGACAGTCCTCTCCGACGTCCGCATCGTGTTGCGCACCTTCTTCGTTCTCTTCCGGTAGGGGTCGGGCCGTGGAGGTGAGGGCGTCGGGGCTGCTTACGGCGGCGTTGATGGCCGGCGCCGTGCTGATGGGCGCCGTCGATCTGCGTCTATTCATTCCGTACGCCGTCGCCGCCGGCGCGCTGGTAGCTTCCTTCCGGGTCGTGCGCGTGCGAGCCGACGTCGGGTCGCTGCCGCTGTTCGTGGCCGGGTGTGTCGCCCTCGTCTACTTCGTACGGCCGCTGGTGCTGGCGGGGGTGCCGGGCCTGTTCATGTATCCGACGCTCGGCTCTCTCGGAGAACGGCAGATCGCCCGGGCGCTGCACTGGCTCACGTTGCTGGGGCCAGCGCTCGTGTTGGGCGTCGCGCTGGGCCTGCGCCTGGTCCGACGCCGGCGGGCCGTGCAGAACTGCACGGTGGTGCGCGGCCGCTACCTCTTGACGGGCCGCCTGGTCGTCGACGGCCTGATCGTCGTCACGCTCGTCGCGATGGCGGTGCTCACGATGCGGTATTCGGTGGACGTGCGGGGTGTCCACGCCCAGACGCGTTACGCGTTCCTCATTCGGCTGCTGCCCGTCGCGCTCGTCTACCCCGTGTTGGGCCTCATGCTGCTCAAGTACCGCAGGAACCTCTCTCGCCTCTCGATCGCGTGGTACGTCGTCCTCCTCTTCGCGCTGTCGGCGCTCGTCTTCCGGCAAGGCAGCCGGATCTTCGTCTTCGAGCTGCTCGTCCTCCTGGTCGTGTACGCTCTGCTGCACAGGGGGGATTTCCGCATGCGGCTGCCGCGGGTCGCTATCCTGTCCGCCGCGGCCGTGGGCGCCCTGCTCGGCAGCTTCATCCTGGGGACCGCGGTGCGCGAGGTCATCCGAGGACGCGCGAGCCTCGGGGAGCTGACCTCGCTTGCCGTGTGGAAGCACCCTGCGGCGGGGGTTCCGGAGGCCCTGTGGCTCGAGGGGCTGTGGGCGACGCGTCGACTCCAGGGATTCGACGGGCTCGTCGCAGTCGATCGGGCGCGTCCGCCGGAGGTCGTGCGACTGTTCCGACCGTTGCTGTTCGCGGAGCGCTTCATCGGCGAGCTCACCCCCATGTCGGGCCGTGGCCCGATGGGCACGGGCGAGGCGGTGAGCATCTACTACTCCGGTCTCTCTCCGGACGCGCGCACGGCAGGCAGCCTGGGGCTGATGGCGACACTGGAGCTCATGGCGGGGCGATGGGGAGCGATCCTCGGTGCGTTTCTCGTGGGCGTGGGCGTCGGCGTCGTATGGCGCCTCGCGGACTGGATACGCGATCCGGACGCCCGCTTCATCTTCCTCTTCTTGACCGCCTACCACACACTCTGGCTGGTGATGTCGGGGAGCCTCGACATGATCGGAGCGCGCTACGTCACCAGCGTCGCGCAACTCGTAGGACTCGCCGTGATCATGCGCGTGGCCACGGCCGTCATGAGGCCCTCGCTACGCTCCCCGGCGGGCGTGGCGGCGTCGGGCGGGAGACGGGGGACCCCGAGTTCTCCGGACGTCGGCCTGGCGACGTGAGCGAGTCCTGGCGGCGCAACGAAATCGGGGCGCGACGCTGATGCGGCCGATCCAGTCGCGCCCCACTTCGACCGGACGGCAGGGGCTGGTCCCGGGGCTGCGGAGAGAGGCCGGTGGAGTCCTTCTGACGAAGCTGGGCGGCGCCGGCCTCGCGTTCGCGGCTCAACTCGAGCTCACCCATCGGCTCGGCGCCACGGGCTTTGGCGCCTATGCGCTGTCCATGGCGCTGCTCAACACGTTGTTGATCTTCAGCCGCCTGGGCTTCGATGTGTCGCCCCTCCGGCTGGCCACCTTGTTCAACGCAGACGGCGATTGGGGGCGGCTGCGCGGGTTCGCCTGGATCACCCGAGTGCTCCCGCTGGGGGCCGGCGTGCTGCTCGGGGGCGCGGCGGCGCTCTTCCTCTACCTGGCGCTCCCCCCGGGGCTGGTGCGCGCGGCGCTGATGGTGGGGTGCGCGGGGGTGCCGTTGTGGACACTCCTCCTCGTCGACCAGGGCATGCTGCGAGCTCTGGGACGAGCCGCCTCGGCGTTCACCGCGGGCGAGTTGGTGCGGCCGGGCGTGCTCCTCGGCTCAATCCTCCTGCTGGGGGGCTCGCTCCTGAAGACACCCTCCGACGCACCTCGGGCGGTCGCCCTGCATCTCGCGGGCATCACGGCGGGTGCGCTGCTGAACGTGGTCCTCATCCGGGCGACCCTGCCGGACCCTGCGAAGGCTGTCAGGCCGGTGCTCGAGGTCGGGAGCTGGCTCCGGACCAGTGTCGCCCTGGGCGTGGTGACCGGGGTGTCGGCGCTGCTGAGCCAGGTCGATACCCTCGTGGTGGGCTCGATGCTCGCGCCGGCCGACGTCGGGCTCTTCTCTCTGGCGAGGCGGATTGCTACGCTTCTCTCGTTCGGTCTGGTCGCGGTCAACGCGGTGGCGGCACCCCGGTTCTCGCGGCTCCACAGGGACGGCGACCATGCGGCCCTGAGTGATTACGTCCGACATGCGGCCCGCCTGGCGACGGCGGTTACGATCCTGCCCGCGATCGGCATCGCCGTGTTCGGCCGTACGATCCTGGGTTGGTTCGGCCCGGAGTTCGTGGCCGCGCACACGCTGCTCGACGTGTTCCTCTTCGGTCAGGTCGTGAATGCGTCGTGCGGCCCGGTCGCGTTGCTGTTGAGCTTGACCGGGCACGCGCGAGTCGCCACCCAGGTGTTCGGGGTCGCGCTGATCGCGCTGCTCGCGGGGTGTGTCGTGTTTGTCCCGCTCTTCGGGATCCTGGGTGCCGCTGTCGTGTCGGCGATCGTCCTGACCGGGTGGAACGTGACGATGGTGTGGATCGGCTCGAGGAGGCTGGGTGTCCGTGCATCGATCGTCTGAGGGGCGGGGCCCGATCTTCGTCGTGGGCCCGCCGCGCTCGGGCACCCATCTGCTCCGGTTCTGTCTGTCGCGGCATGACCGCATCCACGTGGGCCCGGAGACGGAATTCTTCATCAAGATCTACGGAAACCGCAGGCTGGTCCGGCCACGACGGTTCCCGTCCGAGGCCGAGCGCATCGTGGATCTGCTGTTGCGCTCGGGCGATCCCACCATGGACGACATTCGCCCGTTGCGTGGCGAGCTCGTCCGGTTGGTCCGGTCCGGACCCGCGAGCTACCGCGCGCTCGCCGAGGCACTGTTCGGGCGCATCGCCACGGCGGCCGGCAAGGCCCGGTGGGGCGAGAAGACGCCTCTGCACGTGTTGTACGTCGACCAGATCCTGAAGCTGTTTCCCGACGCGCGGATCCTGGTGCTCGGGCGGGAGTCGCGAAACATCGTCGCCTCGTACCTGAGGAGCCCGCTCCTGCCTGACGATTTCGCGGTGGCCCTCGCCCAGGTACGGCTCTGCGTAGAGGCGGGCGCGCGAGCCGTGACACGCGGACAGGCGCGCTTGGTGAGATACGAGGATCTGGTGGGCGAGCCCGAGCGCACGCTCAGGAGTGTGGCCGACTACGTGGGCGAGGAATTCCAGCCCTCCATGCTGGAGCCGGGCATGATGGACTCCTCGTTCCAGGGCCCGATCATGCAGCGCCGGGAGGGATTGGGCATCGTGGCCGATCCCGACGAGGCTCGCCGGTGGACGCGTGTGCTCAGCGAGGAGCAGGCCCGGGCGGTTCAGATCCTCGTCGACGGCGCGCCGGGACGGGTGAGCCGGGAGCTCCGCGCGGCGTTTCGTCGCCGGCTTCTGTGGCAGAGGGGGATGCACTTCCGTAGCAAGGTCGGGCTGTTCGGGCTGAAACTGCATCGAGAGCGGATTCGACCGGAGTGATGACGGCGCCCTTGAGAGGGCCGTAAGGGCGTGTCAGGTTGTCAGGCACGGCTCGTGGATCCAACGCTTCCACCATGGCAAGAGGCGCCCAGTGACCGTTCCAGTCTCGGAGGACCCGTCACGGTGAGCCCCTCGGCGTGGCTGCGCTTCGTGTTTTTCCGTCTGCGGGACGGCGCGAGGGTGGAGTCCGAGCTGGTGGCCCGGGCGTCCAGGCTCGGCCCGCGCAGCATCGTCAAGCCCGGC
>CAZFIS010000123.1:0-10767 GCA_964519125.1 uncultured Gemmatimonadaceae bacterium | reverse complement strand
GCACAGCGTGAGCAGAAGCGTGAACTTCACGTCCTGCACCGACTGCTGGATCGACGTCGAGCGGTCGTACAGCAAGCTGATGTCGACACCGGCGGGGATCTGGCCCTTGAGCTGCTCCACCTGCTTCCGCACCGCGGCGGCCACGGCCACGGTGTTCGTGCCGGGCTGGCGCTGGATGGCCAGGATGATGCCGGGCTGCCCGTTGAAGAAGGAGATGTTCTTGTTGTTCTGGACATCGTCCAGAACCCGGCCGAGATCGCCCAGATGTACCGGCGCACCGTTGCGGTACGTGACGACGAGCTGGCGGAACGCCGCGGCGTCGTGCAACTGCCCGCTGGCCTGCACCTGATAGGACCGATCCGGGCCCCACAGCACGCCGGAGGGGAGGTTGACGTTACCCTGGGAGATCGCGGTCGCGACCTCGTCGATGCCGATCCCGCGCTGCGCCAGCGAAGAGGGGTCGAGCTGAACGCGCACCGCGTACTTCTGTGCCCCGAAGACCGAAACCTCCGCCACGCCCGACACCGTCGAGATGTGCTGCGCGAGCACGGTCTCCGCGTACTCGTCGAGTTGCGAGAGCGGCATCACGTTCGTGGTGAGCGCATAAAAGATGATCGGGAACGCGGTCGGGTTGGACTTCCGCATCGACGGCGGCTGGATTCCCTGGGGCAGCTGGCGGAGCGAGCTGCTGATGGCCGATTGCACGTCCTGCGCGGCCCCGTCGATGTTACGGCTCAGCGCGAACTGGAGCGTGATGCTCGTGGAGCCCAGCGTGCTGCTGGACGTCATGTCGTCGAGCCCGGGAATCGTCGAGAACTGCTTCTCGAGAGGCGTGGCGACGGCCGCCGCCATGGTCTGGGGATCGGCGCCGGGCAGCGAGGCCGACACGGAGATCGTCGGAAAGTCCACCGTCGGGAGGTCATTGACCGGCAGGAGCCGATAAGAAGCGATTCCGAAGATGAGGATCGCCAGCATGACCAGCGTGGTCATGACCGGTCGCCGGATGAAGATCCCCGAGATGTTCATGGGCGTCCTCCCTGGCCGGTCCCGGCCCGGCCGGAGTCCGCTGCTGCTGCCTGACCTTTGATCAGCAAGGACGAGCCGGGATAGAGCCGCGACTGGCCGTCCGTGACCACGCGTTCGCCGGGCTCGAGCCCGCTGGCCACGACGACGTGGTCATCCAGGCTGCGTGCGATGACCACGGTCCGGCGCTCGGCCTTCCCGGCCGAATCGATCACGAACACGAAGCTCCCGTTCTGCTCGGTGACGGGTGCCGACGACGGAATGATCACGGCGTTCTGCTCGACGTAGAGCTGGAGGCGGGCGCGTACGTACTCGTTGGGCCACAGGGCTTCGTCTGCGTTCGCGAAGCGCGCCTTGAGCAGCACCGTTCCGGTCTGGGGATCGACGGCGTTGTCGATGAACGTCAGGGTGCCCGTTTCGTCGCTCGTCGAGTCTCCTTCGACCGGCTCCACGATGACCTTCAGGGAGTCGTGGGCGCCATACTTCTGGATGAGCGGTAGGTCACGCCCCGGAATGGAGAAGCGCACGAGGATCGGCCGGATCTGGTTGATGACCACGAGGGGCGTCGCGGAGTTGGCGCGCACGAGGTTCCCCCTGCGCACGAGCAGGGAGCCGGTGCGCCCGGAGATGGGCGCGTGGATCACCGTGTAGGCCAGGTTGAGCCGGGCGGTCTCGACGGCCGCGCTGTCGGCTTTTACGACCGCCGCCTGGGCGTCCGCCGTGGCCGTCGCCGCGTCGGCCTGGGACTGCGTCACGTAGTCCTGGGCAGCGAGCTTCTGGTAGCGCTCCGCGTCCCGCTGGCTGTTGGCGGCCTGGGCGAGGTCGCGAGCGAGGTTCGCCTCGGCCTGGCTCAGCGTCGCCTCGTACGGCCGCGGGTCGATGTGGAAGAGGGGATCGCCCTTCTGGACCTCCTGCCCCTCGGTGAAGTCCACGGACGTCAGCACACCCCCGACCTGGGGCTCCACCGAGACGGTCTGGAGCGGCTCCACCGATCCGTCGGCGGTCACCAGGTACGGGGCCGGTCCCCGCTCCACCGTGGCCACGGCGACCGGAACGGGAGGCCGCGCCGGCGGGCCCTTGGATCCTCCGCACGCCGTCGTGAGCAGAACGAGCGCGGCGGCGGCTCCGCGGAGCTTCGGGAGAGAGCGCGATACGATCGGATCGTTGTGCATGGGTCCTATGCCTACCGGGACGAAGTGCCCGCGGAGTCTTGGGAAACGGCGAGGTCCGGCGATCCGTCGATGCCGAGCACGCCGACGTCGTGCGAGAGCTGGGCGAGCGAGACGAGCCAGCTCCATCGGGCCTGGCTCTGCTGGGCGCGGGCATCCGCAAGCGCCTGCTGCGCGGTGAGGAGGTCGAGGATCGTGCCGACGCCCTGCTCGTAGCGGCCGCGGGCCACCTGCTCGGACTGCGTGGCGCTGGCCAGGAGGTCGTCGGTCGTATGCACGCGCTGGGTGGCGGTCTGGAGCGTGTAGTAGGAGGTGAACACCTGCTCGATCACCTGTTGCCGAACGCCCTGGGCCTGCGCCTCGGCGGCTCCGGCGTTGGCGTTGGCGGCCGCGTTCGCGTACGCGTGCGCTCCCCCGCTGAAGATCGGAATCGAGAGCGAGAGCGAGAGGTTGTAGCTGCCGCCCGTGAACTGGGACACGTCCGAGTAGACCTGCCCTCCGTTGCCGTTCAGCGAGAGCGACGGGAAGGACTGGGAGCGGATCGCTCGGGCCGAGGCCTTCGCGCCGAGGGCACGCGCCTGGGCGGCCGCCAGGTCGGGCCGGCTCTGGACGGCCTGCTCGATGAGCGAGTCCACGCTTTCCGCCACCGGCCCCACCGCCGTGGAATCCGAGGGAGGCGCCACGTCGAACGGGAGGTTGGCCGGCAGGCCCATGGACACCGCGAGCGTGGCCCGCGCGGCCTGGAGCGTGCCTTGCGTGGTCTCGGCGGCGAGCTGCGCCTGGGAGAGCGCCGTACGAGCCTGGAGAACGTCCGCGATCGTCGCCAGACCCACGTCGTGGCGGTGCTGCGCCGCCTCCAGGTTCGCCCGAGCCTCGGCGACCGAGGCCTCCTGGGCGGCCAGGAGCGCCCGGTTCGCCATGTAGCCGAAGTAGGCCTGCTCGGCCTGGAGCACGGTGTTCTGGATGACTGCGTCGTGATTGAAGCCCGCTGCGAAGAGACCCTGCTTGGCCGCGTCGCGCGCACCCGAGCGACCGCCCACGTCGAAGAGGAGGTACGACAGCGTCACGCTCGGTGAGACCTGGTTACGCTGTCCGCCGAAGCGGACCGTGCTGGCCACCTGCTTGTTCGTCAGAGCGCTGACGCCGGCCGAGATCGTCGGCAGCAGCGCGGCGCGCTGCTGTCCGTAGGTCGCCGCGGCCGCGCGCGACTGGAGCCAGGCCGCGCGCGTGGCGGGGTTGTTTTCGAGCGCGAGGGCCACCACCTGCGAGAGCTCCAGATGCTGGGCTTCCTCCTCCAGGTTGGCGGGAAGCGTTGGGGCCGCGGAGGGTGCTCCCTTCTGCGCAGCCGGGCGAGCCTCCGGCGGAGGCGTCCAGAACTGATGGGGCGAAGGGGCTGCTCCGGGCATGCCCGCCACGCTCGGCGGGCCGGGGGCGCACGCCGCCGCGAGGGCGGTGAGCACCGCCAGGGCGGCTCCCGGGGCCGCGACCCGTCGCCGGGTTTCCCCACGCCCTTCCAAGTCCATGATCCGCATTGCGCGTCTTCCCGAAAGACAGAAACGACCGGCGCCGCCCGGGCTCCGGTCTGCGTTGTCGACTCGTGGGTGGAACCGGACCGTAGGACACCCGAGCCGAAGCGAATGTTGGGGCCTCAGGACCCCCGTCTGCCCCCTACCGCCCGGAAGAGGTAGCTCACCTTCAGGAAGAAGGCGTCGTCCGTACGGTGCAGCCGGTGCAGGGCCAGAGGGTCGGGCTCGACCGTCGTGTTGCCGTACCCCGCGAAGAACACCGTTCCGGGCGTGGGCCGGTACGAGAACAGCCAATCGGCACGGAGGGTATTCGACATGCTCCCGGTGGAGAGGGCGTAGCTCCCCGAGCCGTCCTGGATCACGAGGATCTGGCCCGTGCGCGGATCGCGCAGGGGCTGACGCATGTCGGCGGTATACTGCGCGACCATGCGCACGAAGACCGAGGCCGTCAGCTGGTACTCGACCTTGAGGCGTGGAATACGCGTGAAGAGCGTCCGCTCGCCGTCGCTCAGGCGGGTGAACCGGCTGCTCTGGTACGTGGCGTTGATGCGCAATTGCCGCGTCGGCCGCG
The DNA here is from genome assembly GCA_964519125.1 of uncultured Gemmatimonadaceae bacterium. Taxonomy (GTDB): domain Bacteria; phylum Gemmatimonadota; class Gemmatimonadetes; order Longimicrobiales; family Gaopeijiaceae; genus SZUA-318. Next base: position 6,478 of record CAZFIS010000123.1, on the reverse strand, counting down.
CGTCGAAGCTCAGGTTGTAGTCGATGCGGCGCACGCGAGCGGTCTCGAGGAAGTCGACGTCGTGGCCCGCGCTCACGGACGCCGACGCCGAGAAGCTCGGGAACTGCGGCGTGGAGAGGCTCAAGGACGTCATGACCGTCGTGATCCTCGACGACGGCACGAAGGGCACGGGCGCCTGCGGCGTGCCGGTGAAGTCCGAGGCGTAGTCCGCCGGGTCGAACGCGTAACTCGACAGGGTCGGCGTCAGCCCGATCTGCCAGCCGCCCCGCATCGTGACGCTCGTGCGCGCCTGGACCTGGTCCTCGAGCGGCAGGCGGCCGGCGAAGAAGTCATCGTACCTCCAGACGTTGCCCGTCGAGGCGAAGACGTTGAGCTGCTCGAAGCGGGCGCCCGGCCGGCCGTACAACGTGAGCCGGTCCGACGTGCTGAGCTGGACCATGTCCGTGCGCCGTACGAACCCGTTGTCCGCCGCGAAATCCGGGTGGATGCCCATCAGGGCGTAGTGGAATCCGAAGCGGCGGCCGGTGCCGTCCACGTCGGCGTTCCACATGGGCGCGGTGCTCGTCGTGCCACCCTGGCTGGTCCTGCTCAGCACGCCCTGAGCCTCGGCGAAGTACTTTCCGCCGAACACGTAGTGCACGTCGCCGTCGACGACCCGGTTCGCCCGCCCTCCGCCCACGCGCTCGCTCCACAGCAGGCCGGCCGTCGACTGCCCGCCAAATCCTCGCACGAGCCGCACGATGTCCACGAGGGGGCGTTGTCCGTCGGGCGTGGTGCTTCCGTCGTCGAGGGCCGCCAGGACGGCGACGTCGGTGCGCCCCACCTTGCCGGTGATCTTGGCCGCGGCCACCGGCCGCACGATCGATCTCGTGTAGACCAGCGTGTTGGGGGCGTTGAACTTGTCCATTCCTTCCGTGAAGAACGGACGCTTCTCGGGATAGAGGATGGCGAATCGTTCGTCGGCGGCGATCTGGGTGGCGTCCGCCTCGACCTGGGAGAAGTCCGGCTCGATCGTGCCATTGACGACGAAGTTGCTGCCCGCGGCCCAGCGCACGTTCCCGCCCAGGCGCGGCTTCGACGTGTAGTGCCACCCCCGGAGATCGGGCTCGCAGCAAGGCGCGCCCTTCGCCGTGTTCGTCAGCTCGGGGTTGAGGTCCACGACCTGACCGTGGTGCATCCCGGTGAGCCCGACCAGCAGCCCTTCCTGGTCGATGAAGGAGGCCGAAGCCCGACGCGCCGGCGTCCACGTCTCCTCGTACCCGCTGTACTGGACCTTGCGCTGGATCTGGAGGCCCCAGTCCTGCACCGACTTCGTCGGGTAGCGCAAGCTGCTGAAGGGGATGCGGATCTCCACCTGATATCCCCAGGACGTGACGTGTCCCTTGGACGTCCAGAGGAAGTCCTGGCTCAGGTCGTTCTGTCCCGGACGGACGTTGGATCCGGGAATGTAGCCACCCGTCTCGTTCTTCGTCCCGTCGGCCTGCACCCCGAGGGGATTGACGATGAAGACGAAGGCCCGGTTCCGCTCGTTGTACGTGTCGAGCAGGATCTCGACGTTGTCGTCGGCGCCTACATTGTCGCGGTTGGCGAGCGTCGCGTGGACCGGTCCGAGCGACTGATAGGCTCGAATGCCGAAATACATTGCGTCAGGCGAGTACCAGACCAGCACCTCGGTGGAGTCGGGTGCGGGGCGTCCGTCGGCCGGCTGGTACTCGGAGAACCCGTCGAGGAGCGCGGCGCGGCTCCACACGGGCTCGTCCAGATTTCCGTCGATGGTGGCCGTCTCGGCGAACAAGGGCGCATGCACCGACGTCTCGCCCTTCCTCCCGTCGTAGACGGTCGGAGTCGGAGGAACCTGCGCCGTGGCGAGTTGGAGCGCGCCGAGGAGAGCGAAGAGCATAGTCCGCGAAATATGGGCGAGAATGGGGAAAAGGGGGACCGCCGCGCGGCGGGTCCGTTCAGCTCACGCTCACCAGCCCGGCGCGCCGCGCCAGGTGCACCGAGGACGGCGCGTCTCCGGGAGGGGGATGAGAAGCGGCCGGAGTCCTGGGGACCCCGGCCGCTTCTCGTTCGAGCGTGAGGCTCGGGATGCTACTGGATCCTGACCTGTCCGGTGTTGAGGTCGTAGAGCGGGAACAGGCTCAGGTCCGCATCGCTACAGGTGTAGCTGCCGGCGTTGTACGTATAGCCGATCTGGTCGGGTGGGTCCTTGGCCGACTGGCCGTTGTCCGCGACCGCGGCCCACACACGCATGCCCGCATCGAAGTACGGATCCCCCGTGAGACCGTTCTTGATCACGCCGCCGACCACAGCGACGTTCCCGACGATCTTGGCGCAGTCGACGTCGATGCTGAGGGCATGGGCACCAGTGTGCACCTCGTCCTCCCACTGTCCGGTGACCGTGCCGTCGGCGTGCACGAGCGCCGTCAGGGAGAAGTTGCCGTCGCACCCCTTCGGGCCGGCGCCCTGCGCCACGCACGCGTCGTTGCTGCCGACGGTGATCCGGTGCACGACGCGAGCGGCCGAGGCGCGGCTCGGCCCCGGAACCCGGAAGGCGGGCTGTGGCTGAGTGGGAGTGGGGGCATTGCATCCGGCGACGAGGGCGCCGAGGATGGCGAGCGCAAGGGTAGTGCGCTTCATGGGGAGTCGCTCCTGTCTGGGAAGGTCGAAGGCGTCTAAACCACTGACGCCAGCGGGTAGTATGGCGAGTATACCGCGCGTTGGTGCTCGCCGCAAACCTCTTGTGCTCGCGCCCGACTGAGGGGGCCTCTTGCCGTGGCCCCCGTGGGACGCGAAGCGCCCGGCGTGCCGTACCGTGCCGTAGACGCCCCCGCTTGCCGGCGTCATCTTCCGGCCTGGTCGAATGGTCCCCGACGCCACGCACCCCTCCGCATCCGTGACAGAGAGACGCTCCGCCCGCTCGATCTTCGCCTTCTGGGTTCCCCTCGCCGCAACCTGGCTCATGATGGCGGTGGAGGGGCCCTTCCTCGCGGCCGTCATCGCCCGCCTGCCCGACGAGAAGTACAACCTGGCGGCGTACGGCGTGGCGTTCGCGTTCGCCGTGCTCACCGAGGCGCCGGTCATGATGCTCATGAGCGCGGCCACGGCGCTCGTGCAGGACGGGCAGAGCTATCGGCGGCTGCGCAACTTCTCGCGCGCGCTCGGCGCGGGCGGCACGGCGCTCGTCCTCCTGATCCTGATTCCGCCGCTCTACCAATGGCTGATGATCTCGGCCATCCACCTTCCGCAGCGTGTGGCGGACCTGACGTACGGAGCGCTTTGGTTCTTCCTGCCGTGGCCCGCGGCGATCGGCTACCGGCGCTTCCTCCAGGGCGTGCTCATCCGCTCGAACAAGACGCGCCTCGTGGCGGCGGGGACCGTGGTCCGATTGACGACCATGGCGGGCTCGGCCCTCATCGGGGCGTTCGTCCTGCGCCTTCCAGGGGCGTGGGTAGGCACCCTCGCGCTCGCAGTGGGAGTCTGCTCGGAGGCGGCGACCGTGCGCGTGATGGCGGCCCCCACCGTTCGCGAGCTATTGGCGTCGCCACCCGCGGAGGAGCCCAACCCCTCGTCGCAGAGCTACCGCGACATCGCCTACTTCTATTACCCGCTGGCGCTGACTTCCCTGATGGGCCTCGCGGTCCAGCCGATGCTGACGTTCTTCATGGGCCGCGCTCCCGAGCCCGTGGACTCGCTCGCCGTCTTCCCGGTGGTCCAAGCGCTCTCGTTCATCTTCCGTTCGCTGGGCCTGAGCTTCCAGGACGCGGGCATTGCCCTCATCGGAAACCGACACGAGCACTTTCCCGAGCTCAAGGAGTTTGCGCTCGGTCTGGGGATCGTTACGGCGACCGGGATCGGCCTGGTGGCCTTCACGCCGCTGGCTCACGTCTGGTTCGGGACGATCTCGGGGCTGACGCACGAGCTCCAGATCGTCGCGCTCGTGCCGGCGCGGGTCATCGTACCGTTGCCGGCGCTGACCATGCTCCTGTCGCTCCAACGCGCGGTTCTGGTGAAAGGACATCGGACCCGATGGATCACGGTCGCGACAGCCACGGAGGTGAGCACGATCGCCGTCGTGTTCCTCGCGTTGGGGTGGGGGCTCGGGGTGGTGGGCGCCACGGCCGCCTTCACCTCGTTCACGGTGGGGAGGGGGGCGGCGAACCTCTACCTGTTGCCGAAGGTGCGGGCGGTGTTGCGGGACAGTCGCGCGGCGTCCTGAGCGGGCGATCCTGCGGCGCCCACGCCCTGTGGCGTGTTATCCTGCGGCGGTCTCGCGCATGAGACCCTGGAGGTCCGGCACGAGCGCCAGCCCCACGCTCTCGGGATCGTCCGTTCCCGTCGAGAGCACCTCGTGCATCGCGTCGGCGACCGCTTGTGCCCGCCCGGGCTCGCAGAGCGCCAGCAGGCCGGATCCGCTTCCCGAGATCGTGACGCCCCACGCACCCGCGTCGTAGCCGGCAGACACCGCGTTGAAGGCTCCAGGGATGAGCGGAAGTCGATGAGGCACGTGGAGCTGGTCCTCGATCCCGATGCGGATGAGCTCCGGATCGCCCTCGGCGAGGCCTCGAAGGAGCGCGGCCAGGCGGCCGAGCTCCTCGACGGCGATCGCGTGCGGGACCTTGTCCGGAAGCACGGAGCGCGCCGCCGTGGTGGAGATGCCAGCCGCGGGCGCCGCGTACGCGAATCCGACCTCGTGGGAAAGCGGAAGCGGCAGCGGGCGCGGGCCGTCCTCCGCCGGCACCACGGCGCACAGGCCGCCCAGCAGGCAAGGCGCTGCATTGTCGCCGTGTCCCTCGTGCCGGTACGTGGTCCTGAACGCTGCGTCCGGGTCGGACGGCAGGCCGAGCGCGGCGCGGGCGAGGTCGTAGCCGGCGAGGATCGCGGCGGCCGAGGAGCCCAGGCCGCGCGCGAGCGGGATCTCCGAGTGAACGAAGAGCGCGCCATGTGCTGCCGCGCCGGCGTCCTCCATCGTCTGCCGGAACGTGAGGGCCAGAAGATCGTCGTCCACGGACTCCAGGAGTGCCGCGACCGCTCCCGTACGCTCCAGCGCGAGCTCCGACCCTCCCGGCTCGAAGCTCGCGCGCAGATAGCGGTCGAGCGCCACGCCGAGCGTGTCGAACCCGGGGCCGAGGTTCGAAGTCGAGCATGGTACACGCACACGGGCGGGAACGAGCGTCGGCATCAGAGCAGCTCCGCGAGGGCGGACAGATCGGGGGACATGGACTCCGCGTGCTCCTCGCCCTCGAGCGCTCGTGCGAGAGGCTCCGGAACGTCCAGCGGCCGACCGATGGCCGCCTCGACCACCTCGGGGAACTTGGCCGGGTGCGCAGTGGCCAGCACGACGGCGGGTCCGCTCCGGGGCCCATCCCACTTCTGCAGCGCCCGGTAGGCCACGGCGGTGTGGGGGTCGAGCACGTACCCCGTGCGGGCGTGCACGTCCGCGATGCAGGCGCGCGTCTCGTCGTCCGAGCACCAGGCGCCCGCGACGTCGTCCGCGAGGCGGCCGAGATCGTCGCCATACAGCACGCGGATGCGCTCGAAGTTACTCGGATCGCCCACGTCCATCGCGTTCGAGACGGTGGGCACCGACGGACGCGGCCGGAACGTGCCCGAGCTCAGGTAATCGGGAAACGTACGGTTGGCGTTGCTCGCGGCGAGGAACCGCTCGGCGGGCATACCGAGACGGTGACCCAGGAGGCCTGCGGTCAGGTTGCCGAGGTTTCCGGACGGTACCACGAAGGTCGGCGGTGCTCCGTCCCACCCGAGTCGGGCGGCGGCGTGGACGTAGTAGAACGACTGGGGCAGCAGCCGGCCGACGTTGATGGAGTTCGCCGACGTGAGGCCGTGGCGTCGGCGCAGCTCCGCGTCTGCGAACGCCGCTTTCACCAGACGCTGACAGTCGTCGAACGATCCTTGGACGGCGACGGCCATGACGTTACCCCCGAGCGTGGTCATCTGGCGGCGCTGGCGGGCGCTGATGCCCGCCTCGGGGAAGAGCACGACGACCCGGTAGCCCTCGAGCCCGTGGAACGCCCTCGCCACGGCGCTGCCGGTGTCCCCCGACGTGGCGACGAGCACCGTGTGCGGACGCTCGCCCGGATCGCCGAGCTCCGACATCGCCTGCGCCATGAAGCGCGCGCCCACGTCCTTGAAGGCGAGGCTCGGCCCGTGGAATAGCTCGAGCACGTACACGCCCTCCTCGATTGGCACGAGCGGAACCGGAAAGTCGAGCGCGCGCGTGACGATGCGCTCGAGCGCGCCCCCCTCCACGGCGCCCCTCAGCAGGCGGGTCGCCGCCCACAGCGCGGCGCGCGCGAACGAGCCGTCCGCCGGGGATGGGGCGGCGTCCAGCCGTTCCATCCCTCGCGGAAGATAGAGGCCGCCGTCGGAGGCGAGGCCCCGGAAGAGAGCCTCGGTGAAAGAGACGGAGGCTCCGCCACGGGTGCTCGTGAAGGTGACCATGGGCGCGGAATCTAAC
>CAZFIS010000122.1:0-10981 GCA_964519125.1 uncultured Gemmatimonadaceae bacterium | reverse complement strand
GGTCCCCGGCACGTTCGCGATCAACTCGCTCTCGGAGCTGTGCGGCCTGCCGGACGGGCGGGTGCCCGTTGCTCCTCGGGAGGGGCGCTTCTAGTTTTCGCGTTTCCCCTCCGGGCTGGACCGGGAACCGCCGAAAAGCCCCGAAAACCCACGGGATTTTCATGTCCGACGCCGATCTGATGGACAAGCTCGTCTCGCTGTGCAAGCGGCGAGGCTTCGTCTTCCAATCCTCCGAGATCTATGGAGGAACGGGCTCCGTGTGGGACTACGGTCCGCTGGGCGTGGAGCTCAAGAGGAACGTGAAGGACCTCTGGTGGAGCGCCATGGTCCACCGCCGTGACGATATCGAGGGCCTCGACGCGGCCATCCTCATGAACCCGCGGGTGTGGGAGGCGTCGGGCCACGTGGCGGGCTTCACCGATCCGCTGGTGGAGTGTTCCAACTGCCACCGGCGCTTCCGCGCCGACCTCCCCGAGGTGGAGGGCGGACAGTGCCCGACATGCGGTACGCGAGGCGCGTTCGGCGAGCCGCGCATGTTCAATCTGATGTTTCGCACGTTCATGGGTCCTGTCGAGGACGACGCCTCGGTCATCTACATCCGGCCCGAGACGGCGCAGGGCATCTACGTGAACTTCCTCAACGTCCAGGGCACGGCGCGCCAGAAGGTCCCGTTCGGCATCGCCCAGATCGGCAAAGCGTTCCGCAACGAGATCACGCCGGGCAACTTCATCTTCCGCACGCGCGAGTTCGAGCAGGCGGAGATGCAGTTCTTCGTCAAGCCGGGCGAGGACGAGGAAGCCTTCGAGCGCTGGAAGGCCGACCGCATGGCGTGGCACGTGGGGCTGGGAATCAGGGAGGAGAACCTGCGCTTCCACCAGCACACGGACGACGAGCTGGCCCACTACGCCAAGAAGGCGTTCGACATCGAGTACAGGTTCCCCTTCGGATGGAAGGAGTTCGAGGGGATCCACAACCGCACCGACTTCGACCTCTCTCGCCACCAGGAGTACTCGGGCAAGCGGCTCGAGTACATCGATCCGGCCTCGAACGAGCGCTTCGTGCCCTACGTCATCGAGACGTCGATGGGTGTGGATCGAACCGTCCTCGTCCTGCTGGCCGATGCCTACCGCGAGGAGGAGGTCGAGGGCGAGGCGCGCGTCCTGCTCGCCTTGCACCCACGGGTCGCGCCGCTCAAGGCGGCCGTCTTCCCGCTCGTGAAGAAGGACGGACTCCCGGAGATCGCTCATAAGCTGCATGCGGACCTGCGGGCCGCGGCCATTCCCTCCTTCTACGACGCGGCGGGATCGATCGGACGGCGGTACCGACGCCAGGACGAGGCCGGCACGCCATGGTGCCTCACCGTCGACGGCCAGACGAACGAGGACGGGACGGTCACGATCCGCGACCGTGACACGCTCGAGCAGCTGCGGGTGCCGGCGGAGGGTGTGGTGGCCTGGATCCGCGACCGACTGGCGGAGTGAGGGGCGGGGGACAGACTCGATGATCGTCATGAAGTTCGGCGGGACGTCCGTGCAGGATGCGGATGCCCTGCGAAGGCTCTCGTCCATCGTGGCTCGGCGGCTCGCCGAGCATCCCGTGGTCGTCGTCTCCGCGCTGGCGGGTGTGACGAACACGCTGGTGGGACTGGTGGCTCCGGCCGCTCGGAGCGAGGTCGGGGCTCTGGAGCGGGCCGTGGCGGCGCTCGTCGAGCGCCACGCGGAGGTGGCCGCAGCGCTGGGCTTGCCCGGCGACGCCGTGCAGGAGATCCGCGGCGAGGCCGCACGGCTCGTCGCCGAGCTGTCGGACCGTACGGGCGTGAAGCTCTCTCCCGCCGAGACCGATCGGCTCACCGGCGTCGGCGAGTTGTGGAGCTCCTGGCTGACGGTCGCGGCGCTCGGGCGGGCCGGCATCGCCAGCGCCTGGGTCGACGCACGCGACGTCATGGCCACGGACGACCGCTTCGGGCGCGCGGTCCCGAAGCAGGAGCGCATCCGAGAGCTCGCTCAGGTCCGCCTCGGCCCCCTGCTCGACGATGGACGGGTGCCCGTCACCCAGGGCTTCATCGGGAGCAGCTCCGACGGTCGGCCCACCACCCTGGGGCGGGGAGGCTCGGATTTCACCGCCTCGCTCCTGGGTGCTGCGATGGATGCGGAGCGGGTCGAGATCTGGACCGACGTGGACGGCGTCATGACGGCCGATCCGCGCATCGTTCCCGACGCGCGCACGCTACGCGTGGCCACCTACGACGAGGTGGCCGAACTCGCCACGTTCGGCGCGAGGGTCCTCCATCCCGCGACCCAGACGCCGCTCGCCGAGCGGGGGATCCCGCTCGTGGTCCTCAATGCGCGCGACCCGGATCTTCCCGGCACGACGATCACGAGCGGCCGGGAGCTGGAGCGTCCCGGGGACTCTCCGGTCCGCTCGATCGCCTGGAAGCGGGGGGTGATCGTCATCAACGTGCGCGCTCCACGGATGTTCGGCATGTGGGGCTTCCTCAGGCAGCTGTTCGAGGTGTTCGAGCGCCACGAGGTGTCAGTGGACGTGCTTGCGAGCAGTGAGGTGAGCGTGTCGGTTACGATCGACGACGAGGAGCGCCTCCCGCGGGTACTGGAGGACCTCTCGGGCCTCGGCACCGTCCACGTCGACGAGGGCCGTGCGATCGTCAGCGTCATCGGCATCGGGCTGCGCACGACGCGCGGCGTGGCGGCGCGCGTATTCCGCACCGTCGAGCCGGCCAACGTGGAGATGATCTCGCAGGGCTCGTCGGAGATCAACATCACATTCGTCGTGCGCGAGGAAGACGCCCCCGACGTCGTGCGACGCCTGCACCGGGAGTTCATCGGGGCCGGTTGAACGAATTCCTCGCTTCGGGCGAGGTCGCCCGATATACTAGGCGGCGGCCGACTCCCCGGGGGGTCGGCCGCTGCTCATTTTCGACCAGGGTCTCACGGAGGTTGATCGGTGGCGTCCAAGTCCGAGGTCTTCAGCTCACGGTGGGGGATGCTCCTGGCCATGCTCGGCATGGCCGTTGGAACGGGCAACATCTGGCGCTTCCCGCGCATCGCGGCGACGAACGGGGGCGGTCCCTTCCTCGTGGCGTGGGCCGTCTTCCTGCTCGCGTGGTCCGTGCCGCTCCTCATCCTCGAGTTCGCGATGGGGAAGGGCACGCGTCAGGGAGCGATCGGCGCGTTCATCAAGACCATGGGTCCCAAGTTCGCGTGGATGGGTGCGTGGGTCGCCTTCGTGGCCACCGCCATCATGTTCTACTACAGCGTCGTGATGGGGTGGACGATCCGGTTCTTCATCGGGACCCTCACCGGCTCCGTGCCCGAGGCGCATCCGGGTGCGTTCTGGAACGCGTACAACTCTTCCTCCACGGCGCTGCTGACCCACTTCGTGGCCATGGTGCTGGGCGTGTGGGTCGTCTCCCGGGGGGTCAAGGGGATCGAGAAGGCGGCCAAGATCCTCATGCCCAGCCTCATCATCCTGGTCGTCATCCTGGCCATCAAGGCGGTGACGCTGCCCGGGGCGGAGAAGGGTCTGGCGTTCCTCTTCACGCCCAAGCTGAGCGCGCTCAAGGACTACCACATCTGGCTCCAGGCGCTCACGCAGAACGCCTGGGACACCGGTGCCGGATGGGGGCTGGTGCTGACGTACGCGATCTACATGCGGCAGAACGAGGACACGGCGCTCAACGCCTTCGTCATCGGGTTCGGCAACAACTCGGTGTCGCTCCTCGCCGGGATCACGGTGTTGTGCACGATCTTCTCCGTCATGCCCCACGCCGCCAGCCAGATCGTCGGCGCGGGCAACGAGGGTCTGACCTTCATCTGGATCCCACAGCTCTTCGCGCAGATCCCGGGCGGGCGCTTCTTCCAGGCGCTCTTCTTCCTGGCGCTCCTGTTCGCGGCCTGGACGAGCCTCGTCGCGATGATCGAGCTCGCGTCCCGCATCGTCATGGACCTCGGGCTGACCCGCAGCCGCGCGATCGCGCTGGTCGGCACCGTCGGCTTCCTGCTCGGCGTGCCGTCGGCGCTCAATCTGAACGTCCTCCACAACCAGGACTGGGTGTGGGGCGTGGGGCTGATGCTCTCGGGGCTCTTCTTCGCGGTCGCGGTGCTCCGCTACGGCGTGACCAAGTGGCGTGAGACGTTCATCAACCAGGAAGGCTCCGACATCCGTATCGGCGCCTGGTGGGACTGGGCCATGCGGTTCATCGTGGTCGAGGCCGTCGTCCTCATGGTCTGGCTGATCGGCAGCGCGTGGCAGGCGGGGAGCGCGAAGGGCTTCAAGGCCACGTGGAGCCTCTTCAGCGCCGACAACGTGGGCACCCTGCTGATCCAATGGGCCGTCGTCCTCGTGGTCCTGCTGCTGGCCAACGGCTGGATGGTGCGCACGATGCGGGCCCATACCGATCTGGAGGAAAGCCCCGGGTCGTGACCGCGGGGCCGTAGCCGCCGGGCGTCGCCGGTCGGGAGGAGCCTCTGAGGTTCAAGGAGTTCGAGCGGGCCGCGCGCGAGGCGTTCGACTCCGTCCCCCCCGAGTACCGGGAAGGGATCGACGGACTCGTGGTGAGCCGCGAGGCGCTTCCCGACCCGGCGCAGCGCGACGTGTACACCCTCGGCCATTGTCTGACGGAGTCGTATCCGTCGAGCTGGAGCGGGCCCGAGACGACGCGCTCGCGCATCGTGCTGTACTGGGGCTCCTTCCGGAGCTTGGCCGAGCTCGACGAGGACTTCGATTGGGAAGAGGAGCTGTGGGAGACGCTCACCCACGAGCTGCGCCACCACCTGGAGTCGCTCGCCCGCGAGGATGCCCTGGAGGGCGTGGATTACGCCGTCGAGGAGACGTTCAAGCGCGACGACGGGCTCGACTTCGATCCCTGGTACTACCAGCACGGCGAGGAGGTGGCCCGAGGCGTGTTCCAGGTCGAGCAGAGCTTCTACCTCGAGCAGGTCTGGCACGCCGACGCGTTCGAGGTCGAGGAATGGATCGGCTTCGAGTGGCACGGCGTGCGCTACCGGATTCCGAGGCCCGACGGGCTCGGTGACCTGCACTTCGTGCGGATCGAGGGCGTGGAGACGGGAGCGGCCTCGATCGAGCTTGTCCTCGTGCGCCGGCGGAGCTGGTGGAAGGACGTGAAGCGGTTGGGTGGGACCTACCGGCCCGTGATCCTCGAGTCCGAGGCCACGGCGGAACCGGAAGGCCCGGTGGGGTAGGTCAGGCATGCCCGTTCACGACGCCTACGCCCGCCTCACGCCCTTCGAGATCGCCTTTCCCGACGGCGCCGAGCGGCTGGTCGACTCCGTCCGGGCCGAGCTCGACGGGGCAGAGGCGGCGGGCGACGTCCGGACCTTCCTCGCCTCCAGGGCCGTGGGTGCCGCGCTGGAGGATCTGCGCGGCAAGGGGACGGGCTCCGAGGCGGTCTACCCCTTCGGCATGCTGGCCTATCACGCGTTCCACTTCGTGCGCGCGGGGCGCCCGGTGCTGCTGCTCGAGGCCGAGCTGGTGCGTCACCTCGTCGAGGACACGGCGGGCGCCGGAGCGCCGACGCTCCCTTCGGAGGCGGGCTACGCTCAGCTTCCCCAGCACCTCGTGTGGCTGTCCGGGGGGCGGGACGGACCGGAATCGGTGGACGGCTTCTTCTGGACGCGATCCCCGGACGGCGTCCTGCATCTGCTGCTCGCGATGGGCGTGCGTCGCGACCGGCCGGGCCTCGTCGTCGCGCCCGCGCCCGACGCCCCGTGGAGCGACGCGGGGACGTGGCTGGATGCGCGCATCCGGGCCGAGGGGCGGGACTTCGCGACCACGCTTCCCGGCGGAGAGCTCGAGGAACTCCACTCCATCGAGACCGCGGGGGAGCTCTTCAAGCTGACGGCACGCCTCATGGCCTACCTTCACCGGGTGCCCGGGGCGAGCGTGGAAGGACGTCCCGGAGACCCGCCCGCCGACGGGCCGCCGGCTTCGCGGCTGCCGTACCGGAGAATCACCCTGAGGGACACCGAGCATGGCCAGAGAATCGAAGAAGGCGCGTAGCCAGCGCTCCGCGGAGGTCTTCGACCTTCTCGCGGAGGAGTACCCTCAGGCGCGCTGCGAGCTGGACTTCACCGATCCGTTCCAGCTCGGGGTGGCGACGATCCTGTCGGCGCAGACGACGGACGAGCGCGTCAACATGGTCACGCCCGAGCTCTTCCGGCGCTATCCCGACGCCGGCTCGTTGGCCGGAGCGCGCCAGGAGGACGTGGAGGAGATCGTGCGCTCCACGGGCTTCTTCAGGAACAAGGCGAAGAACATCATCGGGTTCGCGCGCGGGGTGGTCGGGGAACACGACGGTGAGGTGCCCCGCACGATGGAGGCTCTGTCTGCGCTGCCCGGCGTGGGTCGCAAGACGGCCAACGTGATCCTGGGCAATGCGTTCGGCGTGGACGAGGGCGTGGTCGTCGACACCCACGTGAAGCGCCTGGCCGGCCGCCTGGCGTTCTCCGACGAGGAGACGCCGGAGAAGATCGAGCGGGACCTTATGGATCTCTTTCCACGAGAGCGGTGGACGCTGCTCTCGCACCTGCTCATCTGGCACGGCCGCAGGGTCTGCGACGCGCGCAAGCCGCGCTGCGAGGCGTGCGTCGTCTCGCACCTGTGCCCGTCGTCGCGCGTGTGAGAGGACGGTGGCGCGCGCGGCGCGGCCGCGCTATGAGTCGGACGTTCTGTACCGGACGAGCAACCAAAACCACGAGGACGGGAAACGATGCCGGATCGCAGCCAGGCGGTGGCGCTGCTGGAGGAGTGGGTCGACAACGAGGCCCTTCGCAAGCACATGTACGCGGTCGAAGCGGCGGTGCGTCACTACGCGCGCCTGCGGGGCGCGGACGAGGACCTGTGGGCCCTCGCCGGCCTTCTCCACGATCTGGACTGGGAGAAAGTGCCGGAGCGCCATCCTCTGGCGGCGGTCGAGCGCTTGCGGGATCTGGGCTATCCCGAGGAGGTCGTCCACGCGATTCTCGCACACCGCTCGGACTTCACCGGCGTGGAACCCGAGACAGACCTGGACCGCGTTCTCTTCGCCTGCGACGAGCTCTCCGGGCTGGTCTACGCCGCGTGTCTGGTTCGGCCGAACGGCATCGACGACCTGAAGCCGAAGTCGGTCGTGAAGAAGCTCAAGGACAAGACCTTCGCGGCGGGCGTCAGCCGTGAGGATGTCGAGAAAGGAATCGAGATGCTCGGCGTAGAGCGTAACGAGCACATCGGAAACGTCATCGAAGGGATGCGCTCCATCGCAGCCGAGCTGGGGGTGCGCGCGGTCGATCTGGCGGGGTAGCGCGCGGGGTCGAGCCGACGGGGGAGCGGATCGCACGGAGGGCCGGGCCAGGAACCCGGATTTCTCCGGTCGTGTATCGACCAGAATTCATCTGCCTCGGAGGGTCCCCACGTGCGTCGCTCCACTCCGCTCCTCGCTCTCGCGCTGCTCGCCGCGGTCCCGATCGCGGCCCGCGGTCAGGACGTGGAGATGTTGGCGCGGCATTACGGGACGCCGGTGCCCCAGGGCTACTACCGCACGCTGGCCAGCCATCCGGGCGCGTTCCAGTTCAAACGGGGGCGCGCGGGGCGTACGCTCTCGTTCATGCGGGCGTACGCCGACGCGGCGGGCGTCGGAGGCCACGTATCCGACCTCATGAAGGTGCTGGGCCCCCGCGAAGGGCCCGTGCAGGGCACCTTCCGCATTCCGGTCGTCCTCGGGTTGTTCAGCGACACGCAGGGCCAACCTCCCTATGGCGCGGACACGGTCGAGACGGCGTACTTCGGCAGCGGCCCCGGCACCGTCACCGCGTACTACAGCGAGGTCTCGGGGGGGAAGGTGACCCTCACCGGCGACGTGATGGGATGGATCCGGTCCGATTCGAGCCAGGCCTCGGCGACGGGTGGTGATTCCGGCCTGGGCGGGAGCTCGACCCCCGCCTTCATCATGAATCTCCTCTCCAAGATCCAGGGCGTCGATTGGGGGAAGTACGACAACGACGGGCCGGACGGCATTCCCAACTCCGGCGATGACGACGGGTTCGTCGACGCGCTGGCAGTCCTCCACCCGACGTCCGGGGCCGAGTGCGGCGGTGCCGACACGAAAGACCGCATCTGGTCGCACAAGTGGAGCCTGAGCGACGCCACGGGGCGTTATTTCACGACGACCACGCCGTCGGCCAACGGCGGGTTCATCAAGATCGACGACTACTTCATCCAGCCGATCTACGGCTGCAACGGCCGGGCCCTGAATCCGATCGGCGTCTTCACGCACGAGACCGGCCACGCGTTCGGGCTGCCCGACCTCTACGACACCGGGGCGGGGGGTGATCAGGGCGACGGAGACTGGGACCTCATGGCGACCGGCGCCTGGGGATGCGACAACGCCACGCCCTCGCAGCCGTGCCAAATGGGCGCCTGGAGCAAGTCGATGTTGGGCTGGGTGGACGTTGCGCCCCTACCCAGCGGCACCGACGTGGGCACCCTGCAGCTCCCGCCGGTCGAGACGAGCCACAAGGTGTACCGAGCCGATGCGGGAGACGGCTCGGGGGACTACTACCTGCTGGAAAACCGCGAGCGGCTGGGCTTCGACGGGCGCATTCCCGGCCAGGGGCTCCTGATCTGGCAGATCGATCCGTCCTGGATCGCGAGCCACTGGGCGGCCAACGACGTGAATGGCGGCAGCCACCTCGGCGTCTGGGTCCGGGAGGCCGACGGGAACAGCGACCTCACGAGGCCCGGGGGAAATCGGGGTGACGCGGGCGATCCGTTCCCGTACGTGAACGGGACGCAGGTCAATCGGGTCTTCCACGCATCCTCGAACCCGGCTTCGATCTCGCACCTGGGCACGCCGACGGGCGTGACGGTGCTCGACATCACCCGTGCGGGCACGAACGTGCAGTTCCACCTGCTGACGCGCTTCACGTCGATCACGGTGCGCACCGAGGGAGACAACGGCAACGGGGGCCTGCTCACGGTCAACGGGGCTCCCGTGACGGGCAACGACCAGACGTTCCGGGCCGCCCCGTTCGTCATCCAGAGGCTCGAGGCTGCGGGCGGCGACACGATCTCCCCCGGGGTCCGCGAGCCGTTCGTAGGGTGGAAGGACGATCCGAGCGCGCCGCGCATCCGGGCGCTTCCGATGCCTCTGGTGGACTCCACGTTCGTGGCCGAATACGCGGGGAAGCAGGTGCACCTCGCGGTCGAGTCCACCGGGGGTTTGAACGGGGTGAGCCCGGGCCACTTCACGAGCGATCCGCCCTCGGACGATCTCTGGTTCGCTCCGGGCACCGACGCGCAGGTGACGGCCGTGGCGAACACGGGGTTCTCGTTCGTCCAGTGGACCGGCGCCCTGGGCGGTCAGGGCAACCCGGCCCACATCACGGTGGCCGCGCCCACACAGGCGGGGGCCGTGTTCAAGCTGATCTACGCGGTTCCGACGTCCACCTACGAGATCCAGGCCGCGGCACCGCCCGCGTCCGTTCAGCTGCGCGTCGACAACGGGACCGCTCCGGTGGTCTGGAAGCTCGTGGACGGGACGCTGCCGGCCGGCCTCACGCTGGACTCGGACGGGACGTTCTCGGGAGGGGCGCTCGATCTCGGAACGTTCCCGCTGAAGGTGAGCGCCGTCGACGCGCGGGGGCTCTCCGCGGTGGGGCTCGTCACGGTGACGGTCACCAAGCCCCTCTTCTCGGTGGACCAGATCGCGTCGCCGTTCCTGAAGACGACCCAGACCCTGACCGATCTGGAGAAGACGTTCCTCGACCATCAGGGCAACCAGAACGGCGTGTACGACCTGGGCGACTTCCGGGCGTGGGTGCTCGACAATCCCGACCTTCCCACCACCGCACAGGGAGGCTCGAGATGAGGCGCACGACGTGGAAGGCGATCGCGGTCGCCGCGGTCGTCGCGCTGGGCGCCTGCGACACCGGGCCGAAGGGCCCGGGCACGCTCTCCGTGTCGGTCTCGGGCGGCACCCTGGGTGCCGTCGTGCTCGAGGCCTCGGGCAGCGGCATCCAGGGCTTCGTGGGCACGGGCGGGACGAAGGTCTACAGCGCGCCGGTCGGACCCGTGACCGGGTCTCCGACCGAGCTCGTCTACCGGGTCATCGTCGTGAGCCCCGTCGGGGGCGACCTGCATTTCGGCATCAAGGTCCTGGACGTCGGTGCCACGGAGCCCGCGCTCTCCGTCATCGACGCCGTGGACGGTCAGAACCGGACGATGTCCGGCGCCGGTCTCCAGATCAGGGTGTCGCGTTGAGCGTGGACGCCGACGCGCTTGCTCCCCCGCTGCCCGTCCCCCAAGTTGGTCCGGCCGCGGGACCGGATCCCGCGTTCCTCCCACTCGATCGGAACGGACATGACCATAGCGACCTGGATCACGATGATCGTCATCATGATCTTCGTCTGGGGTGGCCTCACCCTGGCGTTGACCACGGCGATGCGGAAGGAATCGAGCAAGGCCCGGGAGGGCTGAGCATCCCTCCGGCCGGGACGCTCGCGAGCGCCGCACCGCCCGCTCCGGCCGCTTGCCAAGGTTCGCCGACTGCGCGACCATTTGAGAACTTCGATGGGAGGACCCCCCGGACCCGGGCTGAATCGGGCCGCAGGGGGCTTTCTTTAGGTTCCTGATCCGAGACTGTCCAGACTCTTGCCACGACGCAACGACCTCGAGAGCATCCTCATCCTCGGCTCGGGCCCCATCGTCATCGGGCAAGCGTGCGAGTTCGACTACTCCGGAACCCAGGCCGTGCGGGCCCTGAAGGAAGAGGGCTACCGCGTCATCCTGGTGAACTCCAATCCCGCCACGATCATGACCGATCCGGACCTCGCGGATCGGACCTACATCGAGCCCCTGACGCCCGAGTGGGTGGAGAAGGTGATCGAGCGGGAGAAGCCGGACGCGCTCCTGGCCACGATGGGCGGCCAGACCGCGCTGAACCTCGCCATGGCGCTGCACGAGAACGGCG
>CAZFIS010000121.1:0-11008 GCA_964519125.1 uncultured Gemmatimonadaceae bacterium | reverse complement strand
AGAGCGGGAAACCGGACTCGAACCGGCGACCCCAACCTTGGCAAGGTTGTGCTCTACCAACTGAGCTATTCCCGCACATAAGAATGGGATACGAAACTAGGCAGATGTTTATGGGGGGTCAAGACAGCCTGGGACCTCTCCGGGCGAGTTTCTCCGGACCCCGGTTCCCCTTATGTTTTGCGCCTCAGCGGCCCTTCGTGGGTCCGCGCCGTGAGGCCCATGCTCTACCCTGGAATCCCCTCGATCCGAGCCGCGAACATGCCTCCAGTCCGACATCGCCGAGCTTCGGCGACCCCAGCCGCCCACGCCCGGTCGGCCGCGTACGTCGGAGTCGCGGTCGTCCTGATCGGGCTGGTGGCCGGAGGGCCCTGCTCGGTGCCCCTCGAGGCGCAATCCCTCGTCGATCCGATCGTGCCCGGGGGGATGTTGAGCCTCGGTCTCATCCCCAACCACAGCACCTGGGATTCCCGGTACGGTCCGAACGGGATCGAGCCGCTCGGCGCCGACCTCACCGCCAACAACGCCGCGTCCCTCTTCCCGGGCGTCACGACGCTCCAGCAGGACCTGAGCGCGCTCACGGGCTCTCCGACGGGCTTCCCCGCGATCCTCGGACCGGTGTCCGCCCATGTCGCGAAGGGAGTGGACCGCCTCGACTTCGAAGCCCGCCTGGGCGTCTTCGATTGGCTGACTCTCGGCATCATGGTCCCCATGGTGCGGGCGCGGGTACCTATCGATGTCGCCTACCGGCCCGATACGCTCCAGAGCAACGTCGGCATGAGTCCGGCGGCCAAGGGCAACACTGGTGTCCCGACCCTTCTGACCCAGCTCGATGACGCGGCCACGGCGGCTCGGTCCTATGCCACCAGTGCCTGCGACGCCGGCCCGGGGAGCTCGACCTGCTCGAGCGCGACGTCCCTGGCTCAGCGCGTGAGCGCGTTCTCGAGCCGGACCCAGAGCGCTTACTACGCCTCCCCGTTCTTCCCGATCGCGGGCTCGCCGGCGGCGACCGCCCTCACGCATGCCCTCGCCTCCCTGAACCAGGATCTCAGCGGGGCCGGCCTCTCCCCCGTCCAGGCTCCGTTCGTCTTCGCGTCCAACGACGTGGACACCGCCACCTTCGCCCAGCTTCCGGGCAATCCTGGCGCAGGCATCCAGGCTGCGCCCCTGGAGACCGTGGACGGCCTCTGGCAGGTCGGGGACGTGGAGCTCTCCGCGGCCGTCCGCCTCCTCCACGGCGAGGTTCGTGACTCCGGGGCCGCCGCGCCTCGTCTCTCCTGGGACGTGGCCGGCAGCGGGCTCATGCGCCTGGGCACCGGCCATCCGGCCAACCCGAACGTCTTCTTCGACGTGGGCAGCGGCGACGGTCAGACCGACTTCGAGGGGAGTCTCTACGGAGCGCTCCGCGTCGGTCGCCACATCGGCATCCGCTCGACCGCCAAGTACGGCGTTCAGCGGAGCGTCGTGCAGCTGCGCAGGGTGACCGCTCCGGGACAGATCCTCGCGCCGTTGTCCTCGCTCCAGCCGGTACAGTGGTCTCCCGGCTCGTACCTCTACCTCCAGGTCTCCCCGCGTTGGTACCTGACCGAGGGCTTCTCGCTCACGTTCGACTACGACTACTACAGCAAGGGCTCAGACACCTATCAGGCGCTGCCCGCCGCCCCGGGTGCGACCCCGCTCGACGTCTCCGTTCTGGACAGCGAGACGGCGATGACATTCGAGCGGATGGGCTTCGGTCTCACGTACTCGTCCCTCAACGGGGCGCGAGGCGCGCACGGCGTGCTCCCGGCCGAGCTCGACGCGCGCTTCGTACAGACCGTGGGTGGCAGCGGGGGTCGGACGCCGAAGGTGAGCAGCTTCCAGATCGCGCTACGCATCTTCCGCCGCATGTGGGGAGGGTCCTGAGGGACCGGAGCGATCGCGCGCTCGGGCGCTCCGCCGGCTGTCCCGACTACGCCGTGTCCAGCAACTCCCGCGCGTGCTCCCGCGAGGTGGCGGATTCGGGATCTCCCCCCAGCATCCGGGCGATCTCCTCGACGCGTGCATCGCCTTCGAGCGCATGCACCCGAGTGGATGTCCGATCTGCCGAGGTCTCCTTCTCCACCAGGTAATGGCCGCGCGCCCGCACCGCGATCTGCGCCAGGTGCGTGACCACGAACACCTGGTGGCGGCCGGCCACCTCCCCCAGCGTCTCCGCCACCGCCGACGCCACCAGGCCTCCGATGCCCGCGTCGATCTCGTCGAAGACGAGCACGGGAAGACGATCGACATCGGCCAGGATGGACTTGAGCGCCAGCATGATCCGCGACAGCTCCCCACCGCTCGCGATGCGCGCGAGGCTCATCGGATCGAATCCGGCGTTGGGCGCCACCAGGAACTCCACGCCCTCCGCTCCCTGCGCGCCCACGCGCTCCTGCGGGCGCAGGCGGACCTCGAAGGTGGCCCCCGGAAGCCCCAGGTCCGGGAGGAGCTCCGTCACCGCCGCCGAGAGACGCTCCGCCGCTTCCTGCCGCACGCCGGTCAGCGCCGCGGCCGCCGCCTGAAGCTCCTCCTCGGTCTTCGCGCTCCGCTCCTTCAGCGTGTCCAGGTCGTGATCGGCGGCGTCGAGCTCAGCGAGCTCCGCGCGCACGCGCCGACCGGTCTCGAGCACGTCCGCGAGCTCCGGGCCATACTTGCGCTTCAGCCGGAAGATCCGGTCCAGGCGGCTCCGCACCTCTTCCAGGCGGGCGGGCTCGTGCTCGACCGAGTTGGCGTAGTCGCCCAGCCGGCGACCCACCTCGTTGACCGCATGGAAGCCGTCATCGAGCAGGCGTGAGGCCTCCTCGAGCGGCTCGGGATCGAAGCGGGCGAGCCGAGCGAGCGAGCTCCTCGCCTCCGCGATCCTGTCGGCCACCGATCCCTCTCCGGCGTAGAGAAGCTCGTAGGCGGCACCCGCACCCTCCACGAGCTCTTCGGAGTGCTCGCGGCGGCGTGCCTCCGCCTCCAGGCTCTCGTCCTCCCCTTCGCTGAGCTTGGCCCCGTCGATCTCCTCGAGCTGGAAGCGCAGGAAGTCCGCACGGGTCTCGAGCTCCCGCACCCGCTCCTCCCGGTTCTCGCGCTCCTGATCGAGCTCCCGGAGCTGCTCATACAGGGCACGTACGGCCTCCACGCGATCCTCGGCCGCTGCGTACGCGTCGAGGATCGCGCGCTGCTCCACGGCGCGCAGCAGCGTTTGGTGCTCGTGCTGACCATGGATGTCGACGAGCGCGTTGCCGAGCTCGCCGACCACCCCGGCCGTGGCCGGAGAGCCGTTGACCCAGGCGCGGTTCCGACCCTCTGCCGCCACCTCCCGGCGCAGGATGAGGAGGCCTTCCTCCGTCCGGAACCCCAGCTCTTCCAAGCGCCCCTCGAGGGATGGAACGGCCGAGATGTCGAACACACCCTCCACGGTCGCCCGCTCCGCGCCGGCCCGGACCACCGACGACGAGGCCCGCTCCCCCAGCAGCAGGGACAGCGCTCCCACGATGATCGACTTGCCCGCGCCGGTCTCTCCCGTGAGGACGTTGAGCCCCGGCCCCAGGGTCAGGCCGATGTCCTCGAGGACGGCGTAATCGCGGATGCGGAGTTCGACGAGCATGATGAGACAAGGTAGAGCGCTTGGCCGGGCGTCCTCAATGGTCGAGAGGGCGCGGTACCGGAGCGCTCAGGCGCGCTCCGGAGGCCGTGCGGCCCAGTTGAGCTTGCGGCGCATCGTGCGGAAGAAGGTCTGACCCTTCAGATGCACGAGCGGAACGTCGTGCTCGCCCCGGTACACGTGCACGATCTCTCCGGGCTCGATCTTGTGGGCCGCCTGACCGTCGACCGTGAGATGGAGCTCGTGCTCGGGGTCGAGCGACCGGACGGTGATCGGGGCTCCGGCCGGCACCACGAGAGGTCGGACCGTGAGCGAATGGGGACAGATGGCCGTCACCACGATGCAGTCCATCGCGGGCACGATGATCGGCCCTCCCGCCGAGAGGGAATACGCCGTCGAACCGGTCGGGCTCGCCAGGATGACGCCGTCGGCCGAGAAGCTGCCGATCTCCTCCTGGAGCTCGCCCTCTCCCACGCTGAGCTCCAGAGGGGTGACCTGAGCCGCGCCGCGCGTGTGGACCACGAAGTCGTTGAGCGCGAAGTACGAGAGCCTCGCCGTCCCCTCGGGGCCCACCACGTCGGCGGCCAGCGTCTGCCTGCGCTCCGTCTCGGCCTCCCCGTCCAGAACCTGCGCCAGGCCGATCTCCATGTCGGCCTCGGCCGTGCTGGTCAGGAACCCGAGTTGGCCCAAGTTGATGCCGAGCACGGGAATGTCGCGGCCCGCGACCAGGTGCACCGCTCGGAGCAGGGTCCCGTCGCCACCCAGCGCGACAACGAGATCGAGCGGCTCCACGGCCAGGTCCAGAGTCAGGGCTCCGGGCGGCGCGAGCCCAAGATCCTTTTGCTCGAAGAGGAGATCCACACCGCGGCTACGGCAGAACGTGTCCAGGCGCGCGACCACGCCGGGAAGCTCCGGATTGCGCTTGCGGAGCACCGCGCCGACACGGCGCACGGGGCTCGAGATGGTCTCCCGGCCCTGAGGCTGACTCACCGGGTCTCCACAGAGGCTTTCTGTTCGACGAGTTCCCGGACCCGGGCCGCGATGCCCTGCGCGTCGAGGCCGAGCTCATGGAGGAGGATCTTGCGCGCGCCGTGTTCGACGAATCGGTCCGCAATGCCCATGGAGGCCATCCTCGGGCGCCGCTCCAGGGCGAGCCCGTCGGCCTCGCGCGCGAGGAAGGCTCCGAAGCCGTTCGAGATCTGCCCCTCCTCGACGGTGAGCATCACGGGATGGCTCCGGCTCATCTCCTCGAAGACCGCCCGGTCGTAGGGCTTGAGGAACCGGCAGTTGACGACCGTGCACCGGACACCCTCGGAGGCGAGGGTATCGGCGGCTTCCAGGGCCGCCAGCACCATCGTGCCCACCGCGAGGATGACCGCGTCGCCGCCGTTGCGCAGGATCTCCCAGGTGTGGGGCTCGATCTCCGGGATCTCGTCCATCGGGGGCACCTCGGCGGGCACGGCGTCCCTCGGCCAACGGATGCTCCAGGGCCCCTCGTCCTGGCGCACGGCCATGCGGAGCAGCGCGAGCATCTCCACCCCGTCCTTCGGCGCCGTCACCGTCATGCCCGGCACGGCGAGCATGTACGCGATGTCCAGCGTTCCGTGATGCGTGGGACCGTCCTCCCCGGCGATGCCCGCTCGGTCCATTCCGAACACCACCGGAAGACCCTGCAGCGCGACGTCGTGGACGATGCTGTCGAACGCCCTCTGGAGGAACGTCGAGTAGATCGCCACCACCGGCCGGACCCCCCGGGTGGTCAGGCCCGCGGCGAACGTGACGCCGTGCCCCTCGGCGATGCCGACGTCGAAGTACCGGTCGGGATGGGCCTTGAGGAAGAGATCGGTGCTGGTGCCGTCCGGCATCGCCGCCGTGATGGCGACGACCCGGGGATCGGCGTCCGCCAGCTCCACGAGGCCCCGCCCGAAGACGTTCTGGTAGCGCGGCAGCCCTCCACTCTTCTTGGTGCCCAGCCCTGTGACCTTGTCGAACGGTCCGGACGCGTGCCACGTCCACGGATCGTTCTCCGCGCGCGGGAACCCCTTGCCCTTCTGCGTGAGGACGTGGACGAGGATCGGGCCGCCCATCCCTTTCACCCGCGACAGTGTCTCGATGAGCGCATCGAGGTCGTGCCCGTCGACCGGGCCGACGTAGCGAACACCGAGCTCCTCGAAGATGAGGCCCGGGGTCAGGAGGTGCTTGACGCTCTCCTGCAGGCGGCCCGCGGCCTCCTCCATCGCGCCGCCGATGCTCGCCGGCGCCCGGTGCAGGATCTCCTTGATCAGACCCCGGACCTTGTTGTAGGCCGGGTTCGTGATCATGCCGGTGAGGTACTTGTTCATGGCACCGACGGGAGGCGCGATCGACATGTCGTTGTCGTTGAGCACGACAATGAAGTCGCGCTTGGTATGGCCGGCGTTGTTGAGCGCCTCGTACGCCAGCCCGCAGCCCATGGCGCCGTCTCCGATGATCGAGACGACCTTGAACTTCTCGCCCATGAGGTCCCGGCCCGTGGCGATGCCCCATCCGGCGGAGATCGAGGTCGCCGCGTGCCCCGCCCCGAACGCATCGTACTCGGACTCGTCACGCCGGAGGAACGGCGCCAAGCCGTCCTTCTCGCGGATCGTGGGGAGTCGGTCGTTGCGCCCCGTCAGGATCTTGTGGATGTAGCCCTGGTGGCCCGTGTCCCAGACGAGTTGGTCGCGGGGGGTGTCGAAGACGTAGTGCAGCGCCACCGTGAGCTCGGCCACGCCGAGACTCGCCCCGAAGTGCCCTCCCTTCTGGGAGACCACGTCGATGTGACGCTCGCGCACTTCGTCCACGAGGCGGTGGAGCTCCTCCCGACTCAGGGTGCGGAGATCCGCGGGATATCGAACGCGATCCAGCAGCGACACCGGATCCACTCCTTGCCTATGATCGAATTCCGGACGGTGTAAGATATCCTGACCTGGCGGCGCGAACACCCTCGAGGCCCCGCGCGCCCGGAAGCGGAGGTGCGCAGCGCCCTCCACGGGCGCTCAGTGGTGTCGATCCACCACGTATTGCGCGAGCGCCTCCAGCGCCCTTGCTTCGATGCCCACCTCCGCCAGCGCGGTGCACGCTGCGGCCGTCTGAGCCCTCGCGTGCTCCCGGGCGCCGTCCAGGCCATAGAGCCCCACGTACGTGGACTTTCCGCGCGCCGCGTCGCTCGGATTCTTTCCCAGCACCTCGGCCGACTGCGTGGCGTCGAGGATGTCGTCGACGATCTGGAAGGCGAGCCCGACGGCACGACCGTAGCGCGTGAGCGCCTCCGTGACCCGCTCGTCGCCACCGGCCGCCGTCGCCCCCATGACCAGTGACGCCGTCAGCAGCGCGCCCGTCTTGCGCTGGTGGAGGTCGTCGAGCTCCTCGGCGCTCAAGGCCCGGGCTTCGCCCTCGAGGTCGAGCCACTGTCCGCCGACCATGCCGCCGGCACCCGCCGCCCGCAGGAGCGTCGCGACCGCGTCGACGGCCCGCTCCCGCGGACACCCCAGGCATCCCAGCGCATCCCACGCCTGCAGGGCGGCGGCCGGGATGAGGGCGAGCCCCGCCCGCATGGTGAGCTCTTCGCCATACTCCCGGTGGGTGGTGGACCTGCCCCTGCGCAAGTCGGCGTCGTCCATGCAGGGAAGGTCGTCGTGCATGAGCGAGTATGCGTGAATGAGCTCGATGGAGGAGGCGAAGTCGTAGAGCCCTTCCGAGCCCTCGCCGAGCGCCCGCTCATCCTCTCCGACGCAGGCCCGGTAGGCCGTCACGCACAGGATCGGACGGAGTCGCTTCCCGCCGCCCAGGACACCGTGGCCCAGAGCCCCGGAGACGTCCGGGGGCAGGCACGACCCGAAGCGGGACAGGGCGCGGCCCAGCGCGAGCTCGACGCGGCCCCGCTCGGAGGCCAGGTACGAGGCGAGATCGAAGGAGCCCTCTTGGCTCAACCCTCGCCCTCCTCGAACGGACCCGTGCGCCCCTCGCCGAGCAGTTCCTCGACCCGCAACTCGGTGCGGACCAGGATCCGCTCCGCCTCCCGGACGTGGCGCACCCCTTCCTCGAACAGCTCCAGCGCGCGCTCGAGATCGACCTCGTCGGCCTCCAGACGGCTCAGGATCTCCTCGAGCCGCCGCAGCCTCGCCTCGAGTGTCGGAGCCTGCTCGCTCGGGGTCTCGTCCGTGACTTCGGGGTCCTCGCTCACGCACCACGCTCCTTCACGGGCTCGTCGGATTCCTGCAGTGGTGCCTTAGCTTCGCAGCGTACGCTCCCATCCGCCACCCGGAGCAGGAAGGGGAGTCCCACGGGAAAGTCGACCACCCGCCGGAGCAGCCTCCCCTCCGACGTGCGCGCCACCGCGTAGCCCCGCTCGAGCGTGGCGAGCGGCGAGAGCGCCTCCAGCCTTCCACCCAGGGCGGCCAGGTCCTGGTGCCGCCGCCCCACGACCTGCCGCATCGCGCGCTCCAGGCGCGACATGCCGAAGTCCACGGCCTGGCGGAACGGGCTCATCCGGCCCTCCAGGGCGAGGCGCAGCGCGCCCCGGCGGTCGGCCACCACGTCCCGCCGCCGCTCCACCGTGCCCTTCAGGCCACGCGCCAGCCGCTCGGGCAGGACACGGAGTTGATCGAGCATGGCGCGACCGTCGGGTGCCACCGCCTCGGCGGCGGCCGACGGCGTGGGGGCGCGCACGTCCGCCACCAGGTCCGCGATCGTAACATCGGTTTCGTGTCCCACCGCGGAGACCACGGGCACCGGGCAGGCCGCGATCGCGCGCGCGACCGGCTCCTCGTTGAACGCCCAGAGATCCTCGACGGAGCCTCCTCCCCGACCCACGATGATGACGTCGCATAGACGGCTCGCCGCGAGCGCCTCGAGGGCGCGGGCGATCTCCAGAGAAGCCCCGTCTCCCTGCACGCGCGCGCCCCGCACCACCACCTTCACCCACGGCGCCCGGCGGCGCAGCACGGTCAGAATGTCGTGGATGGCCGCACCGGTCGCGGAGGTCACCACGCCCACACACGACGGATAGCGCGGCAGCGGGCGCTTCCGTGTCGTCTCGAGGAGCCCCTCCTCCTCGAGCTTGCGCCGCAGCTTCTCGAACGCGAGTCGCCACAGGCCCTCCGCTCCTTCGGCTTCCAGGCGCCGAACCGCGAGCTGATACTCTCCGCGTGCCTCGTAGAGCGTCAGGGCGCCGAACACCCGCACCCGCATGCCCTCCTCGGGATCGGTGGGCAGCGCCTGGGCGTCCTGACGCCACATGACGCACCGTATCTGCGCCTGATCATCCTTCAGGGAGAAGTAGCAGTGGCCGGAGCGTGCCCTGGTCCAGTTCCCGACCTCGCCGCCGATCCACAGAGCGTCGACGCTCCCTTCCAGGAGGGTGCGGACCGCCCGGTTGACCTGGGAGACCGTCCAGACCCGCGGCTCCGGGGCGCTCACGCCCTCACGACACCCCGGCCGTCCTGGCGGCCGAGGTCACGGTGTTGGCCAGGAGCATCGTGATCGTCATCGGACCTACGCCTCCGGGCACGGGCGAGATGGCCCCCGCGACCTCCTTGACCTCGTCGAAGAGCACGTCTCCGCAGACGCGGTATCCGCGCTCCCGGCTCGGGTCGTCCACGCGGTTACTTCCGACGTCGATGACGATGGCGCCGGGGCGCACCATGTCCGCGGTGATCAACTCGGGGCGGCCCATGGCGACCACCAGGATGTCGGCGAGGCGCGTCACGGCTCCGAGATCGGGGGTGCGCGAGTGACACACGGTCACCGTGGCATTGCCACCCGGCGCCTTGCGCAGA
Source organism: uncultured Gemmatimonadaceae bacterium (assembly GCA_964519125.1). Classification (GTDB taxonomy): domain Bacteria; phylum Gemmatimonadota; class Gemmatimonadetes; order Longimicrobiales; family Gaopeijiaceae; genus SZUA-318. The sequence goes on along the minus strand of CAZFIS010000121.1, from coordinate 1,600 downwards.
AGCAAGGAGGCCATAGGCCGTCCCACGATGTTCGAGCGTCCGACCACGACGACGTGCTTGCCCGCCGGATCGTGACCCGTGCGCACCAGCATCTCCACCACGCCCGCCGGCGTACACGGCGCGAACATGTCGTCGGAACCCGTGGCGAGCCTGCCCACGTTGATCGGGTGGAATCCGTCGACGTCCTTCGAAGGAAGGATCGCCTCGAGGACCTTCCCCTCGTCGATCTGGGACGGGAGGGGGAGCTGCACGAGGATTCCGTGGATGGACGGGTCCGCGTTGAGACCCGCCACGACGCCGAGCAGCTCCGCCTCGGTCGTCTCGGCCGACAGGGTGATCTGCCGCGAATGGATACCCATCTCCTTGGCGGCCTTGTTCTTCATGCCCACGTACATCTGTGAGCCCGGGTTGTCTCCCACCAGCACGGTGGCGAGGCCGGGCACGACGTCGTGCTCCTCGGCGAGAGAGGCGATGCGGGTCTTCAGCTCGGAGCGGATCTCGTCGGCGATCTGCCGACCGGAGATGATCTCGGCGCTCATGGTCTATGTCGACTCACGGGTTTTCGGGGAAACGGGTTCAGCGGGCGAAGTCCACGGCCCGGGTTTCGCGCACCACGACGATCTTGATCTGCCCCGGATACTGGAGCTCGCCTTCGATGCGCCGCGCCACCGCCTCCGAGATCTGGGCCATCTGCCCGTCGTCCACCTTCTCGGGCTCGACCATGATGCGCAGCTCGCGCCCCGCCTGGATCGCGAAGCACCGCTCCACGCCCGGGTGCTCCATCGCGATCTCCTCGAGTCGCTCGAGGCGCTTCACGTACCCCTCGAACATCTCGCGCCGTGCTCCCGGCCGGGACCCGCTGATCGCGTCCGCCGCGGACACCAGGAAGGTCTCGGCGAAGAAATGGGGCTCCTCGTCGTGGTGGGCGCGGATCGCGTTCAGCACGAGCTCGGACTCGTCGTGCTTCTTGCACAGGCGGTAGCCCAGCTCGACGTGCGTGCCCTCGTGCTCGTGCGTCAGGCCCTTACCCACGTCGTGCAGGATCCCCGCGCGCTTGACACCCTGCACGTCGAGCCCCATCTCGGCCGCCATGTTGCCGGCCAGCAGGGCCACCTCCCTCGCGTGCTGGAGCTGGTTCTGCCCGTACGAGGTCCGGAACCGCAGGCGCCCCAGTGTCTTGACGATCTCCGGGTGCACGTTGTGGATGCCGAGCTCGTAGAGCACCTCCTCCGCCGCCTCCACCATGCTCGCCTCGACGTCCGCGCGGGCCTTCTCCGCCATTTCCTCGATGCGCCCCGGGTGGATGCGCCCGTCCTCGATCAGGCGCTCGAGGGCGATGCGGGCCGCCTCACGACGCACGGGGTCGAACGCGGACAGCACGACCGCCTCGGGCGTGTCGTCGATGATCACGTCCACTCCGGTCGCTTGCTCGAAGGCCCGGATGTTGCGGCCCTCCCGCCCGATGATGCGCCCCTTCATCTCGTCGGAGGGAAGCTGTACGACCGACACGGTGGTCTCGGCCGTGTGCTCGGCCGCCATACGCTGGATCGCCAGCCCGATGATCTTCTTGGCCTCGCGGTCGGCGTCGCGCTGGGCCTGC
>CAZFIS010000120.1:0-11105 GCA_964519125.1 uncultured Gemmatimonadaceae bacterium | reverse complement strand
GATGAACTTCGCGTACTCCTCGACGAACACCTTGCCCGGCTTGCGGAAGTCGAAGGCCTCCGGCTTGTCGCGGAAGAACTCGCGGTGCACCCGGGTCCACACGAGCCGGCCGTCGGTGTCGATGTTCACCTTGGTGACGCCGAGCGTGGCCGCCTGAGCGAACTGGTTCGCGTCGACCCCTTTGGCGCCCCCGAGCTTGCCGCCGGCCGCGTTGATGCGCTCGACCTCCTCCTGCGGCACGGAGCTGGAGCCGTGCATGACGAGCGGGAACCTCGGCAGACGCGCCTGGATCTCGCGCATGCGGTCGAAGTGGAGGCCCTGGCTTCCGGAGAACTTGTACGCACCGTGGCTCGTGCCGATCGCCACAGCCAGGGAATCGCAACCTGTGCGCTCGACGAACTCCTTCGCCTCGTCGGGGTCGGTCAGCATCGCGTTCTTCTCGTCGACGGCGATGTCCTCCTCCACGCCGCCCAGCATGCCCAGCTCCGCCTCGACGCTGATGCCTTTGGCGTGCGCCGCCTCCACCACGCGCTTCGTGATGGCGATGTTCTCCTCGAACGGCTCGTGAGACGCGTCGATCATGACCGCGCTGTAGAAGCCCGACGCGATCGCGTCCATGCACGTCGCCTCGTCGCCGTGGTCGAGGTGCACGGCGAAGATGAGATCCGGATAGGCCTCGCCGGCCGCCCGGATGATCGCCTCGATCATGCGCGCGCCGGCATACTCGCGGGCGCCCTTGGAGAGCTGGATGATGAACGGAGCCTCGGCCCGCTGGTTTCCCTCGAACAGACCCAGCGCCTGCTCCATGTTGTTGATGTTATACGCGCCGACGGCGAAGCGGCCGTACGCGACCTCGAAGAGGTCCTTGGTGGTGACGATCATGGCATGCCTGGCCCGTGAGGTCGGATGGAAGTCGATGATGTCGTGGGAGGGTCCATAACAGAACCCTTCAACGCGCTTCGGGGTCCCGACTCCGGCACGCCCAACTGCCAGTCCAGGAAGGCGAACTGGTGCGCGATGAACCGGATGCGGTCGAGGACCGGCCGCCCGCCCAGGGAGTGGCCGACGCGCCAGTCGAAATCCATGATGACCGGCCTCTTGCGGATGTCGGAGCTGGTGGCCCACTGGAGCTTCGCGACGAACTTCATCCCCTCGGCCGGCTCCACTCGGTCGTCCATCCCTCCGGTGAAGAGCATGACCGCCGGATAGGGGGTGCCCTTGTGGATGTTCTGCAGCGGCGACCACCGGATGATCCAGTCGTAGTCCTTCGGGATCGAGGCGTCGCCGTACTCCGCAAGCGCGGGCGGGTTGGCGCCCTCGTAGCGCGGGAAGCCGATCACGTCCATCTCCGGCAGGTCGGCCAGAACCGCCTTGAAGAGGTCGGGTCGCTGGGTGAGCGCAGCGCCCATGAGCAGCCCCCCGTTCGACGCTCCCTCGATGCCTAGCTTGGCGGGACGGGTGTAGCCCCGGTCGATGATGTGCTGGGCGACGGCGATGAAGTCGTTGAAGACGTTCTGCTTGAAGGCGCGCATGCCGCCGCGGTGCCAGCGCCGGCCATACTCCCCGTCGCCCCGCAGGTTCGCGACCACGAAGACACCGCCTCCCTGCTCCAGCCAGTAGATCCCGTCCTGCTGGACCCATGGCGCGTCCTTGCGCGTGAACGACGGGAGCCAGTCGGCCGTGAACCCGCCGTAGCCGACGAGCAGCGTCGGATTGTTCCCGTTCAGGACGAGCCCCTTCTTGTAGACGATGAACATGTGCACCGGCGTCGCGTCCGCCGACTCGCACCACTCCTCCTTGACGACGAACTTCTTCGTGTCGATCGGCGGCTTGTCGAGGTGCCAGATGCTCCGCTCCGTGGTATCGACGTTGTACAGGTAGATGCGCCACGGGTACGTGAACGACTGGAAGTCGAAGAAGACCTCATCGCCGCCCGCGCTCCAGGGCAACGAGGCGTTCGCCGGCTTGTCGGGCAGCTCGAGGTTCCGGACGAAGGTGCCGTCCATGTCGTGGATCTCGATACGCGTCGAGGCGTTGTGCAGGTAGCGGGCGAAGAGCTTTCCCGCGACGAGCGAAATCCCGTCCAGAACGTCCTTCCGCTCCGGCAGGATGACCTTCCAGTTGCTCGGGTCGGGGTGTGCCGGGTCGATCTCCACGAGGTGCCCGTGTGGCGCGTGCCAGGACGTGAGCGCCAGGATCTTCCCGTCTACCCAGTACGGGTGGAAGAGCGCATCGATGCCTTGGACGATCGGTCTCCAGGTGCTGTCGCCGCGCTCCTTGAGGTAGATGTCCGTGTGCAGCCACCCGTCGTCGTCCGTGGCGAGAAGCGCGCGTCCGCCGTCGACTTCGCGAACGCTGGCGTACTCCTCGCGGCTCCCGCTCTGGAAGACGAGGCCGTCGCGGTCGAAGCTCGTTCCCAGCGTGTGGTAGTAGACCTTCGCGGGCCCGTGCTTGTTCTCGATGGAGTAGTAGTAGCCGGTGAGGTTCGAGTCGAACGTGAACTCGTCGTGGATGCCGCGCGGCAGGCTGTCGGGCAGGTCCCGTCCGGTCGCGAGGTCGCGGATGTGGGTCGTGGTCTCGTCCTCGCCTCCCTGCCGGATGTCGTAGACCAGGTACTTGTTGTCGCCCCAGACGCCCCTCAGGTGCAGGGTCACGGTGGAGTCGTCGCTGAAGGTGGCCGGATCCAGGAGGACATGCTCCTCGCCGTGCAGGCCGTCACGGACGTAGAGGCTGAAGCGCTGCTCTCCCTGGAGGCGCTTCATGTAGTAGAGCCTGCCGTCGACGAACTCGGGGGGCTGCACCTCCTCGATGTCGTAGAGCTCCATGAAGCGCTTCTCGACGCGGGGAAGCGCGGGGAGATCGGTGAGGGTCGAGTCCTTGAACCGGTTCTCGGCCTCGATCCACGCGCGGGTGTCGGGAGCACTCCGGTTCTCGATCCAGTGGTAGGGGTCGGCCACGCGGTGTCCCGCCATCATGTAGCTCGCGCTCTCGCGCTTCGCGCGGGGATAGTGGGCGGGGACCCTCTGGGCGCTCAGCCCCGGGGTCGCTGCCGGCAGGGTGAGGCCGAGCGCCGACATGAGGAGGGCGATGGGCAGTCGTCTCATGATGTTCGATTCCTGGTGTAGGACGGCACACGAAGCGGGTGTAGTCCGCATACTGTACCAGAAGGCTCCTCGGCGCGCATGCCTCGTCCTGTGATCCAGCTCGACGGACCATTGAATCCGTTCGAGGGTTGCAGCACGCCGCCGACGTACCTTTTCACTGAACACGAGAGCGGATCATGGCTGCAGCAGCTCCAGGAGACACCGTCCACATCCACTACACCGGCCGTCTCGAGGATGGCACCGTCTTCGATTCTTCCGAGGGGCGGGATCCGTTGGAGTTCGTGGTGGGGTCCGGCCAGGTCATCCGCGGCTTCGACGAGGCGGTGACCGGCATGTCGGTCGGCGAGGAGAAGACCGTGACGATCGCGGCGCCCGACGCTTACGGAGACCACCGTGAGGACCTGTTGATTCCGGTAGGCCGGAGCGACCTGCCCGAAGGGCTCGAGCCCGAGGTGGGTCAGCACCTGCAGATGTCCACACCCGACGGCCAGACATTCCAGGTGTCCGTGGTGGAAGCGAACGACGCCAAGGTGGTGCTCGACGCCAATCACCCGTTGGCCGGAAAGGATCTCACGTTCGACATCCAGCTCGTGCAGGCGGGTTGAGGCCAATGGGCACCTTGAGGGTAGGAGGCACCGGGCGCTAGACTCCCCGGGACGTCTACGGAGGGGTCCCATGAACGAATCCGGCGATTCGCTGCCGGCTCCCACACGCGCGATCACGCCGTTTGCGCGTGAGCGGGCGGTCGAGGCACTCACGCGCGGCTACGCCGAGGATCACCTCACGGAGGCGGAGCTGGAGGAGCGGCTCGACCGCGTCTACCGGGCCACGACGCTCGCCGAGATCGAGGCGCTGACGGCCAAGCTCCCGGTTCCGGCGTCCGGTCGACACGAGGCGCGTGCCGTCGCGGCCGACGAACCGGTCAGCTCGTCCCTGGCCCCGGCGCCCCGCCGCATCCGGGCCGTCCTGTCCGGCCACGAGAGCGCCCCCACGGGCCTGGTCCCGCGCAAGGTGTCCGTGAAGGCCGTGATGGGCTACGTGGAGCTCGACATGCGGAGGGCGACCTTCGAGCCGGGCGTAACCCGGATCGACGTACGCTCCCTCATGGGCTACATCCGGATCCTGCTTCCGGCCGGCGTCCGTGTCGAGAGCGACGGGCACGCGCTCCTCGGGTACTTCTCGCTGAGAGGCGGCGGATCGTCGCCGTCCGGCGGCGCCGAGCGGGTCGTGCACATCACCGGTCGCGCCCTCTTGGGCTACGCCGAGTGCTTCACGCCGTCGCAGGAGGAATAGGTCGCTGCCGGACCCCTCACTGAGAATCTCGGTCGAGCCATTCGACCGCGCTGGTTCGTCCCGCCTTCCGGAGTCCCCATGAGCCCCCTCCCCCCAGCATTCCAGGATGCGTACCCCGACGACGTCGCCCACTGCTACGGGTGCGGGCGGCTCAACGAGCACGGGCATCAGCTCAAGAGCCGTTGGGAAGGCGACGAGACCGTGGCCCATTTCAATCCCGAGCCGTTCCACACGGCGATCCCCGGGTACGTCTACGGAGGACTCGTCGCCTCGCTCATCGACTGCCACGGGACCGGGACGGCCGCCGCGGTGGCGGCGAGAGCCGCAGGGTATCGCCTGGGTGAGGATCCGGTCCCGGAGGGCACAAGCGCCCCCCGGTACGTGACCGCGTCGCTGCACGTCGACTTCCGCGCGCCCACGCCGCTCGGCCCCACATTGACGGTCCGCGGGATCGTGGAGGACGCGGGCGAGGCGAAGGGCAACCGCAAGGTCGTGGCGCGCATCACCGTGGAGGCCGAGGGCAAGATCACGGCCGAGGGGCGCGTGGTGGCGGTGCGGATGCCCGAGTCCATGGTGCGCTGAGGCGGCTCCTCCGACGTGCTCGCGCCACTCAGTCGCTCGTGGTCTCCCGGGAGGAAAGAGATCCGAACGACCACGTCCGCTCGACCCTGTCACCGCGGAGCAACTGGATATCTCCCGAGACGCGCGGCAGGATGAGCCCCGCGTCGGGCCGGCCGTGGGCGCGCATCAGGGCCCGCATGACGGCGTCCTCCCCGTCCCACGGATAGCCGTACACGAGGTCGAAGTCCTCCAGCGGGTGGCCGAGCTTCAGGTAGCCGGAAGCGCCCTCACCCACCGTGCCCAGCCGTCCGTCCCCGTCCGCGGGACGCCACGCGTAGCCCTCGGGCAGGAAGCTCCCGGCCACGAAGCGCGCGCCCGACGCGTAGCGGTTCGCCATGTCGACGGCGATGTGGACGAGCTCGGCATCCAGCTCGATGCCATAGGCCTCGTAGCCCAGGAGATCGGCCATGATCGCGATGACGCCCGTGGCGGAGCCCCACTCCAGGAATCGGAGGCCGGGGCGGTGAAGCTCCGTGAGCGCCAGCAGGACGCGGTCGTATTCGGCGGGCACGAACGGGTGCCAGAAGCGGCTGCGGACCTCACGGTCGAAGCGGCTCCAGATATCCCACCCTTCGTCCGCGAGTTGGGCGAGGGTCGCCCTCAGGGCCGGGTCGAGCGTCGAATCGGGGGACGGGAGCACGGACTCTCCGGCGGGGATGGGTGGGGCTGCCGCGACGTTCGAGGTGCAGAACTCGTACCCCGGGGGAGCGGCGAGGTGGCGTGGCCGTGAGGCGCGGCCACGCCGAGGAAGCCGGAAGAGGCTCCGCCGTCCCGTCTCAGTACGGCGTCATCGAATACGGTCGCGCGTCCTTCCCCGTCGCCCACTTCTTGTTCGGCTTCGCCTGCATCCTGAACCGCAGCTCTCCCCCGCGCTCGATCTCGTCCTGCGTGATGTAGGTGCGGTCGAGCTTCTTGCCGTCGAGCGTCACGGAGCCGATGTAGGGATGGGCGGCGTCGAGGCCGTCGGCGACGACTGTGAACGTCTTCCCGTTGGCGAGGTGCAGCGCCGCGCGATTCACGAACGGACGGCCGATGATGTACTGGTCGCTGGCTGGAGCGACCGGATAGAAGCCGAGCGAGGTGAAGATCAGCCAGGCCGACATCTGGCCGACGTCGTCGTTACCGGACAGGCCTGCCGGCCCGGTGTGGTACTGGGACGTCACGATCTGGGTGAGCCGGTGCTGCGCCACCCACGGCTCGCCCGCGTAGTCGTACAGATAGGCGATGTGGTGGCTCGGCTCGTTGCCCTGTGCGTAGTAGCCGATGAGCCCCGAGATGTCCTCGACGTTGGCGAACTCCTTCGGATCCACCTTGGCGTCGAACACATGGTCGAGCTTGGCGACGAGCGCCCGGTCTCCGCCCAGCGCATGGATCAGCCCGCCGATGTCCTGCGGCTCGTACCAGGAGTACTGCCAGGCATCGCCTTCCGTGTAGTCGCTGTTGTAGCCGGCCGCCGCGGGGTCGAACGGCGTGCGGAAGCTCCCGTTGGCGAGCCGCGCGCGCACGAACCCCGTCTTGGGGTCGAAAACGTTCTTCCAGTTCTCGGCGCGCGCGAAGAAACGCTTGGCCACGCTGTCGCGGCCCATCGCCTGGGCCATGCGCGCGATCGTCCAGTCGTCGAACGCGTACTCGAGCGTCTTCGACGCCCCCTCGACCTCCTTGTCGATCGGGACGTAGCCGAGCTTCATGTACCAGTCGAGTCCTCCGTACGGCCCGTAGGTCGCGCTTGCGATCATCGCGTCGAGCGCCTGACCAGCATTATATCCGCGGATGCCCTTCATGTAGGCGTCGGCAATGACCGGAACGGCGTGGTAGCCGATCATGCACCACGTCTCCAGCCCCTGGAACGACCAGATGGGGAGGAGCCCCCAGGGGCTCTCCTGCTGGAACGCGAGAAAGGAGTGGATGAATCCGTCCGTGCGCTCGGGCGGCTGGATGAGCGTGAGCAGGGGGTGCTCCGCGCGGTACGTGTCCCACAGGGACAGCGTCGAGTAGAAGTCGAAACCCTTTGCCGTGTGGACGGCGTTGTCGGGACCGCGGTAGCGCCCGTCCACGTCCATGTCGAGGTTCGGCGCGATGAGCGTGTGGTAGAGAGCCGTGTAGAACATCGTCCGCGTCGAATCCGGAGCGCTCACGTCGAACACGTCGAGCGCCTCCTCCCACTGACGGCGGGCGGCGGCGCGCACCGCGTCGAAGTCCCAGCCGGGCATGTCCGCGTCGAGGTTGGCGATGGCGCCCGCCTCGCTCACCGGCGAGATCGCGATCTTGGCCACCAGCGGTTCGCTGAGCTCGCCGAAGTCGAGCACTGCGACGAGCGCCCGTCCCTGGACTTCGGCTCGCGCGGACGGATCGTGGCTCGCGGGGGGCGCGAAGCCGTGGTAGGGCACGCCCGTCTCGCGGTCGTAGAGCTCGTGTCCGGTGAGCGGCCGGGAGAACCGGAGCGCAAAGCAGAGGTGGCGGCCCGGCGCCCAGCCTCGGGTGATGCGGCATCCCGTGACGGTCCCGTCCGGGCGGATCCGCGCGCTCGCCCATGACACCTTGCCCTGGTAGTCGTAGATGCTGGTGCGCAGGTCGAGGAGGACGTGCGCGCTCTGCCCGGCGGGGAACGTGTAGCGGTGTACGGCGACGCGACGCGTGGCGGTCAACTCGACGCGGATGTGGTAGTCGGCGAGCGTCACGGCGTAGTAGCCGGGCTGGGCCTCCTCCGTCGAGTGGCTGAAGCGTGAGCGATAGCCCGAGTCGGGGTGCTCGACCGTGCCGGGGTCGAGCTTCACGTCGCCCGCGATCGGCATCAGGAGAAAGTCGCCCAGGTCGGAGTGCCCCGTCCCGGAGAAGTGCGTCTGGCTGAAGCCCCGGATCGTCGTGTCGTCGTACCGGTAGCCGGCCGCCCACGGGTAGCTCTTGTGGAAGTCGACGATGCGCGTGTCGGGGCTCGGCTGCACCATGCCGAAGGGGACAGTGGCGCCGGGGAACGTGTGCCCGCCGCCGCCCGTGCCGAGAAAGGGATCGACGGAGGCGTAGGCCGAGGCGCCGGAGTCGGGGCGCGGCGCAGCGAGGGAGGCGGCCGGCAGCGACGCTTGAGCGGGCGCCGCCAGCGCGAGCGAGAGAACCGTGAGGGACAGGAGCACGGTGCGTGCCTTGAGAAGCTTGTGGACGGAGAGATCCGGGCGGCCCGTGCGGGCCGGAGGCTACCTTAGACCTCCGAAGATGGGGCGGCAAGGCGGGGCGGGTCTTCCGGCCGAGTGACGCGGCGGGGTGAGCGGCGCGGCGGCGCTCCCCTGTTGACGCGGCGGCCTCATGGCCGCCTTATCGTCGAAGCTTCAAGTCAATCTCCAGCAGGAGCATCCATCATGCGTGTACGGCTGTTCGCGGTGAGCCTCGCCGCCTCGCTCTTCGCTGTCGGGCCCGTGGCCGCCCAGCGTCCGGGAGGCCGCGGAGTCCAGCAGGGCGGCAACTCCGAGTCGGAGGGCGTGCCCGCCGTCGAGAAGGTCTCCACGACCCACCACACGATCACGCTGAACGGCAAGCAGATCGCCTACACGGCGCACACCGGCACCATGGTGCTCCGGAGCGACGACGGGAAGCCGAAGGCGACGGTGTTCTACATCGCCTACACCCGCGACGGGGAGGACGCCGCCAAGCGTCCGGTCACCTTCTTCTTCAACGGTGGACCAGGCTCGGCGTCGATCTGGCTCGACATGGGCATCATGAGCCCCAGGCACCCCGACATGGGTCCCCACGGCACGCAGCCGGCGCCGCCCTATGCCCTGGTCGATAATCCCGACACGCCGCTCGACGTCACGGATCTCGTGCAGATCGACGCCATGATGACCGGCTACTCCCGCCCGGCGCCGGGCGTGAAGGCGTCGGAGTACACCGGCGCCCAGAACGACATAACGATGTTCTCGCAGTTCATCCGCGACTATCTGGACAAGTACCATCGCTGGTCGTCGCCCAAGTACCTCTTCGGCGAGAGCTACGGCACGTTCCGCTCCGCCGGGCTCGCCTCGGCGCTTCAGGAGAACGAGGGGATCGAGCTCAACGGGATCATGCTGCTCGGCACGGTGCTCGACTTCCAGTACATCGCACCCTCGCCCACGAACGACATCGCCTACGCGACGTTTCTGCCGACGTACACCGCCACGGCGTGGTACCACAAGAAGCTCCCGTCCGATCTCCAGAGCGACAGCCTCACGCAGGTGGTGCAGCAGTCGCGCGACTACGCCTTCGGCGATTACCTGACGGCGCTCGCGAAGGGCAACGAGCTGACGTCCGCCGAGCGGACAGCGGTCGCGCAGAAGCTCGCACGGCTCACGGGTGTGTCGCAGCAGTTCGTCCTGAACACCAACCTCCGCATCGACCCCGGGACGTTCCGCACGGAGCTGCTGCGCGACCGGCGCGAGACGGTGGGCCGCTACGACAGCCGACTCATCGGCATCAACGGCAACGCCGCCAACCAACGTCAGGACTACGATCCTTCGGACGTGGCTCCCTCGGGCGCGTTCATGTCGGCGTTCATGCAGTACCTGCACGGCGAGCTCGACTACTCGTCGGACCTCCAGTACTACATGGGCGGCCACACCGGTGGGTGGAGCTACGGCAACGCGGGATATCGCGGCTACCCCAACGAGGTCGAGTCGCTGCGCCTGGCGATGGCCAAGGACCCGTATCTGCGGGTGATGGTGGGCGCGGGCTACTACGACATGGCGACGCCGTTCGCGAACGCGGAGTATACGTTCCGCCACATGGGCTTCGACCAGACCTACAAGGACCGCGTCCAGTTCAAGTACTTCGAGAGCGGCCACATGGCCTACCTGAACCAGACGTCGGCCCGGAAGCTCAAGAGCGACATCGCGGCGTTCATCACGTCGACGGAGCAGGAGGGGCCGAAGAACTGAGAGAGCCTCCCACGGGGTGGTGCGGCGGCGCAGATGCCGCCGCGCCACGGGCCCCTGGGCCCATCGGGAGGGGGGCTCGACACGGCATGCTTCGCGCGTGGACGCCGCTCGCGCGCCCGCTGGCGTTCCTCTCGCCGTCTCCGCACATTGGCCCGGTTCCCCCGCAAACAGATCCGAGATTCGCCATGCACAGTCCACGCCGCCTCCTCACTCCGTCGGCTCTCGCCGCCCTCCTGCTCGCCCTCACTCCGCTCGCGATGCACGCGCAACAGAGACGGGCACGCCACGGACAGCCGCGCCAGGCCGAAGACCCGCGGTACGCGCAGACCGAGAAGCCGCCCCTGCACGCCGAGCACTGGCTCGCGATCACCGGCAAGCCGCTGAGCGCGACGGCCGGCGCGCTGATCTTCGCGGAGGGCGGCAACGCGGTGGACGCCGCGGTGGCGATGCTTGCCGCGGGCTGCACGATGTGGGACACGCTCTCCTGTGGCGGAGAGACCCAGGCGCTGATCTACAATCCCCACACGAAGAAGGTGATCGGCATCGACGCGCTCGGAGTCGCGCCGACCGGTGCCACCCCCGAGTTCTACCACAGCAAGGGCTACCGTTTCCCGCCCGAGTATGGGCCGCTCGCCGCGGTCACCCCGGGAACCGTCGGGGGCATGCTCACGATGCTCGCGGAGTACGGGACACTGTCGCTCAAGCAGGTGCTCGCACCCGCCATCCAGATGGCCGACGGCTATCCGATGGAGGCGCAACTCTCCCGCACGATCGAGCACTACAAGAGCTGGCTGAAGCGGTGGCCGTACTCGAAGGCCGTGATGCTGCCGCATCTCGGGCAGAAGTATGAGGCGCCGGAGCCGGGTGAGATCTTCAGGCAGAAGGATCTCGCGACCACGTGGAGGAAGCTCGTCGAGACGGAGCAGAACGCGCTCAAGGAAGGGAAGACGCGCAAGCAAGCCATCTACGCGGCGTACGACCGGTTCTACAAGGGCGACATCGCGCGTGAGATCGTACGCAGCATGCGGGAGCAGGGCGGGCTGTTCACGATGGCGGATCTGGCCAACTGGCAGGTCAAGATCGAGGAGCCGGTGCACACGACCTACAAGGGCATCGAGGTCTACAAGCTCCCGATCTGGCAGCAGGGCCCCGTGATGCTCCAGATGCTGAACATGCTCGAGAACGTGCC
>CAZFIS010000119.1:0-11136 GCA_964519125.1 uncultured Gemmatimonadaceae bacterium | reverse complement strand
CGAGTTCTTGTACCGCCCGCTCCAGGCGGGGTTCCTTGCGGTACAAGGCCTTCAGCGTGTCCTCGCGCACCGCCTTCTCGGTAATCCGCTCCGCCCTGCTTCCCGGGGCGGAGGGCGGGTCCACCACGAGCGCGGGCGTGCGCCCCACGTACGGGGCCAGCCCCACTTGAATGGCCTCCCGCACGGAGGGATCGCGTAGGCGCTCCTCCAGCGGGCCGGCCGGCGGCACGATCCGCACCGCGCCGCCCGCTGCCTCCTCCACGGACGTCAATCGGAGGAACGCGCTCAACCCCCTCGGCACTCCGCGGCCTCCGTCCAGCCACCGGCTCCACGCCTCCCGGAGCGAGGTCGAGGGCACGATGTCGTCCGGCCCAGCTTCCGGAAGGCTCGGTCGCGCCTTGTCTCCACTCGCCGTGCTCCCCCCTGCCGCGGTCGACGGCTCCGCGAGCCCGAGCGTCGGCTGGCTGCCGGATGCGGGCCGTGCGGGGTCCCCGGTCGAGGAGCCGGACTCCCCACCCGAACCCCCCACCCCACCCCGCGGGGCCGGTGCGCCGCCCAGAGCCCGCAGCAGCTCCTCGAGCTCGACCGTGCGGTCCAGGTAGGTGAGCCTGAGCAGCAGCATCTCGATCAACACACGGGGCTGGGCACTCCTGCGCAGGCCGCCCGTCTCCTCGAGCTCCGTGGCGGTCGAGAGCATGCGCACGAGATCTCCCGGCTCGAATCGCGCGGTGCGCTCGGCGAACGCGTCCCGGAGATCGTCGCGCAGGTTCCACGACGACTCCGGGGAGAGACGGGCCCGGAGCATTGCGCGCAGGACATCCAGGAGACCGTGGTGGAATTCCACCAGGTCGTAACCCTCGTCCACGAGACGCTCGACCAACTCGAAGACGTCCCCGTGGCGGCCCTCCAGAATCACGTCGAGGAGGTCGAGATACCGCTCCTCCTCCACCAGCCCGAGGACCCGGCGCACGACGTCGGTCTCCACGTCCCCGCCGGTGAGCGAGAGCACCTGGTCGAGCAGCGACAGCGCATCGCGCATCCCACCATCCGCCTTGCGGGCGATGAGGCGGAGTGCGTCATCGGAGGCGTGGCCGCCCTCCCGCTCCAGCACCTGGTGCAGCCGCACCACGATGTCGGCCACGCCGATACGGCGGAAGTCGAATCGTTGACAGCGCGACAGGATGGGGGAAGCCGACTGCTGGATCTTCTGGGGTTCGGTGGTCGCGAAGACGAAGATCACCCGCGCCGGCGGCTCTTCCAGGATCTTCAGCAGCGCGTTCCACGCCTCCCGGGTGAGCATGTGGGCTTCATCGACGATGTAGACCTTGTAGCGGTCCGCCTCCGAGGGTGCGTACATGGCCCGCTCCCTCAGGTCCCTCGCGTCGTCGACCCCTCGGTTCGAGGCCGCGTCGATCTCCACCACGTCGAGCCCCGTATGCCCCCCCCAGATGCGCGTGCAACTGTCGCACTCGCCGCACGGCTCCCCCTCGGGGCTCCGCTGGGGGCAGTTCAGTGCCATGGCGAGCACGCGGGCCAGGGTGGTCTTGCCCACGCCCCGGGGTCCGCAGAAGAGATACGCGTGACCCACACGCCCGCCTGCCACGGCCCGGCGCAGCGTCTCCGAGACGTGCTCCTGCGTGGCGACGTCGTCGAAGGTGCGCGGGCGGTACTTGCGTGCGAGGGCGGTGTGGGACAAGGGCTACGTCGGAGGCGAGGACGAAGAGAGATGCCCCAGGCTACCCGTAGCGACGATCACCTCACTTACCGCTGCTACCTGCGGGGTCCTGACGGGATTCGTGGGCTTTCGACCTACGGACCTGGGGCACACTCGAAGCTACCCGGGCCCCGGAGGGAGGTCAACACGAACGCGGGCATGCGCCCCGCGCGCCTTCACATCCAGCCGGGACGCCACGCGTCGGGCACGTGATCGACGTGCAGGGTGCGACGGTCGCGGTCGAGCACGATGCCCACCGCGTCGAAGCGGACCTCGGCGTCGAAGAGCCTGTGGCAGGCCAGGAACTGGGTCGCGACAGCCTCGATTTCGCGCCGTTTGAGCCTGGTGATCGCTTCCTGCGGCGACCCGAATCCCGTCCCGGCGCGCGTCTTCACCTCCACGAAGGCGACGATGCGCCCCTTCCGGACCACCAGGTCCACCTCGCGGCGGCCGAAGCGATAGTTTCGGGCCAGGATCCTCCAGCCGCGACGCACAAGATAGCGCGCCGCCTGGTCCTCCCCCCAACGCCCGAGCGCATGGGCCGGGTTGGCGTCGGCCGTGTTCATGGCGACCATGATGCCCGGTGGACCGGGACACCGGAATGGTCCGGTGGGTCACCCTCCTTTGACACGCGGAGTCAGGCCCGGCGGCCCGACCGGATCAGCGGGCCACGCGCTCCGCGAGCGGCGCGACCAACTCGCGCCCGATGGCCCGCGCGATCGCTCCGATCTGCTCCATCATCTCGGAGAACTGCTCCGGGTAGAGCGACTGGGCTCCATCCGAGAGCGCCTTCTGCGGGTCCGGATGGACCTCCACGATGAGGCCGTCGGCACCAGCCGCGACCGCCGCTCGCGCCATGGGGATGACCTTGGAGCGAATCCCCGTGCCGTGGCTCGGATCGGCGATGATGGGCAAGTGCGAGAGCGACTTCACGACAGGGATGGCCGTGAGATCCAGGAGGTTGCGGGTATGCGTGTCGAAGCTGCGCACGCCGCGCTCGCACAGGATGACGTCTGGGTTCCCCTCGGCGAGCAGGTACTCGGCCGCCAGGAGGAGCTCGTCGATGGTCGCGGCCATGCCCCGCTTCAGAAGCACCGGCTTGCCGACCCGCCCGGCACGCCTCAAGAGCGGATAGTTCTGCATGTTGCGCGCGCCGATCTGGATGATGTCGGCGTACTCGGCCACGAGCTCGACACCGTCGGGGTCGAGCGCCTCGGTGACGATCATCAGACCCGTCTCCTCGCGCGCCTCGGCGAGGAGCTTGAGACCCTCGATCCCGAGGCCCTGGAACGCGTAGGGAGACGTCCTGGGCTTGAAGGCGCCGCCGCGCAGCACCGTCGCCCCCATCCCGCGGAGACGGTGGGCAATGTCGAGAATCTGTCCCTTGGACTCCACGGCGCACGGCCCGGCCATGACCGCGACCTCGGGCCCGCCCACCCGCGTGCCGTTGGGCAGCGAGACGACCGTATTCTCCTCGCGCCACTCCCGGGACACCTGCTTGTAGGGATGCGTCACCGGGATGACGTCGAGCACCCCGTCCAGTCCTTCCAGGCGTGCCGAGTCCACCCGGCCGTCGTTGCCGATGAGCCCCACGGCGGTGCGTTGGCCGCCGGGAATGGGCCGGGCCTGATAGCCGAGGGCTTCGATGGTCTCCACCACGGCCTGGATCTGCTCCGGGGTGGCGCTGTGCTTCATCACGACGAGCATGGTGCGCTTCTTCGAGAGGCTCGGGTTGATGCGCCCCCCGAGGTCGAGAGGCGACGCGTTAAGCTAAACGGGCGTTCCCACCCGGTCCACGACCCCGCTAGGCGCCGCCTGCCGCCTGGAGCGCGTCCTCGAGCTTGACCCCCACGATCGTGCTCACGCCGGCCTCTTCCATCGTCACCCCGTAGATCCAGTCCGCCGCCTCGATCGTACGCGGGTTGTGCGTGATGACGACGAACTGCGTCTGCCCCTTGAATTCCTGGAGCAGGCGGATGAACCGGCCGATGTTACTCTCGTCGAGAGGGGCATCCACCTCGTCGAGTACGCAGAACGGACTCGGCTTGACCAGGTAGATCCCGAAGAGGAGCGAGAGCGCCGTGAGCGCCCGCTCGCCGCCCGACAGGAGGTCGATGCGCTGCGTCTTCTTCCCTCGGGGCGACGCGTGCACTTCGATCGGCGACTCCAGCGGGTCTTCCGGATCCTCCAGACGGATGTCGGCCTCGCCGCCCTCGAACAACCTCCGGAACGTCTCCCGGAAGTTCTCCCGGATGCGGTCGAAGTTCGTCTGGAACAGGTCCATGGCGGTCTGGTTGATCTCCCGGATCGCCGAGCGGAGATCGTTGCGCGCACCCACCAGATCCTCGCGTTGCTCCGTGAGGAATTCGAGCCTGCGGCTCTCCTCCTCATGCTCCTCCACGGCGAGCATGTTGACAGGCCCGATGCGCTCCAGGGCGACGACGATCTCGCGGAGCTCCTCCTGGAGCGCCTCCGGCTCTCCGTCGACCGGGTCGGCTTCCGCCAGCAGGGCCTCCAGGGTGCGCCCCCACTCACCCTCGAGGCGTTCACGGATCCGCTCGATCCTGCCTACCAGCTCCTGGCTCTCGAGCTCGAGGGCGTGCCGGTGATCGGCCGCCGCACGCTCCGCGCTGCGCAGCTCCCGGGCCCTCTTCTCCGCGGCGGCCAGCGACTCGGCCACGGACCCGAGGGTTTCGTCCCGAACTCGTACCTCGGCCTCCGCCCGGGTGCGCTCTCCGAAGAGCCGCTGGGTCGCCTCTGCACCCCGCGCGCGCACGTCCCGCGCCTCCTCGAGCTCGCCCTTCAGCGCCTCCTCCTCCGAGTCGAGCGCCGTGACACGGTCGTGCGCCTGCGCGCGCGCCGCCGTCACCGTCTCCAGTCGCTCGCTGAGTCGGGTCAGGTGCCCCTCCAGGCGCGCGACTTCGACGGCTACGCGGGCCTCCTCCGCTCTCGCGCCCTCCCACTCCTCCTGCGCCGCCTCCAGCTCTTCCCGGGCAGCGGCCCGACCGGATGCCAGCGACTCCTCCTCGGCGAGCACGACCGCGCGGTCTTCTCGAGCTTCCGCCGCTCGCTCAAGCGCGCGCTCGCTCGCCGCACGGGTCCCGGCCGCCTGTCGCGACAGCTCGTCCCGATGTCGGTCCATCCGGCCCTGCTGGTCCGAATGCGCCTCGATCTCGGCACGCGTGCGGCGATGAGCATCCTCGAGATCACGAAACGCCGTGCGGGCACCCTCCAGGTCATCCTCGGCCTTCCGGAGCTCCTGCTCGGCTTCCTCCCGTCGCCTGCGAGTCTCGACGGCCACCGCCACCGCCTGGGCATGCTCCGAGGCGAGCGACCTGGCGAGCTCCCGCCGCTCGAGCACCCCGGTCGCGCCGAGGGGATTGCCGATCCGCACGGCGCCGGAGCGCTCGCGCACGGTCCCGGCCAGATCCACCCCTTCACGCGCGGGCGGCCCACCGTCCGCGTCGTCCTGGAGGAGATCGACTCCATCCAGCAGCGCGCGCACCCACGGCGCCCCCTCGCCCGAGACCGTCACCGCGTCGAGGAGGGAGCCCGAAGCGCTCCCGGCCGAGGGTGGAACACGGTCCAGAGGGAGGAGAATGAGGCCGCCTCCGCCCCCCCACTCCTGCGAGAACCACCCGTGCAGGCGCGCCACGGTCCCCTCGTCGCGCACGACGAGCGCCCGCGCCAGAGGGCCCAGATAGGCCTCCACGGCGTGCGCGAGTTCCGCACCGGCGGCGACGAAGTCCGACAAGGTCCCCAGCACGCCGGCGTCTCCGAGCGCGACGGCCGCCCGGACCACCGGCTCCTCGCCCTCCCGGTCCTGCTCCATGCGCTCCAGGGCCGCCTTGCGACCTCCGAGCGACGCGGCCTCGTCCGCCGCCTGGAGCTCCACGGCACGAGCCCCGTGAAGGGCCGCGCGCGCCTCGGTCACGACGGCGGTCGCCTGCGTCACGCGCTCGCGGCCCCCTTCCACCATCTGGGACACGTCATCCAGACGACCGGAAAAGAGATCGCGCTGTGACTCCAGGTCGCTCAGGGCCTCGGTCGCAACCTCCAGCTCTCCGGTGAGCTGCTCGAGCCTGCGCTCGAGCTCGGCGGCCTGGGCCTCGGCGGCTTCCGCGTCGCCCTCCAGCTGCGCTCCTCGGCGCATCAGGGCACGCTCCCTCTCCTCCACCTCCTGGACCCGATCGCGGGCCTCCTGGAGCCGCCCGCGCACCTTCTCGACCTCGGCCTGCTTGGCCCGCGCCGTTTCGCGCAGCGCGTCCAGCTCGCCGGCCACGCGATCCCGGTCCGCTTCGAGCTCCCGTGCGTCCACGTCGAAGTGCTCCGCGCGGCCGCGCGCCTCGGCCCGCTCCTCGTCGATCTGGGCGAGGCGGCGCTCGGCATAGATCGCCCGTTCGTCCGCCACGGCCAGATCCCGCTCCCACCGAACGAGATCTTCGCGCACGGCCTCGAGGATCCCGGCCGCCTCCGTCCGCGCCTTCTCCGCGTCCACTTCGCGCAGCCGCAGGGCCTCGTATTCCGACTCGGCGGTCTGAAGCTCGGCGGCCATCCCCTGGCCCGATTGGACGTCGCCCTTCAAGTCCCGCTCCACCCCCTCCAGACGTCGTCGGAGGGTGTCGAGCTGGTGGCGGACCACTTCGACCTCGACGTCGAGCCGCCGCTTCCGGTACTCGAGGTAGCGCTCCGCCTTGCCTTTCTGGCGCGCCAGGGATCTCACCTTCGTCTGCACCTCGCCGATCACGTCCTCGAGGCGCTGAAGGTCCATCTCCGCCCGCTCCAGACGTCGGCTCGCGGCCTTCCGGCGATCCTTGTACTTCCCGACTCCTGCGGCCTCCTCGAAGAGCGCCCGCCGCTCGTCCGCCCGGTCGGAGAGAATCGCGTCGATCATCCGATTCTCGATGATGGCATACGCGTTCGCGCCCAGGCCCGTGTCGCGGCAGAGGTCGAGTACGTCTCGCAGACGGCAGGCCGCCCGGTTGATCGAGTACTCGCTCCCTCCGTCCCGGAACACCTGACGGCCCAGCTCGACCTCCTCGAACGGGACCGGCAACGCGCCGTCCTCGTTGCTCACCACCATCGACACCGACCCACGATTCACCGGACGCCGCCCCACGGTGCCCTGGAAGATGGCCTCCTCCATCTTGGCGCCACGGATCGCCGTGGGACGTTGCTCTCCCAGCACCCACCGGATGGCGTCACTGATGTTGGACTTCCCGCATCCGTTGGGACCGACGATCGCGGTGATCCCGTCGTGGAAGTCGATCTTCGTGGGGTCGGCGAACGACTTGAAGCCGTGAACGCGCAGGGCCCGGAGCTTCATTCAGGAAGGCGACCGATCCGGTTGGTGAGCGTGGCGTCGCCCAGGCCTCGATCTGCCAGGCGCTCGGCCAGAGAGGAGCGCGCGGGCGAGGTCGGGGCGATGGAGACAGGCACCGTCGGCGACGCATCCGCCGGCGTGATCCCCGGGATCTCGACATAGCCGAGCCAGGCCGCGACGAGAACGCCGAGAACGACGACCAGAAGCAGGATCAGCAGCATCCGCGTCCGCGAGGAGGAGCGGGGCGAACCCGGCTTCTTCGCGCTTGCAGGGGCGATCGCGCTCGCCTCTTCCGCTTCGATCGCTTGCGCCGGCGCTGCCGTATCGACGACGTCCGCGGGTTCCTCCGCGGCGGCGACCGTCTCGGAGGTCTCCGCTGCCGAGCCGTCGAGCTCCGGGCCCTCCGCGAGGTCGCGGGTCTCCGCAACGTCGGCGAGCGGCTCCTCTACGGGCTCCACCGGAACCACCGTTTCCACCGGAACCACCGCCTCCTCCGGAACCACCGCCTCCTCCGGAACCACCGTCTCTTCCGCGACCACCGTCCCCTCCACCGCCGGTCCCTCGGCCTCCGTAGGCTCGGCGAGCGGATTGGACTCGGCTCTCGCGCTGGGCTCGGCTCGGGCCGGGCCCAGCACAGCCCGCACAGGAGCCTCGACATCGGCCACGCCTCCGGAGAGCTCCTCATCCCGCGCAGCGAGCACCACGACGTCGGTGGCCACCTTCAGGACGGCCGAGCGGCCGGGCTCGCCTTCCGGAAGGTAGAGGGCGAAGAGAACCCCTGCATCGCGGAACCCCTCACACAGGGACGCCCAGCGCGGAGCCATCAGCGTCTCCGCCGGATCGGCCACCACGGTCCCCGCGGAAACCAGGAAGAAGGTCTCGCCATCGACGGGCCGGGCGACACGCTTCGGCGATGCCCCGAACCTCACCGCGTCGGTGATCCCTTCCCCCACGGGCTCGCCGAGGACATCTCCGAAGGAGGGACGCGCCAGGCCGAGATCCGCCAATACGACCCGGTCTCCGCTACGGCTCCACGCCTTGGCCAGGCCGGCGGCGAGCGTGGGGCCCCAGCCCTCCCCGGTCGCCGTGGGAGACGCAAGCAGCACCACGACCCTGCCGGCCGGCGGGGGAAGCGTGGGCGGCATCCCCGGTAGATCCGGATCGAACGAAGTCCATGTGGGAAGGTCGACGCTCATCGGGTCGGTGCCCATAGGGAACGCGGAGATATGCGAAGGCTCGGCCGCCCGAGCCGAGCCGTTGCTAACTTAGAGTCGGGCGCCCCCTGGAGCAAACCGGTGGGCGAGCCCGGCCGAAGGCTCCGCCGCGAGCGGACGACCGCCCTCAACGGCCCTTCATCCGTCTTCGGCTTCCCACCGGGGTGCGTCACCCCACAGCGTCTCGAGCTGATAGAACGTGCGCGTCTGCGGGTGGAAGACGTGCACCACGAAATCGATGTAGTCCAGGAGGACCCACCGGCCCCCTCCGAGACCCTCGACATGGCTCGGCCGGGTGCCCTCCTTCCTGAGCTCCTCGGTGATGTGCTCGGCAATGGCCTTCACCTGGACGTCGGATGTACCGCTGGCGAGAACGAAGAAGTCCGTCGCGGATGAGATGCCCCTCAGATCGAGCGCTACGACATCCTGGGCCTTCCGCTCGACGGCGAGGTCGATCGCGCGATGAACGGGCTCGGGGAGATCGGAGGCCAGGACGTCGGCAGGCGTCAAGGGATCAGCCCTCTTCGCGCTCGATGAGCACTTCGATCTCCGCCGTGACCTCTCCGAACAGACGCACGGGAACGGTGAACGTCCCCAGGCTCTTGAGCGGCTCCTCGATTGCGATGGAGCGCTTGTCGAGCTCGAAGTCCAGGCCGCTCTGGTTGGCACGGTCCGCGATGTCGGCTGCGGTGACGGACCCGAAGAGCTTCCCGTCCTCCCCCGCCCGGGCATGGAAGGTCAGGCTGACGCCGACGAGCTGCGCGGCTCTCCGACCCGCCTCCAGGTGGTCACGCCGGGCCCGATCCTCCCCTCGCTTCCGCTCGTCCTCGAGCAGGCGCACATTGGCCTCGCTGGCCACGTAGGCGAGCCCCTGAGGAATGAGGTAGTTGCGCGCATACCCGGGCTTCACCTGCACGATGTCGCCCGACTCACCGAGGTTCCCCACTGCCTTCTTCAGGATCAGCTTCATCATTCCTCCGTTTCGTCAGGCGGCCGAGGTCCTGGAGCGGATATCCAACCACGTGTCTCCCAGCCCGATGATCGCCAACCCGGCCAACAGCACCGGGAAGACGAGCCATATGCCGAGAATCAGCAGGAAGGCCCAGCCCAGGGAAAGGCCGCCGCTCATGAACAGGATCACGGCGACACCGCGAAGGGCGTACAGCGCACCCATGAAGACCACCGCGTTGGAGCCGACCCGGCCAAGGACGCCTCCCCACTGGGCGACCAGAAGGACGAGTCCCCCCACGAAAACCCACACCAGATGGTCGTTGAAGCGAAAGTCACGTAGCGGCCCGACGGCCTGGTCGTCGTCCCGCGCGAGCCGACCATACAGCCACCATGCCACGCCCAGCGCCGCCAGGGACGCCAACGCGAGCATCGCCGGGAAGACGACCTGGAAGAAGTGCATCATCCCGTCGAGCATGGTGATGAACTCTTTCGGCACCGTCTGGCCGCCCCCCATCCCGCGCAGCACGTCGAACGTCGCGCTCACGCCCGCGGACATCCGGTCGATCACGGCCTGCTCCACGATCCCCCACGCGTTCGGCCTCACCGCGACGAAAGCGCCGACCGCGGCCGCAGCCCCCGCAACCGCGCCCAGCGCGCGCGTCATGAACCGCTCGGCCGGACGCCACACCGTGATTCCGGCGAACCACGCCCCCACGAGCAGGGCCCACGCGCGCTCCAGGTAGCTCATCCCGTCCCATGGGCTCCAGGGCAGGACGACGAGCAGAGCCAACGCCACCGTGAGGAGCACTGCCGGCTTCCGCACACCGAGCACGAAGGCCAGCTCCAAAAAGAGCACGGCGATCAGGACGGGGGCCTCGGCGACCGGCACGAGGTAGGCGATCAGGAAGAGTCCCGCGGCCCTGATCCATGTACGGCCGGGCGATCGGGTCCCTTCCTCGCGCACGGGGCGTCCCTGGGGAGCGCTCGCGTCGGGCACGACCGTTACGCTTCGTGCCGACGCGTATAGGGAATGAGCGCCAGGTAGCGCGCCCGCTTCACCGCGCGCCCGAGCTGCCGCTGGAACTGCGACGTGACCTTGGTCGTGCGCTTGGGGAGGATCTTGCCCTCCTCGGTCAGGAAGCGCGACAGGGTCGACACGTCCTTGTAGTTGAGCAGCTCGATGGGCGGACCCTCCATCCGGCGCCGACGTCCCCGCGCGCCCTGGAACTCGGGCGGGCTGGTCTCGTCGGCGTCCTCCTCCTCCTCTTCCTCCTCGTCCTCGTCCTCATCGTCCTCGCGCGGAGGCTTCACGACCTCGGAGAGGATGGACATCCCGGACGTCGGCTCCCCCTCGTTGAGGACGAGCAGATAGCGAAGCACCTCTTCGTCCAGCTTCAGGAGACGCTCGTACTCGGGCAGGGCCTCGGGTGCCGCCGTGAACTGCGCGACGACATAGTAGCCGGCGCGTTGCTTCCCGACGGGATAGGCGAGCTGGCGGCTACCCCAGAGATCCACGGCGGACACTTCGCCGCCCGCGGAGGTGGCCAGATCGTGGAACTTCTCGAGCTTGGCGGTGACGGCGCTCTCGTCGAGCGCCGGGTCGAGGATGTAGACGACCTCGTAGAGCCGCATGTTCATTCCCTCGGTCCGTGGGTTGACGGGCCCCGTCGGCTGCGGACACCCGGATGAGCGGCCCGGATGCCCCGACGGAGCGGGATGTTTGTCAAGCATGACAAGGTAGCGAATCGGGGCTCCGCCGTGAAGCGGAGCCCCTCTCTCGCGACTGCGAAAGGCGCTGCGAGTCGCTACCCGAAGATCCCGTGCAGGAAGTGGCCGATCCAGGACACGGCCGTCGTGCTGACCGTGATGTGATGGATGCGCACGAACCACGGAGCCAGAACCACCGACACCACGCTCATCAGCTTGATGAGGAT
>CAZFIS010000118.1:0-11194 GCA_964519125.1 uncultured Gemmatimonadaceae bacterium | reverse complement strand
GCGCACGCCATCTCGACCGGCTGGGCGGCCTGATCCGCCTGATGCCCTGGACGGCACTCGCCATGCTCGTGGGTG
This sequence comes from uncultured Gemmatimonadaceae bacterium, assembly GCA_964519125.1. GTDB lineage: Bacteria > Gemmatimonadota > Gemmatimonadetes > Longimicrobiales > Gaopeijiaceae > SZUA-318. The sequence goes on along the minus strand of CAZFIS010000118.1, from coordinate 11,119 downwards.
TGCTCTCGATCGCGGCCATGCCGCCGTTCAACGGCTTCGTGAGCGAATGGCTCACACTGCAAACGATGCTGAGGAGCGCCGAGTTGGCTTCCGTGGGCGTCAAGGTCGTGTTCGCGCTCTCGGGGGCCGCGCTCGCCCTCACGGCCGCGCTCGCCGTAACCTGCTTCGCGAAGGTCTTCGCCATGGGGTTCCTGGGCGCGACGCGCTCGGAGGAAGCGGAGCTCGCACGCGAGACGGGCGCCTCGGGGCTTGTGCCCATGGCGATCCTCGCGGCGCTGTGTCTGCTTCTCGGGGTGCTGCCCACCTATACGATCGCCTCGCTCGATCGGGCCGTAACGCCCGTGGCCGGTGCGAGCGCCGCGGAGCAACTCGTACCGCCCTTTTTCGCCGGGGCCGCTGGCCACGAGGGTCTTCCCCCTTCGTTCGTCTCGGACTTCCACGACCTGGGCGCCCAGGTGGGCCAGCACGTGATGCCCGGGCCTGGCCTTGTGATGCTCCACCGAGGCGGCGAGGCCAATCCGGTCGTGTTCGCGGCCTCGCCCTCCTATATGATCGTGGTCCTGGCGCTCCTGCTCGGTCTCCTGTTCCTGGTGGTGCGCCTGACGGCGGGCAGGGGTCGCTCGCTCGAACGGCGCGAAGTATGGGCCGGGGGCATCCGACGTCTGCTGCCGGAGATGACGTACACGGCAACCGGCTTCGCCAACCCGGTGCGTGTGATCTTCCAGGCGATCTTCCGGCCGACCGTGGTGGCGGACACCCGGGAAACGGTGGCCGAGCACTTCCGCGAGGCGATCCACCGCGACGCGGCGACGGTCTACGTGGTGGATCGCCTGGTACTGACGCCTTCGAGGCGTGGAGCGCTCGCCGTGGCCCGCACGCTCGCCCGAATGCACCACGGACGCCTCAACGCTTATCTGGCATACCTGCTCATCGCGCTGGTGTCGGTCCTGACGATCTTCGCCTTCCGGTAGCGCGCCGCTCGGCCTGCGGCGGCCTCGTGGTTCGACTCGATGAACGTCGAGAGAGAGGGGTGGGCAGTGCGATGATGGAGAAGAGGCCGCGGGCCCTGAAGTTCGTCCTCATGATCGGCGTCCTCAGCTTCTTTGCCGACTTCACCTACGAGGGCGCGCGCAGCGTGCTGGGGCCGTACCTGGCCCTCCTCTCGGCCAGCGCCGCCACGGTGGCGATCGTCACGGGTTTCGGTGAGCTGCTCGGCTACGGCTGGCGGCTGGTGTCCGGCCCGGCGGCGGACCGGACGGGGAGGTTCTGGGCGATCACGATCGCGGGGTACTTCGTCCAACTTCTCTCGGTGCCGGCACTGGCCCTGGCGCGGGATTGGCCGACGGCCGCAGTGCTCATCGTGCTGGAGCGGGTCGGCCGGGCCACGCGCAATCCTCCCCGCGACGTGATGCTCTCCCATGCGGCCGGGGAGATCGGCTACGGTTGGGCGTTCGGCGTGCACGAGGCGCTCGACCAGTTCGGCGCGCTGTTCGGGCCCCTGGGTGTGGCCGCGATCCTGGCCTGGAGGGGCGAGTATCGCTTCGCGTTCGCGGCGCTCCTGGTCCCCGCGGTGATCTGCCTCACACTGCTGCTCCTGGCGCGCCACTTCTATCCGCACCCTGAGGACCTGGCCGCGCACGCGCCGGAAAGCCCGGCGGAGCACTTCCGGCCCGTCTTCTGGGCCTATCTCGCCGGGGCCGGCCTCGTGGCGGCAGGGTTCGCCGACTTCCCGCTCATCGCGTACCACTTTCAGAAGGCGTCTACCGTGTCGCTCCTGTGGGTGCCGGTGGCCTACGCTGTGGCGATGGGCGTGAGCGGCACCGGCTCCCTCGCCTTCGGCAAGCTCTTCGATCGGATCGGCATCGGGGTGCTCGTCCCGCTCACCGCCGTGTCCGCGCTCTACGCGCCACTGGTCTTCCTTGGCGGCTTCCGCTCCGCGCTCCTGGGCTCGGCGATCTGGGGCCTGGGCATGGGCGTGCATGAGTCCATCGTCCCGGCCGCCGTCGCGCCCCTGGTGCCGGCCAAGCGCCGCGCCTCCGCGTACGGGCTGTTCACCGGCGTATACGGGGTGATGTGGTTCATCGGCAGCGCCGCTACCGGGCTGCTCTACGAGTGGAGCATCACGGCGGCCGTGGTATTCTGCGTCGCGGCCGAGCTCGCTGCCGTTCCGGTGTTCTTGGTGGTGCGGAGGCGATGGCGGGAAGCGACCGTGTGATTGTGATTCGCCGCGGTCCCGGGAGGCCCTTCACCGCCCGAACTCTGCGCTCTCTCCCAGCTCTCGCTCGATCTCGAGGAGCCGGTTGTACTTCGCGATGCGCTCGGACCGGCAGGCCGATCCCGTCTTGATCTGACCGCCGCCCATCGCGACGGCGAAGTCCGCCATGAAGGTGTCCTCGGTCTCCCCCGAGCGGTGCGAGATCACGAACCCCCACCCGGCTTTCCGGCACAGGTGGATGGCCGCAACCGTCTCGGTCACCGTCCCGATCTGGTTCAGCTTGATTAGGGCGGCGTTGCAGGTCTTCTCGCGGATGCCGCGTTCGATGAAGCGGGTGTTGGTCACCAGGTTGTCGTCCCCGACGATCTGCACCCGCTCGCCCAGAGCGGCGGTTTGCTCCCGGAAGCCGTCCCAGTCGTTCTCCGCGAGACCGTCCTCGATGGACACGATGGGGTACTTGTCGATCCACTTCCGGAACAGCTCGGTCATCTCGGCGGACGTCTTGTCTCCCTGGCCGCTCCGGGTCAGCCGGTAGAGGTCGCCGTCATAGAACGACGTCGCCGCCGGATCGATGGCCATGGCGATGTCCTCTCCCAGCCGGTAGCCAGCCGCCTCGATGGCCTCGACGATCAGGTCGCACGCCTCGTCATTGCTCTTCACCCGGGGCGCGAAGCCGCCCTCATCGCCGACGCTGGTGGCGTATCCGCGCTTCGCCAGGATCTTCTTCAGGGCGTGGAACGTCTCCACTCCGTAGCGTAGGGCCTCCGAGAAGGTGGGGGCCCCGACCGGGAAGACCATGAACTCCTGGAAGTCGAGCCCGGAATCGGCGTGCTTACCTCCGTTGAGCACGTTCATCATGGGAACAGGGACGTGCACCGCTCCGGTGCCCCCCAGGTACGCGTAGAGCGGCAGTCCGCAGCTCGTCGCGGCCGCGCGCGCGACCGCCTGGGACACCCCCAGAATCGCGTTGGCGCCCAGCTTCGCCTTGTTCTCGGTTCCGTCGAGCTCGATCATGGCCCGGTCCAACTCAGCCTGCTCCGTGACATCCTGGCCCACGAGCGCAGGGGCGAGGATCCCGTTCACGTTGTCCACGGCTTTGAGGACGCCTTTGCCCCCGTACCGGCTGGGGTCGCCGTCCCTCAACTCCACGGCTTCGTTCTCTCCGGTTGAGGCTCCCGAGGGCACGGACGCCGTGCCGGTGGTGCCGTCGTCGAGGTGGACGTTGACACGCAGCGTCGGGTTGCCCCGGGAGTCGAGGACTTCCAGGGCGTCGATGGATCGGATATGTGAAGACATGATCTTTCCTCATGTGAGCGGTGGAACAACGAAGGCCGCCATGGCCATGACCTCTACTCCTCCTGTTCCGTCCGGAAGAGGTAGCGCTCACCCACCAGCAGCACGAGGGCGTCGCGCCACGCGCGGCGCTCCTCGTTGGTCATGAGCTCCCGGCGGCGCGCGTCGTGCTTGATCACGAACTCGCGCATCGATTCAGAGATCTCGCCCGCACGGCGTGCTTCAACCCGGAGCAGGAACGCGCTGGTCTCCTCGTTCGCGCTGGCCAGCACAAGGCGGAGGTGCCGCAGACAGACCCACCCCGAGCGCTCGAAGGTCGTGCGGCCCTGCCCGGTGTCGAGGCCGCGCAGGAAGCGTCCCGCGGCTGCCTGCTCCGCCCGCCCGCGCGCGACGCACGCTGGGCAGGTGTGCCTGGCGGTCGTGAGGTCGTCGAGCCGATGGACGGCCACATCCAGCGGGCCACGCGCCGAAGCACGCAGGCTGCGCTCCACGTGATCGAGGAGGGCGGGGTAGCCGAGCGACAGGCCGCGGGGTGAGGAGAGGCGCTCCAGATGCCACGTGTGGGTTGGACACAGACCGAGCGTCGCCACGAACGCTTGCTGCGTAGCCACGTCCCGGCCGATGGCATACTGATGGTGCGCCAGGAAGTCGAAGACGCCATGGGCGGCGGCGGCGCAGACCGGGCATGTGCCCGGTGCATTCGTCCGTCGCGTTGCGGCGGGTGTGGGCGAAGACTCCGATTCCGGAGCCGGTGTCGCAGGCGAGGAAGCGGATGTGCCGGACTGCGTTGCGGACGGACGCGCCGCGGCGGCGGCGTCGACCGATCCTCCCTCAAGGAGCGCCTCCCGAAGGGCGGCCGCCCGGCTCTGAAGGTGTTCGAGGACCTCTTCGTCGCCTGCGCTCACGTCTCCGGGGGGCGCGCTTCCATCGAGTGCGGACCCCTTGCGTCTCCGGTCGGGCGGACGCCTTGCCGCCGCCGCCGGCACCAGGGCTTCCTCGATACGGCCACGCTCCCGCTCCAGGGCTTGCTGCGATCTGACGTCGAAGTCTCGTACGCAGCTCCGGACGTGGCGCACGACGTGCTCCCGGATCTTCGCCGCAGCGCGGCTCGCGTCCGTCGGCAGGTGTCGGATTCTGCTCCGCCGGAGCCGCCAGGCCATCAGGGGGCGCGGCAGGAGCCGCATACTGTCGCCGCCGGCCTCGCTTGCGACACCGACTGGACCGAGGGGTTGCGGCTCGAACGGGGGTGGCGACCACTGGAACGAAGGGGCCTGCGCTTCGGCCCCGCACGCGCCGTGTCCCGCGGCTGCCAGGGTCGCGACGGCGACGGCGCGGGGCTTTGCGAGAATCCCCTCCATCGCCACGCCCTCCCTTTCGACCATGGACCGGCCCAGCAGGTCGACCATCCCGGCGTTCCGGCGGAGCCAGGCGGACGCCTCCCCCTCCAGACGCCGCGTCAACCAGGAGGCCTGCACCGGGTGCTGGCCGTCGGCGTCGGCTACGGAAGGTGCGTTCGGATCCTGAAGGACCGCGAGCAGGGATGCCGACGTCCTCTCCGCGAAACGCTCCAGGTCCGGCGCGAGCTCCGTGGCCGCCCAGGTGCCCACGCGCTGCTCGAGGGCGTGCACGAGATCGCGCCGCTCTCTCTCCAGAGCATCCAACCGGCGCCGAAGGTCCGCGTATGCGCCCGGCTCTTCCGCGGCGCGGGCGGCCACATCGCGGCGCATCCCCCTCATGAACCGGATCTCCTCCAGCCGGGCCGCCAGGCGGTCGAGGACACCGACGAGGAGCACCGTGCGCCCTTCACTGTCGAGGAAGGCGGCGAGGGCGCTGACCAGCTTCGTAACGCCGCTCGCGTGCGACGGCCCACCGTCCGACGCGATGTGCTCCAGGGCACCGGAGGCCGAGCACAGGAACACGCGTAACGGCTGGCTTCCCAGGTGCCGGCGGAGGGTGGCATGGACGTAGTCGGCCAGGCCCGCACGCTCCGCGGAAGCCACGAGGTCCACCTTGTTGACCACGAAGAAGAGCTTCCGGACGTGCTGGCGCACGGCATCCAGGAAGCCCATCTCGGCCTCCGAGAGGGGACCGTCCGCCGACGTGACGAACAGAGCGGCGTCGGCTTCCGGGAGGAAGCTCAGGGTCGTGGCGGTGTTCGCGGCGCGCGCGGACCCGATGCCCGGCGTATCGACGAACGTGAGCCCTCGCCGTAGGAATGGCGCGGGCACCTCCACCTCGGCCGACAGCACCCGCTCCCGGTTTCCAGGGTTGCCTTGTTCGGTGATGAACGAAGGGAGCCGCTCGATGAGCACCTCTTCGTCGATCGCGCGGCCGGCCCGCCGGATCACCACACGCGGTCGTGATCCGTAGCTCAAGGACGTGATAGCCGAGGTTACGGGGAGAAGACCGGTGGGCAGGAGGCTCTGCCCGATGATGGCGTTCATCAGCGAGCTCTTGCCCCGCTTGAACTGTCCCACCACCACGAGCCGGAAGCGGCTCTCACCGAGACGCGCGATCAGCTCGTGCACGCCTTCCGCCGCCCACGGCGCCGTCTCCTTGGCATACTCCCATGCGTCACGAAGAAGGGCGGCCACTTCGTGCTTCGCCCTCACGTAGTCCCCGAGCGGCCCATGGGGCTCCGCGTGGTTCATGGCACGCTCGCTTCTTCCGGATCCGGGCCGAAGACCTTGCGGTACAGGTCCTCTCCGTGGCTCGTCTCCCCAGGCTCGCCCTCGACCATGCGGAACGTCCGGGTGCCGTCCTCCTTACGCTCAGCGACGAGAGAGAGCCCGACCTCGTCGCAGCGCCGGAACGCCGCGCGGGCGAACGTGTGCAGATGCGTGACGAAGTGCACCCGCACGCCCTTGTCGAGGAGCGCGCGGACCACCTGCCAGGCGATCTCGGAGCCCTCCCGCTCGTTGGTGGAGGAGAAGGACTCGTTGAACAGGACGACGGCTCCGTGGGACAGGTCATCGACGATGTCGCTCATTCGGGAAAGCTCCTCGTCCAGCTTTCCACTCTCCATGCGGGCGTCCTCTTCGCGCCTGAAGTGCGTGAAGAGTCCGGTGCACACACTCGCTTCGAACGACTCGGCGGTCACGAACATCCCCGACTGCAACATCAACTGCGCCAGACCGAGGCTTCTCAGGAAGGTGGACTTTCCGCCCTGGTTGGCGCCGGTGACCACAAGCAGCTCCTTGCCCGTGGCGTCCACATTGTTGCCCGTCACCCCCTGCCCGGCGCTCAAGGCCAGGCAGGGGTCGCACAGGCCCCGGAACTGGAGAGCCGCAGTTTTCCGGTCCCTCGGGGCGGGAAAGCACACCGGAACGTCCAGGGCACGAAGGGCGGCGTGCAGGTTGAGGCACCCCAGGTAGAAACCCAGCTCCGCGCGCAGGATCTCGAAGAAGCCGAAGATGTGATCGGTGGACTGCGCGAGGGCGTTCGCCACCCGATTGGCGCCGCGGGACCTCAGGTCCGACAGGATGCGGGCGCCGGCCTCGTCGCGATCCGCGATTCGGAACGAATACTGTGGCGGCCCTCTGCGCAGGACCCGTTCCAGAAGGCTACGACGATCGGCATGGGGGACGCGCAGCACGTGGTCCACGCCATCACCGCTGCGGCCCAACCGGGCACTGATGAGCATCCCCTTCGCAAATTCCAGCTCGTGCAGATGCTCCTCGACCTTACGGAGGTAGTCTTCCTCCAGTTGTTCGCGGATGGTGGCGAAGAAGGACCTGAAGCCCGGAGAGGTGAACGTCCGCTCCTGGGTGAGCGTGAGCTGCCTCAGCTCTCGCAGCAGATCGACCAGACCGCGCATCGCGCGCAGGGAAGCGTAGAGGACCCCCGTCGGATGACGTGACAGGAAGCCGATGTAGCGGTCACGCTTGCTCTCCGCTCCGCGGACCGACAACGCGTACAGCGCGCGCACGACGGCCTCGTTGCGCATGCAATCCCGGAGTACCGCCTGGCGGTGCAGGATGGTGCCGACGTCGTTCTCCGCGGCCTGCTGGACGAGGGGGAGCGCCACCCGGAGCAGGTACCCGTCGCCTGCGGCCATGGTCGCCGCCAGCACGTCGAGTCCCAGATCCTCCCGAAGGGCTTCCGCGTGGCGCGGCACGGGGCGCCCGAGGTCCGGCTCACGATCGGGGTGTAGAAGGAGGCTTCTCATGCGGAGACGCGCGCCTGGATCTGCTCATACGTGACGCCGTACTTGCGCGCGATGGCCGCGGCGTAGGCCAGGCCGTCGGCGGGTCGCTTCTCGAGCCTGAAGGTGCGAATCGCGGGATCGGACGGGTCGACGCCGGCGACCATGCTGGTGGTGCGTTCGTCAAAAGTGGCCAGCTCGGTGAGGAACGTCACCCATACGGTGAGGAGGCCGAGGGCGGACAGCCGCTCCATGATACGCGTGCTCAGCAGGAGCGCGTCGTCGAGGGCCGTGGACGTGAACATCTCGTTGATGATGACGAGGCTGTCGGGCGTGGCGTGATCGAGGATCCGCCGCATCCGGATCAGGTCGTCGTGGAGCTTGCCGGTCAGGTCTGTGACGCGCTCCTGTCGCTCGAAGTGCGTGGAGAGGCGGTCACAAAGGAAGAGCTTCGCCCCGGTTCCGGGGACCGGGCAGCCGAGGCTCGCCAAGTAGTGGAGCTGGCCGAAGGTCCGGGCGAATGTGGTCTTGCCTCCCTGGTTGGGTCCGGAGACGACCAGAACCCGCTCGGGGCCCACGAGGGAGAAGTCGTTGGGAACGACCGTCGGCCCCCTCTCGCCCAGTAGCTTGGACGCCAGGGCGAGATCGAAGCTGCCGCGGCTCCAGACCTCCTTGGAGGTCCTGGAGACTCCCGGATAGCAGAACTCGAGGCCTGCCCGCCGGAGTCTCTCCATGTGGTGGAGATAGGCACGGTAGAACTGCACCTCCCGGTCGAAGCGCACCAATACCGGGTCGACGAAACTCGTCCATGCAACCCGAAAAGCACCCAAGTCACGGAAGACGTCCGGATGCAGCTCGGCCACGCCGTCGAGGATCTGGGCCGTCACGTGGTTGACCCCGACCGAATCCGAAAACGAGCTCAGGTAGTCCTCCACCGGGCGGCGCCTGAACCGCTCGAACGTCGCTTCGACGGCGCTGGCGTAGTCCGCTTCGTTTTCATAGGGACGGACCTGGACGTTGCCGCCGTCGATCAGGACGCAGTATCGGATGGCGGACAGCTCGGAGAGCAACCGCCTCGCCTCGCGGGCCAGGGAGCCGAAGGCGGCGGAGCGGACATGGGTCGCCAGGTACTCCGTCAGCGCGCGCCAGCCAGGGGACGTCGGCCCTGCGGCGACGAGCTCCGAAGCCAGCCTCTCCACGCCGTCGCAGTAGAGTCCCGCGGCCTCCAGGAACCATCGGTCACCGAACCGGGGGTAATGGGCGTCCTCCGCGGACTTGAGCCGCCCTCGGACGTCGCGCATGAGGCGCGTGAACCCACGGACCGCCGCACCGACGTCCTCGCGCTCCAGGTCTGCCATGACCCGCTGGCGGTACCTGATCGCGTCGGGGTCGCGCAGGCCGACGTGGTAGAAGCGCCCGAGGTCGTAGTCCTCGAAGCCCGTCGTGACCGCGCGGACCACCTGGTCCAGGTTGAGATCGCGGAAGAAAGCGGGCTCCTCGGCCTGCCCGGCGTCGTCCGATTTGCTCCCGTCTTCGAACAAGATGCTCTGGAAGGACACGGTACCCCTTGCACTCGGCACCGCCCCCGACGGACGACCGTCCGACGATCGGCGGCGCGTCTTCAACGCAAAACTCCCGCCAGGTCTGGCCTGACAGGAGTCATTGGCCCCGCCGAACGGAGCATTGAACGCGGCGAACTCCACCGCCGATTCCAGTATGAACGAACGCTACACGGGGGGCGCTGGCACTGTCAACGCTCCACGACGGCTTGCCGTCGCTCCGAGGCTGTCGCCGAGGACGCCTCGGCGCCGTCGTCTTCAAGGGCGGCGAGGGCTCGGTGAAGAGCCTCGAGCTCCCCGCCGTACCCGGCGGGGCCGTCCGCTGGGGGGGCCGCCCCCCCGAGGGCCTCGAGAGCGGCGGCCGCCCATGTGTGGAGTCGTTGGGCATAGCGTCGATAGGCTTCGTCCAATGCCGCTCCGGCGGGGGCGAGGCTCCTGGCAGCCCTTGTGCCAGGAAAGAGCCACGGCGCCCGGAGGTCCGGCCGCAGGTCGGGCAGAACCTCCTGGAGCGGAAAGTCGAAGAGCGGCGGTATGGGGAACGTCTCCGAGACGCCCGCGCCCGGGAGCTCCTGGGCGGCTTCGTCGAGGGCCTGCCGAACGTCCCGCAACGCCGCCGCCGGGCGTGCCGAAAGGGCCTGTCCCACTCCCGCGAGGGGATTGAAGCGTCCTCCCGTCGGGGCTGTCGAGAGCACCTCAGCCGCGTCCCGCATCGCTTCGGGTCCGGCACGGCGAAGCCCGTCGAGGATTCTGTCTACGTTCGCGCGTGTGGCGTCGAGGCGGGCCTTCCTCGCCGCGCTGTCCTCCAGGGACTCCAGCGTGCGACCTTCGTACGCCGCTTCGACGAGAGCGAGAAGGTGGGCCAACCTTCGGCGAATCCGTCCTGCCGAGGACTGCGTGCGCTCGGCCGCGAGCGGCTCGAGGAGGGTCCGTCGGAGCTCCTGCAGGCCTTCCTCGTGTCCCGATGCCACGGACAGCGCGAGGATCGGGGGAGCCTGCCCATCGCGGACCCGCTGGAGCTCCCGGTGGACATGCTGCATCGCCTTCTCCAGATCGTCCGGAGCGACGAGGTCGGCCTTGCTCAGGACGACGATCACCTCGACGCCCGCGGCCCCGAGGCCGCGCACGAGGGCGACGTCCTCGGCCTCCAGGACGAACCCGGCCGGGACCAGCAGGATCCCGAGGTCGCAACGCGGTAGCCACTCGAACGCCCGCGCGCCCACCGGGGTCGCGTATGCGCCCACGCCTGGCGTGTCGATGAACCGGAGACCTTCCGGCGCCGTCGGAACGAGGGCGTCCATGGCCACCACATCCGTGTCGTCCGAGCCGAGGGATTCCAGCGTGTAGCGGGATAGGGAGTCGAGAGGCAGCTCCTCGTCCGCTGCGCCCGCCTTGCGCAGCCGGAGGACCGCGGCGCCCCGGGCCAGGCGGAGGGGGATCGCCGTCGTGGGCACGGCACCCACCGGGAGCACGTCGCGTCCAACGAGCGCGTTGATCAACGACGACTTCCCCGCGTTGGTGCGGCCGAACACGCCGATGTCCGCCGCCGGGGCCGCGGCCCTCTCCGCGACCGCCGCCACGTCGGTGTAGACATCGACGAGCTCGTGGCGGAGAACGAAGCCCCAGATGCGCCGGACCAGCGGGGCCGTGGTGCCCTCGACCCGATCCACGAGGGCCTTCACCGAGGCCGGATGCACCCCTCGAAGCAGGTCCTGAGCCCGCGCCACCAACCCCCGGAGATCCTGCACGACCCCGGCCACGAGGCGCTCGCTCTCGGTGTCCAACGCGCCGTACGCTCGGAGGCCTTTGCCCGAGAGCTCCGAAAACGCGATCTCGCCGAACAAGAGGGAGGTCCGAGCGCTCCACCGGGCCGAGCCCTCCTGTTGCGGCAGGGGACCGTCGAGCGCTTGC
>CAZFIS010000117.1:0-11262 GCA_964519125.1 uncultured Gemmatimonadaceae bacterium | reverse complement strand
TTCTCACGCTGAATGCCGAGCGCGGTGACCACCAGGCCTTGCAGGCCGATCGCCTGCTGCTTCAGCGTCACCTCGACGTGGCCCTGGATCGGCACCTCGGTCGTCCTGTAACCGATGTAGGTGAATACCAGGGTCGTAGCGCTGGATGGCGCCTGGACCGTGAAGTTTCCCTTGGCGTCGGTGAGGGCACCCAAATTGGTACCCTTCACCTGTACCTGGACGCCAGCGGGGGGGCCGCCTGCTCCTTCGGCTGTCACGTGTCCTGTGATCGTCCGCATCTCCTGGGCCGAAGCCAGGGAAGGGAACGCCAACAGGACGGCCAGAAGCACGGTCCCTGCAGTAGCAGAACGCTTCATAACTGCCTCCTGGGACTGGGTCCGTTGCGGCCCAGTCGGGCTCGCAACCGAAAAGGCGCACGCCGGTTGCCCGGCGTGCGCCCAGATCTATGCTTGCAGCAACTTACTTGCCGTACTATGATTAAAGATATTCGCGCGGCTATCCCCCAGAGTCCCAGGAGGAATAGCGATGGCCGCCCGCGCCCGGCTGCGCCGACTCACCCCCGGCGAAAAGCAGACGCTACGTTCCAAGCTCAAGGACCTGACCTTGAGCGCCCGTGTCCACCTGCGATACCGCATCATCGACGAGGTGCGGAGGGGCAACGAGCCGCTCAACGCCGCGGACCGCGCCGGCTGCCACTTCACGGTGGTGTACGACTGGATCAGGCGGTTCAACGAGAGCGGCTTCAGGACCTTCGAACGGGTCCCCAACCCGAGGGGCCGGCCTCCGATCCTCGAGCCGCAGCAGCTGAAGGGGCTCATGAAGGTGGCACGCTCCCACCCCCGGGAGCACGGACTACCGTTCACTCGCTGGTCGGTCTCCAAGCTCGCGGAGTTCTGTCGCAGCCAGGGGCTCCTGCCCAGGGTCAGCGACGAATGGGTCCGCCGGCTCCTACGGCGCGAAGGCATCAAGCTGCGTCCCACGGCATCGCCCTCGTCCGGCGAAGCGCCCGGCCAGAGGTAGGGTCCTCCCGGATTTGTCGCGCAGCCGCTCGCCCTGAACGGGGATCCGTAACGGAGCGAGAGAGCCGTTTCGGATGGGGCGAGTCATGAGCGGCCCAATGCCTTGATCGGACACCGGTGTGCGCGCTATGGGTCATATGACACTTAGTCTTATTAAGTTGGAAATATGACTACAAGTGTGCCAGCAACCGAGAATCGTGTCAACAGACTGCCGGGCGCACCGGGGGGGGTGAAAAACGGGTCGTAGTCATCCGCGTGGGACCGCATTAGGTTGGCGCGAACCCTTCTTTTCCACGCGGAGCCTGCCCGATGCCGGACATCGCGTCCTTTCATCCCCAGATCGTCCACTTCGTCGTCGTGGGCGGTCTCCTGGGGCTCCCCCTCTATTGGCTCGCCTTCGTTCCGAGGCTGCGCGCGCTCCGGCTCACCGGCACGATTCTCCTGATCGTGGCGACGGTTGCGACCTGGGCGGCGGTCAAGTCCGGGAGCGAGGCGCACGAGCTCGCCGAGAGGATCCCCGGCGTGGGAGCCGCCGTGCGCCGGCACGAGGAGTTGGGCGAGGACACGCGAAGCATCTTCACGGGCATTCTGCTGCTGGAGCTCGTGGCCTTGGGTATCGCGTGGAAGGCCAGGGCTCCGGGTCGCTCGATCATGGACGTCGGAGTGGGCGAATCCGGCGCGCGAGACCCCTCCGTGTTCCGGTTCGTCGCCGTGACCCTGCGGGTCGTGGTGGGCATCACATGGGCCTTCGGTGCCATCGTCCTCTTCGAGGCGGCGGAGCATGGGGGAGACATCGTCTACAGCTACGCCGGCGGCGTCGGGATGAGGACGGGCAACCCCGACGACGTGCAGCGGCTCCTCGTCGCCGGCCTCTACGACCAGTCACGCGAGGACCGGAAGCACGGGGACCACGAGGGGGCGGCGCGCCTGGTACACGAGATGCTCCGGCTCCAGCCGGACTCCGCCGAGGTTCGGCTGCTGTGGGTCGAATCGCTCCTGGAGGACCAGAAGGACGGAAGGGCGGCGCTCGCGGCCCTCGACTCCATCCACGCCCAGGATCCGCGCACGCGCTTGCGGGTGGCGCTGTCCGCCGCGTCCGCCTACCAGATGGTGGGCGAACCCGACTCGGCGCGGGCGGCGCTCCGGTCCCTGCCCGAACGGTTACGCCAGTCGCGGATGGTGCAGGAGCGCCTGAAGGAGTTGGGCGGTTCGGGCTCGTGACTCGTGCGGTGGACCCTCCTCAGTCGGACCGGCCGCCCTTCACGGAGATCTTCCCGGTGGAGAACTGGAGCAGCACTTCGCGGAGCGTGTCGGTCAGATAGCTGTTCGTCGCTTCCGGGCGCGTCACGCGATCGAACGTCTCGTGGTCGAGCCACACCCCAAGGCAATTCGGGCATTGGTGGGCACGGCTGTCCTCCAACCAGATGGACTCGAGCTTACTGCCGCACTTGGGACAGTGGTCCCTGTGTCGCTCGAGGAGTCGAGCACGCTCCGTGGAATCGCGCGTGTGCTCGTGCTTGCGAGCCGCGGCCATGCGCTTCTGGAACTCCAGCCTGTGGAAGTACTCCTGTTCGTTCTTGCTGGGCTTCGACCAGGGTTGATGGGGGAGGCGATGCGTGAATTCAGACATGGTGACCTATCCGGGAGGGTCCTGGGCGAGCACGCGCGCGCCCTTCCTCTATAAAGGATGTTCGCACGGCAAAGTTCCGCGCGCCCTTGACCGCCGGGCGCCCCACGCTACCCTAGGACGCCATGAGCTCCGTATTCGATGAATTCGCGTGGCGCGGCATGCTCGCCGATGCCACGGAGGGCGCGGCCGACCACTTGGCGGGCGGCCGGCGCACCGCCTACATCGGCTTCGACCCCACAGCGCCCAGCCTGCACGTCGGCAGCCTGTTGCCCATCATGGGCCTCGTCCACCTGCAGCGGGCCGGGCACACCCCCATCGCCCTGGTGGGCGGCGGCACGGGTCTGATCGGAGACCCGTCGGGCAAGACCCAGGAGCGCCAGCTCCTCGACCGCACGCAAGCGGCCGAGAACGCGGAGGGAATCCGGGCACAGCTGGAGCGCTTCCTCGACTTCGAGGTGAAGTCGAACCCGGCGCGGATGCAGAACAACCTGGACTGGCTGGACGGCCTGTCGCTCGTGGACTTCCTTCGCGACATCGGCAAGCACTTCTCGGTGAACCAGCTCATGGCCAAGGAGTCGGTGCGCCGCCGCCTCGAGAACGAGGAGACGGGGCTGTCGTACACCGAGTTCACGTATGCGCTGCTTCAGTCCTACGACTTCCTCGAGCTGTTCCGCCGCGAGGGTTGCACGGTCCAGATGGGGGGGAGCGATCAGTGGGGCAACATCACCGCCGGCATCGACCTCGTGCGGCGCATCGAAGGGGGGCGGGCGTTCGGCGTGGTGTTTCCTCTGGTGACCAACGATGCGGGCACGAAGTTCGGCAAGACGGAGGCGGGCAATGTCTGGCTCGATCCCGATCTCACCTCGCCGTATCGGTTCTACCAGTTCTGGGTCAATGCCGACGACGCCGACGTCGTCGGTTACCTGAAGTCCTTCACGCTCCTGGGGCGGGAGGAGATCGGGGCTCTCGAGAGCGCTGTGCGCGATGAGCCCCACCGGCGCGCGGCCCAGCAGGCGCTCGCCGAGGACGTCACGCGCCGGGTGCATGGCGAGGCTGGCCTGGCCAAGGCCAGGCAGGCCACCGAAGCCTTGTTCGGTGGCGAGCTCTCCGGGCTGGCGGGCGATCAGATCGCCGACATCTTCGCCGACGTGCCTTCCTCGGACGTCGCGCGCGACGAGCTTCGGGGGGAGGGGAAGTCTCTCGTGGACCTGCTGGTCGAGGCCGGCGTCGCGACGTCCCGGGGCGACGCGCGCCGCGCGATGGAGGGCGGGGGCGTCTACCTCAACAACCGCCGGGTGGGTGACCCGGCGCACCGGGTCACCCTGGACGATACGGTCGAGGGCCGCTTCCTGGTCCTACGGAAGGGCAAGAAGAACTACTGCCTCGTGGCGATCGTCGGCTGAGCGGTCGCAGCTGTCAGAAGGCCATCTGCCACCCGACGTGGAACCCCCAGTCCAGTCCGAGCTGCGGGCCGTCGTACTTCCGGTAGACCGGGGCCACGAGCTCCACCGTGACCCGCTGGCCCGCGAAGCGTGACTTCTGGGGAAGGTAGAAGTTGACGCCGAACGGGATGTCCAGGCGCTGCCCACCCAGGACCGGCGCGTAGTTGCCGGGGTCCTCGAGGGGATTGAGGCCGGGGCGCTGGCCGTGGATGGCGCCCCAGTGCTGCCAGTCGAAGCGCATCGAGGCGCTGAAGTAATCGTTGAGCTTGAGGGCCGCCCATCCGGTCGCAGCGAGGCGGTTGCCCATCCTGTAGCCCATCGAGTTCATTCCGACGTAGAACGTCCCCTGGACCTGCGCACCGACGGAGCCGGCTCCGTTCTGGGCCTGCGCCGTGAGTCCAGGGAGCAAGGCGAAGGTGCCGGGCCTGATCTGCATGTCATAGGGCAAGGCTGCCAGACGATTCGGGCTGAGCCATGTCTTCGCGTACACATCCGCTTTGCCGATCGGCAGGAGTGCGCCGAACTGGATGTGACCCTCGTATCCATTCTGGTTGTAGAACCGGTAGAGGCCCTTGACCCGCACGTCCTCGACTTCCTGGGCCCTCGTCGTGTACAGCGTCGAGTCGTTGGTGGCCTGCTCGCGCGTGCGGGACGAGTACCTCACGCTTGCCTCGAGGGTGAGGTCGTCGGTTACGCCGTACGCCACGTTCCCGATGTGCGTGGTGTTGGTGAGCGTGAGCGGCACCTGCGTGTAGTAGCCGAGCGCGGTCTCGAGCGGGATCGAGTCCTTCTGGTACCAGAGGCCCTTGAAGTGGCGGTCCTCGAAGTGGTAGGAGATCGCGAACTGCCCCTTGTTGAGGATCTGCGCGTCGCGCACCCCGCTGGGGGCGACGGCGTCCGGGCGCTTCGACGACCACGTATAGGTCTGCTGTGCGGTGAGCGGCGTCGCGATCACCAGAAGCGAGACGGCGAGCAGGCTCTTGCGAACCATCGGTTGTTCCTCCGACACGGTGCAGGGCCGGGCGCTCCGGCCGTTCGGCGTTCAAGCTCCAAGATGCCTTGCCCCCCGGGGAAAAAACAAGTGTTTCCTGGCACGGGGTGAGGCCCGGCGGAGGGGAGAAAGGGTCAGGGACACTCCGGACCCTTGACCCCCGGGCCAGGGTTTTGCAACGTCCGCGCCTCCTGTCCGCCAAGAGAACCGAGGTGCACGATGGCCGATCCGCTCGTAGGTGTAGCGATGGGATCCAAGTCCGACTGGAGTACCATGGCAAACGCCGTCTCCACTCTGGAAGCGTTGGGCATTGCTTGTGAGGTGCGTGTCCTGTCCGCGCATCGCACTCCCGAGGCCAGTGCCGAGTATGCCGCGACGGCCGAGGAGCGCGGCCTCGAGGTCATCATCGCCGCAGCCGGCGGCGCCGCGCACCTGGCCGGCGTCATGGCGGCGCACACGATCCTTCCCGTGCTCGGCGTGCCGATGAAGGGGTGGTCGCTGGACGGGCTCGACTCGCTGCTGTCCACCGTGCAGATGCCGCGCGGAGTTCCGGTCGGGACGTTGGCGATCGGAAAGGCGGGCGCGGTCAACGCGGCGCTGCTGGCCGCGGAGATCCTCGGTGGGAAACACCCCGAGATCCGGGAGGCGGTGCGCGCCGACCGGCAAGCCCGACGCGACGAAGCGCTCGCCCACATCGATCCGAGGGAGGACGCGTAGGGAGGCGCCGCACGGCGCTCCCGGGGCTTCGGGAGCCCCATGGGGCCGAGGCGTCCTCAGAACTCGTATCCGAAAAGCTCGATGTCGCGCGCGTAGCGCTCCTCCACGAGCGCCCGGCTCCGGGGCGTATAGTGCGGCCTGTGATCGCGCGAAGGACGGGTGGGTGAGGCGTACTTGACCGGCAGGCGCTTGCGGATGCCCAACTGATCGCACACCTCCCGGAACGAGGTCTCGAGCGTCTCGAACCGGCCCACGATATCGACGATGAGGCGACCCGAAGCGTCGGTGACGTACTCGTCCTGGGGACGGAGATGGGCGTGCTCGACGTGCATGGACGCTTCGACGAAGTCGTCGAATCCGAGGTCCTCCAACTCCACGCCCTGGGCCCGGGCTTGCGCGAGGAGGTCCGCGTCCGGCCGGAAGTAGGTGGAAACCATGCGGTCCCACGGATTCCGTACGACGGTGAACTTCACGTAGGTCTCGAGTGCTCCGGGTGGGTGCAGATCCCGCAGCTCGGACATCGTGAGGTGCTGGAGGAAGTTCGTGCTCAGATCCAGGGCCTTGAGGTCGTCGGTCAGGACCGGCCCGATCATCTTCCGCCGGTTCTCCCTTCCGTGCCATCCCCGCATGCCGAGCGCATGCTCGATGCTCGTGCCCCCGGTCTTGGGGATGTGCACGAACACGCAGCGTCTCTTGTGGGATACGGGCATGGGCGTGTCACAGAGGGAGGTCGATCATCCGGGACGAACTCCATTATACGGCTTCCGTCCTCGGGTGCCACGACGTATGCTTGATGGACGCGGGCGCCGTCCCCTGTGTTCACAACGGGGCGGCGCCGCTGTTTCTCCCCGAGGCGCCGGCCCGGACGTGGGGGCGGCACCCTCGGCCACACAGGGTGCTCCTATGCTGGACGAGATCCGAGAGAAGATGGAGGGTGAGATCGAGCGTCTCACCCATGAGCTGAACGTCGAGCTGCCGGCGCGCATCAAGACGGCCCTGGAGCACGGCGACCTGCGCGAGAACGCCGACTACAAATCCGCCAAGGAGCGCCAGGAGTTCGTCCAGGCTCGTCTCAACCACCTGACCCGACGCATGGGCGAGTTGTCGAAGATCGATCCGAAGACGATGCCCTGGGACAAGGTAGGCTTCGGCTCGAAGGTGAAGATCCTGGACGTGGGCACGGGAGACGAGTTCGACTTCACGATCGTGGCCGGGGATTTCATCGACCTGGACGCGGGCCACGTCTCCCTGGCGTCTCCGATCGGTCAGGGACTGCTCGGGGCGAAGCAGGACGAGGAGGTCACTGTGCACCTGCCGGCCGGAGAGCGTCGGTACAGGATCCTCGACCTCACGACCCTGCCGCAGCAGCTCGAGGCGGCGCCGGAGTAGCCCCTCACGGCCCGGGGGGTGAGGACGGGTGCTCCAGGTCCTCGACGAAGCGCACGGCCTCGGCCACCTCCTCCGGCACGATCCAGTGCCCGATGTCGTAGTCGCGGGCCGTGAGCGGCACCCCCGCGTCCACGAGGCGCTCGCGCCCTTTTCTCGCCAGGTCCCATGGGATGTTGGGATCCCTCTTTCCGTGTCCCCAGAAGACCCGCGTGGTCTCGGGAGAGGGCCCCGGGGTCTCCACGACCGGCGCGTCCGCCAGGAAACCCGAGAAGTTCAGGACGGCCGCGACGGTTCCGGGGTGCGTGAGGGCGTAGGCCAGGCTCGTGGTCCCTCCCTGAGAGAACCCTCCCAGCACGACGCGGCCCGGCTCGAGGCGCAGGAGCGCGGGTAGGCTCGTGAGGAAGGCCTCGAGGGCGGCCAGGCTCTGGCGCAGCGTTTCGTCTACGACCCGGTCCTCGGCGACGTAGCGGTACCAGGCCCACCCCGGCCCGTAACCCCACGGATGGCCGGCGTGCGGCGCCTGGGGCGTGACGAGCACCCACTCCTCGGGAACGCTGGGACGCAGTGCCTGGAGGTCACCCCGGTGGCTGCCTCGCCCATGCAACAGGACCAGGACCGTGGGGCTATCCCCGGCGTTCCCGGTACCGCTCACATTGAATCCCAGCATTCGTGCTCCCCTCGCGAGGACTTCGGTTGGACGGCCGTTCCACGCGGCCGGCGACTCAGCCGAGAGGCGCGAGAACGGCCTCGATCTCCCCTCGTCGCGACTCGAGCCAGTCCGGGAGCTTCAGTGCCCTTCCCAACTCGGCCGCCGGCTCGTCGACCGTGAAGCCGGGTCCGTCGGTGGCGATCTCGAGCAGGAGACCGTCGGGTGTCCGGAAATAGATGCTCCGAAAGTACGTTCGATCCATGACCGGCGTCACGTCCACCCCCAGGGTGCGCAGATGCTCCTGCCACGCCTTCTGCTCCTCCTCGTCACGGGCGCGGAACGCGACGTGGTGTGTCTGACCTGCACCTGGCCGTGCCCGGCGGGTCGAGCCCGCCCAGTCGAAGAGCGTCAGCGTCGAATGAGGGCTCACACGCTTCCCGTCGTAATCGGCCCAGAAGTAGTGCTTCGTCTTCCCGTCGTCCTGGTTGTAGGTCTTCTTGACCAGTTCCAGCCCGAGGGCTCCCTCGAGAAACTCACCCGCTCGCGCGAGGTCGTCGGTGAGGGCGCTGATATGGTGGATACCCTCGAGGTGCATCTCCGGCGTGACTACGGGGACGGGCTCGGGGTGGGTGAGTGCCGCGATCGCTGCGTCGTCCCGTCCCTGGGGGAGGCGCTCCGCCGGCGGCGCCACGAGCTCGCGTCCGAGTGCGTCCGGGGGCTCGTCGATCGCGTACCCGGGCCCCCTCGTGGCGATTTCCAGGATCTGGCCGTCGGGATCCGCGAAGTAGAGGCTGCGGAAGTAGCCGCGGTCGAGCGGTCCGGTCACGCGCACGCCGGCGTCCGTGAGGCGCCGCTTCCACATCAGCTGGACATCGGCGTCGACCACGCCGAGGGCCAGGTGGTGCACGCCGCCGACCCCCCAGTGGCCCCGCGAGCTCCGCGGCCACTCGAAGAAGGTGAGGATCGTGCCGGGTTCTCCGGCCTGAGGGGAGAAATAGAGATGGTAGGCTGCGGGGTCGTCGAAGTTGACCGTCTTCTTCACGAGCTCCAGCCCGAGCAATTCCCCGTAGAACGCGAGCGTCCGGGCTGCATCGGTGGAGACCATCGTGATGTGGTGGAATCCGCGCGTGGAGAGGGTCGGCATGGGGCCTCCGGGAAAGCAGGTGCTGCCATCCCTCAAGTTACTTCAACCTTGAAAGTACTCAACCGACGCGGGCACCCGCGAGTCGGGGCAGCGGTGCGGGCATGGCGTCACAGCGTCTTCTTGAATCGGCGCGTGGCCATCGCCACACCTCCGGCCGCCATGACCGCGAGGATGAGGAAGTGCGCCCAGAGCTCCCGCACCCCCGAGCCCTTGAGGAAGATCGCGCGGACGACCTGGAGGAAGTGCCTCAGTGGATTGAGGAGCGTGAGCTCCCGGAAGACCCAGGGCATCGTGTCGATCGGATACAGAAAGCCGGACAGAATGATGGCGGGCATGAGGAAGAGGAACATCGCCAGGAACGCCTCCTGCTGCGTGGAGGAGATCGTGGAGATGAAGAGTCCGAACGAGAGGCCGGCGACGATGAAGAGCGCGGCCGCCAGGATGAGCGCCAGGACGGAGCCCCGAAGCGGGATGTGGAACCAGAGCAGCGCCACCGTGGCGATCATGGCCATCTGCACCATCGCTACGGCGGCCACCGGGATCGTCTTGCCCAGCATGAGCTCGCCGGGGGACAGGGGAGACACGAGGAGCTGCTCGAGGGTGCCGACCTCGCGCTCGCGTACCACGGCGAGCGCCGTGAGGATCAGGCACATGAGCAGGACGATTACGCCCATGACCGCGGGGACGTTGTAGACGCGGCTCTCCAGGGAAGGGTTGAACCATGCCCGGGTCCGCAGCTCCACGGTGTGGGGAAGCGGGGTGCCTTCGTCCAGGGCGAGCCGGGCGCTGAACGCCTGCGCGATCTTGGCCGCGTAGCCCTCGGCCACCGTCGCCGTGTTGGAGTTCGAGCCGTCGACGACGAGCTGCACGGCGGGGCTGCGTCCCGCCTTCACATCACGCGCGAACTCCGGCGGGATCTCCAGGCCCGCAATGGCCTTGCCGTGGTCGAGCGCCGATTGGATGTCCGCGGATCGGTCCGACGCGCCCACCACGCGGAAGTATCCCGAGGCGGTGAACGCGTCGACGAGCCTGCGCGAGACCTCGGTGTGATCATGGTCCACGACGAACGTCGTCGCATTGCGCACATCGGTGTTGACCGCGTAGCCGAACAGGAGGAGCTGGATGATCGGTGCCCCGAAGATCATGCGCTTCGTGAGGGGGTCGCGCAGGAGCTGCTTGAGCTCCTTCGCCACCATGCGTCGCACGCGCAGGAAGGAGCGACGCCAGCCGGCTGTCTCGACGCTCATTCGAGCTCCTTGTGGAACGCGCGGATCGCGAGCCCGAGTCCCAGCACCGCGTAGGCGAGCATGAAGAGCGCCTGTGGCCAGAGCACCTCCGCTCCGACACCCTTGAGGAAGATTGCGCGCGTGACGGTGATGAAGTAGCGCGCCGGAACGAGGTATGAGATGGCCTGGAGCACCCGGGGCATGCTGGCGATGTCGAAGAGGAACCCCGAAAGGAGGAGCGCCGGCAGGAAGGTGGACACCATCGCGAACTGCGTCGCGAGAAGCTGGGACTTCACGGCGGCCGAGATGAAGATCCCGAGCCCGAGCGCACCCACCAGGAACAGGAGCGTGAGCACGCCGAGGAGGATGGGGCTCCCGCGCAGCGGCGTGCCGAAGATCACCATTCCGGCCGTGATCGTCACGGCGACGTCGAAGAGGCCGATGCCGACGTAGGGCAGAAGCTTTCCAAGGACGATCTCCACGCGGGTCACGGGCGTAGCCGCCAGTTGCTCCATGGTGCCGCGCTCCCACTCGCGCGCGATGGTCAACGCAGTGAGCATCGCCGCGATGATCGACATGATCACCGCGATGAGCGCCGGCACGATCATGTCGCGGCTCTCGAGATTCGGGTTGTACCAGGTGCGCGTCTCGAGTCGGAAGGGTGGGCTCACGGTCCGGCCGTGGAGCACCTGCTCGATCCCGAAGCGGGTCACGATCGCGTCGGCGTAGTTCTGCGCGATGGTGGCCGTGTTGGCGTCGCTTCCATCCAGGAGGAGTTGGACTGCCGGGCCGCGTCCCGCGTCCAGGTCGCGGCTGTACCCGGCCGGGATCGTGAGGACTCCCCTCACGCGAGCCTGGACCAGATCCTCATCGGCGTCGCGCGGTGTGGACAGATGCTCCTGGACCGTGAAGTACCCGCTCGCCACGAACGCCTCGACGAGCGAGCGGCTCGCGCGCGTCCCGTCGTGGTCGAGCACCGCGAGGCGGATGTCCTTCACGTCCCAGGTGATCGCGTAGCCGAAGAAGAGCAGGAGGAAGAGCGGCAGCACGAACGC
>CAZFIS010000116.1:0-11473 GCA_964519125.1 uncultured Gemmatimonadaceae bacterium | reverse complement strand
TGCGGCAGGGGAACGTCGAGCGCTTGCATGGCCTCGACCATCCTCTGTCGGAGCGTGGAGACGAGCGCGGCGAGACGGCGCGCCTCGGCCTTCGTCAGATCCGGGCGCTCCCGGTCGAACGGGTTCAGGTCGTCCCTCGCCATCTTCAGCACGCCGTCGAGCAGCTCGCTGAGATGCGTGAAGGTCGCCCGCACAGCTCGTGCCTGCGCCGGGTTCAGCGGCATGTGCTTCCCCGGGGTCTCAAGCCCCGGCCTCGTCCGCCGCGTTCAGGTCCGAGATGCGGTCCTTCCACCGCTCATCCTCGGGCTGGTCGTGCGGCCGGTAGAGGATCACCCTGGCGCGCTCCAGGGTCACGATGCCCCCGTCCACCATCTGGTCCAACTCAGGGAGGATCTCCTGGATGCGGCTCTCGCTGTCCACCACCTCGACGATGATTGGGAGGTCGAAGGAAAGGCGGAGGATCTTGTCCGTGTGTACGCGCGCGTGTGCGCCAAAGCCTGCGATGGCCCGAATGACGGTGGCCCCGGCGAAACCTCGCTCACGGAGCATCTTCAGGATCGCTTCGTAGAGGGGGTGTCCCGCGAAGCGGTCGCGCTCTCCGATGAAGATGCGCATGAGAGTCCGCTCTCCCTTGAACCGATGGTGTTCCATGGTCACATCCTCCTCGAGAGAAGCGCCGCAGCCGCCCGAAAGCCCAGCAACGTCGAAGCGAGGCTCACGAACACGCTGCCGAACAAATACATGGTCGCCCGACTCCAGTCCCCACCCTGGAGGAGGCGGGCCGTCTCGTAGCTGAACGTGCTGAAGGTCGTGTACGCGCCGCAGAAGCCGACCGCAAGGAAGCTCCGCCACGCGGGAGGCGCGGCCACTCCCTCGAGAAACGCCATCAGGAACGCGAGCAGGAACGAGCCCGTCACGTTGATGAGGAGCGTACCCAGCGGAAAGCCGGGGCCGGCCGCCTCTTGCACCCAGCCACCTACCGCCCATCGGGACAGGGCTCCGAACGCACCGCCGAGAGCGATCTGGAAGACCGTCATCGCGCGCCTCCGGACAGCTCCTGCACCTCCGCCAGGCCCTCGTCAAGTTCTCCGCGGCGATCCCTGGCCGCGTTCTCGGTCTGGGCACGGAGCTCGAATGCCCGGTTCACCCCCTCCAGCAGCCCCTCCGTTCCTGCGAGGGCCCACGCGCGAAGCTCCGCCGCGAAGGCACGCGCGGTCTCACGCGCACGGTAGAGGAGATCTCCCCGAACCTGCCCCGCACCCATGTCCAGGGCGGTCGCGGCGAGCTTCGGCACACTTCTGCGGATCCAAGCTCGATAGAACCGGCGGGGGAGAAGCCCACGCAACAGGTCCACGGTCAGTCGCGGCGTCACTCCTTCCAGGTGTCGATAGAAGCTCCCCGACCCCTCCAACATCTCCACTCTGGGCTCCTGCGGGAGCTCGACTCCAAAGGCCGTCCGGATCCACGCCGCGGTCTCATCGCGGGCCTGTAGCAGGTCATCTGACGCTCTCGTCATCTCCTGCAGGAGCGCGTCCACGGTCCCCGGGCCCTGCCGCTCCCACCAAGCGTCGAGGATCGCCCAGGTCTCATCGGCTAGAGCCCGGTCGAACCGCTCGGCCACCACCGGGTTCGAGTCGCTTGACGGAAGTGCTCGCAACGTCTCGAGGAGGACCTCCGTCAGCGCTCCGGACTGGGCCCGGGCCTCGGCGAGCATCGCGTCGCCGGCGCGTCCGACGAGGTCGTCGACCGCCGCCATGATGGTCCTGGTCGCTCGGTCCGTCCCTGCCTTCAGAGACCCGAGCGTCTGGCGCAGGCCCTCGATGCGGCTGTCCAGCTCGCGGGCCTCCATGTCGAGCGCCCTCCGCTCCATGTCGAGACGGGCTCGAAGCCGTGCGGCAGCACCGCGTAGCCGATGTCCTGCGAGCTCCTCGCGGACGTCAGAGCCCTTGTGGGCCATGAACGACTCGATGCGGTTGCGCAGGGCTCTCACGCCGGACCCGCCATCTTCGAGGGCGCATCGTGCGGAGACCGGGATTATCTCGACGTCCTCCGACGCCCAGCCCAAGACGTCCGCCAGAACCTGCTGATTGAACGCCAGCACCTCACGCCACTCGGCCTCCGAGACCCGATCGATCTTGTTCAGGACGAATAGGATGTGGGGTGTGAGCCCGCTCAGCTCCCGGATGTACGCGGCTTCCACCTCGCCGACCGGTGGATCGGGCGAGAGGATAACCAATGCCGCATCGACGCTGGGAAGGAATCCGTACGCCCGTTCAGTAGCCTTCCGGTCCGTGGATCCCACTCCGGGTGTGTCCACGAGGACGAGACCCTCCTCGAGGAGCGTCGTGGGGTAGCCGACTTCCACGACACGCACACCCAGCACGTTCCCCGGGTTGCGGGCCTCGACGACGAAATCGGGTAGCCGCGCGATGTCGGATGGCTGCACGTCACCGTTCTCGTAGAACACAGTGAGGCACGGTTCCGGAGACCACCGGACGAGGGTCGACACGGATGTGACCGGCGCCACACCGGAGGGCAGCACCGGATCCCCGAGAAGGGCGTTGAGCAACGTGCTCTTGCCGCGCTTGAACTGCCCGAGAGCGACCATCCGGAGGAGGTTCTCCTCCAGCGGCTGGAGCGCGGCACGGGCTTCGTCGGAGAGGCCGTCGTCACCGAATCGCTCGGCCAGGCGGGCCAGCCTCGCCAGACTGCGTGTCAGGTGGGTTGACCCGGGGCCGGGCCGGGCCTGCGTGGCGGTCGCCTCGGCTCCATCGTGCCCTTCGATTTCGCTGAAGGGTGGGGTGGTGCCCGCACCGCCCGGGAGCGGCGTGGAGGAATCCATGAACGACTCCTGATACGCGGAGAGGGTCCGGTAGGAGTCATCAACCGCACGAGCGGTAGTTCATGGCGAACTCCATCGCCTAGGTGGAGTCTGGCATCGGGGAGGATGGCGGTCAAGATGGGGGGCGGGGCGTGCGCAGCTCGTGTGGCAGCCCTGGGTGGGAGAACCGCCCTTTGCAGCGGGCACAGACCCACGTGGGTGAGCGAAGGTGCGCACTATGGACCTATTGATGCTGATGCCTCTGGCACCACAGTTCTTGTGGTTCGTGCCATTTCGGCCACCAGTTGTCAGGCAGCGACAGATTCCGGTGAGACGGTACATCTGCCAGGAGGCGTGGTCGCGCTCGAGATGGATATCACGCCTGCAGAGCTCTGACTCGGGCAGCGTCAACCCCAGCAGGTGCATACCGTTTTCGCCCGGCCAACCGCCACGGCTTTGGCATACCCGTTGGCATACCCCATCGGTCGCCAAGACCCGTTAGTGATTGTTCTGCAACGACTTAGGTTCCGGGTTTGCCGCGATGGCCCCGCCGGTTCGAATCCGGCCGTCCCGACTATTCGAACGTCACGCTGAGTGACGCAGGAAGTCGAAGGAATGGCGTGGTTAAGCCAAAAAGGGCCGATCGGCGAGTGACGCTGGTCGGCCCTTGTTCTGTGTGAGATGACGCTGGTTCGGCACACTCTTGCACACCCCCCGGCGATTTCGTCCGCCACGACGCTCAGTAGAGGTGGGCCTCGTCGAGTGTCGCGTCCGGCAGCTCACGGATCGCGGCGATGATCTCGCCCCTGTCGGTGGGCCGGGCCGCCGCCCATCGGGACTCCTCATCGGTGAGGTCACGTAGCCACCCGTAGTAATTGCCGAGATCGCGCTCCAAGTCCTCCAGCGCCGGTGGTGGGTGAGCCAACAGCCCGATGTGCTCGTCATCCCACTCCTCGCGACGTGCGAGCCACGCCTCCGGGTCGAACGGCCTGGGTGAAAGCGCCGGCCGCCATGCTCTCCCGAGTCCGTGGTTGTCCACCCAGACCTTCAGAATCGCCAGCCGACGGACCAGTTCAACCGAGAATCTGGAGTGGGGCGACGTAGATTTCGCCCACACCAGGTCGGACGCGTCCCTGGCGGTGGACGATCGCGCAAGCCTCGCCACCTTCTCGGCGAGGACTTCTTCAAGCCGCATCACCGGAATGCGAGGTAGCATGAAGCCGTAGCGATCCTGCGTCGCCGTCGGTACGAAGGATCGCTCCTCCGGGTCGAGCCAACACGGCGGCCCCACGTCGAGCTTCATCGTTACGGCCGGATTCCCGTACTCACTCGTGACCTGGATGCTCCAGCGGTTCCGGCTCTCAGTCGCCTCGAACCGGAACGGACCGAGCGTGCACGTGGCGTGCTCCGCGACGAGCGACGCCAACTCATGACGCTCGGCGTCAGGGTCGGTGCTCGCCAGATCGAGATCGGTCGAGAAGCGACCTTCACTGCCCGCGAAGAACTTCCTCAGGGCGGTTCCACCTTTGAACGTCACCATTCCAGAGAAGAGGCCCGCCTCCGTCAGGTGGGCCAGAAGAAAGTCCTGGGCGATGTCCAGGATCGCCACGTCGAGACCGAGCCTGGACCCCGGGGGCACGTGACGCGCCACGTACCCCGGGGTCAGGCGGTGTTCGTCTCCGATCATTGGTCGCTCCCCGTTCCGGGAGGCGCCACTGGAAGAATGGTGTCAGCGATCTGCCAACGTGCATCATGCCGACGCAGTTCTCTGCGAGGCCCGAACCACACCTTCCCCGCCGGCTCGATCGCCAGGCGCTCCACGAGTTGCGGAGCAAGCCCGGACACGAGGTAAGCCAGACGCACCCGGGCCGCCCGGGACCGTCCGTCGAGTTCCTCCCGAATCTCCTCCTCGGATGACCGGGCGAGGAGTTCCGGCAGTGCGTCGAGAACGCTCGCCCAACTCCTCACATCAGTCGGCCTGCACGCGAGGTGGACCAACACGGTCGCGGGCCGGTGGACCGGCAGGTCCTTGATGCGCATCGGGTCCAGCCGTGCGTCGTGGTGGACCGTCCTGTACGCTCGTTTCAATGCGACGGGGACGTGCGTGCCCTTCGGCAGGGCGACTTCCTGGCGGTCGGGTGCCCGATCTGACACATCCAGGAGCCAGAGCGCAGAGCCGAGCGCCACGGTCACACCGCATTCCGGAGTTGTCGCGACCGTGGCGCGAAGGGGGAGGAACGGGTCACCGGAGGATATGGCGCCAGCCCGCTCTCCTGGGACGAACTCCCAGGTTCCATGCGCTCCGGTCTTGAGTAGCCAGCCCCGCCTGTGGAGCTCAGCGATGATCCGGTGGGTAGGCGCACGGACTCCTGTCCGCGAGCGGAGATCTTCCATGAGGTCCGGGGTGACCACGGGCGGACGGTCGAGCTCCAGTTCCGCGACGATTCCGGCGAGCCAGTTCGGAAGGGAACGTAGTGTCATTTTGTATCTGTAAAACCACGTATTGTGTTATATCGTGGCACTAGTGACACCACAAGTTCTGTGCTCCACGAGCACGTGTCAAGGCGTTGGTGCATGGCTCGGAGTGAGGGATAGATCCCCTGTCCCCCGAGTCGGGGTCACGCCACTCTGTAGCTGTCAGGCATCCCCAGACTGATCATCGTTTGGTGTCGTACGCACCGTCTGCTGAGACCGATGCGACAGGATCAGCAATCTGCTCAAGCAAGGCCGGGACCTGCGTGCAGTCATGCCTCCGGCGAGCTGTCAGACCCGATGCGACGATCTCACCTGTATCAGCATCAACGGCGAGGTGCTGTTTGCGCCAAGCCCTGTTCCTGGGCGGCATCTTGAGATGGCCGACGTGAACCCTGAGCCCCGTGCTGTCGATGAGCAGGTGGATCGGCCGGTCCGTGGCGGCTCTGCGGAATCCAATGACGCGGAGGAAGCCCTCCGTCTGGCGAAGCGGAAGATGGAAGACCACGCGGATCGTTGGCGCAGCCTCGATCGCCAGGTCCGCATAGGTGCGCTGGCCGCCGGGCTTACCACTGGGCGGAGCACGCCAGGCATCGAGCGCAGCACCCGACAGCCAGACGGTCACGTCGCCACGACGCCGAAGGCCGGCCTCGTATTCCGGCCAATTCCGTACCCGATACCGCGACTTCGCGTGCTTGTATTGGCGTCGCTTCGGATACTTCATGGGGGCTGACTCCATATCAGGGGCTTCGCATCACAACGAAACCTGGATCAGGAGCCATGCACCAACGCCACGTCGGACCATGAAGGGAGCCGCACCAGTATACGCCACGGCCGCCCCGGCGGCGTGCTCCAAGGCGGTCAGGGCGGTTCCTGGCTCGAGCCCCTTGACGATTTTTCGGTATTTCCCTAAATACCGAAAAATAACCATGGAGGCGGTCATGAAGACCCTGTTGGCGGCGGTGGTCGCATTGACGGCGTTGAGCGGCGCGGCACGCGCGCAATCCAGCGACGTAACGATCGACAAGGGCGCGCTGCATGGCACGCTGCTGATGCCGGATGGCGCCGGGAATGTTCCGGCCGTGCTGATGATCGCAGGCTCGGGGCCTACAGATCGCGATGGCAATTCCACAGTCCCCGGCGTGCGCCCCGCCACGCTCAAGTTGCTCGCCGAGGGGTTGGCGAAACAGGGCATCGCCAGCTTGCGCTTCGACAAACGCGGCATCGCCGCCAGTGCAGGCGCCATGCCGTCCGAAAAGGATCTACGGTTTTCGACCTATGTCGACGATGCAGTGGGCTGGACAAATTTCCTCAGGAGCCAGAAGCGCGTCTCCTGCGTCGTGATCTTCGGCCATTCCGAAGGCGCGTTGATCGGCGCACTGGCCGCGGCGAAGACGAACGTCTGTGGCTATATCTCCGCCTCCGGCGTGGGCGAACCCACCGGCGATATTCTGGAAAAGCAGCTCGCCGCCGCGCACAAGGCCGGGCATCTGCCCGAGCCGCTGTGGAGCGATGCGAAGAACATTCTGGCCAAGCTCGAAAGCGGCGAAACCACGAGCGATGTTCCCACGCCGCTGATGTCGCTCTTCCGGCCCAGCGTGCAGCCCTATGAGATCTCGCACTTCGCCGTCGATCCGAGAAAGGCCATCGCCGCGCTGAGGATGCCGGTACTTATCCTGCAAGGAACGCACGACATTCAGGTGGGCGTGGACGACGCCAAGGCGCTGGCTGCAGCCGATCCCAGGGCCCAACTGGTGCTGCTGGACGGTGTCAGCCACATACTCAAGGACGCACCGGCGGCACGCAGGGCCAATGTTGCGACCTACCGCAATCCCGATCTGCCGCTGGCGCCGAAACTCGTGCCCACAGTGGCGGCCTTCGTGGAACGCTGCGCAAGATCCATCCATGAGTGACGTATTCGACGCCCTCGCACATCCGGTACGCCGGAAGGTTCTGGCGCTGTTGCGCAAGCGGCCGATGAGCGCCGGCGAACTGGCAGAACACTTCGATATCGCCAAGCCGACGCTCTCCGGTCATTTCGCGGTGCT
Source organism: uncultured Gemmatimonadaceae bacterium (assembly GCA_964519125.1). Lineage (GTDB taxonomy): Bacteria > Gemmatimonadota > Gemmatimonadetes > Longimicrobiales > Gaopeijiaceae > SZUA-318. The sequence continues at coordinate 4,132 of CAZFIS010000116.1, read as the reverse complement.
GAAATCGGCCGATCTCGTCACCACCGAACGCAAGGGCACGACCATCACCTACCGCCTGAACATGAGCGTGATGGAAGAAGCCGCAGGCGCAGTGATGGCGCTGGCAGGCGTGGGCGTACCGAGAACGAGGAAGGACCGCGAAGAATGAAGACCCGTACTGCGTTGATTGTAAGCTTGGCGATCGCTGTGCTGACCAGCGCCGTCAGCATCTGGGGCTGGGTTCATATTCCGGATAGCGCGCATATCGCCGTGCACTGGACCGCGAGCGGCAAGGTCAATAATTGGTGGCCAAAGGATAAGGTGCTGGCATTCGGTCCGATTGCGACGCTGGGATTGACCGCGCTCTTCGCCATCATCCCGGCCATTTTGCCACTCAGGCGCAATATGCTGAACAACCCGGCCTACACCACCGCCTGGACCGGCACCGTCCTTCTCTTCGCAGCCCTTCATGCCATGATCGTAGCACGCGCTGGCGGACTGCCTCTGAAGGGTGGCGGCCATGGCGTACTTCTGGCCGGTGTACTTCTCGCAGCCATCGGCAACTATCTGGGCAAGGCACGGCGCAACTGGGCGGTGGGCGTGCGCACGCCATGGAGCCTGTCCAGCGATTACGCATGGGATAAGTCGAACCGGCTGGCCGGACGACTGCTGGTGATCACGGGGCTCCTCACCCTCGCCGCGGTCGCATTCCAGGGAACGAGGGCTGGCGTGATTGTTCTCATTGCCGGCGTCCTGAGTATTGCTGTTATCGCAACGACAGCTTCGTATTTCTACTGGCGGACCGATGCCGAGCGGGAGGGCTGAAAGAGCCCTTTCACCTATGGATAGCGAAAAGTCCATCGCCGTGGGAGAACGGCTGACCGAGGGTCAGCGAGACGCCTCCGTTGGAGCGGCGGGCTGGATCATGCGCCCAGGCGAGTCGACGGAGAGGGGGCAAGAGGGGTCCAAGGCCTCGCACTGCAGCCGTTGACGTTCGGCTTCTAGTCTCCAGCCGCAGGGAGATTCGCGTGAGGGGACATATCTCCCAGCGCGGGCCACACTCGCCCGTCCGCCCGCCACGGCTCTGCCATACCCGTTGGCATACCCCATCGGTCGACGGGACCCGTTAGTGATTGTTCTGAAACGACTTAGGTGCCGTGGTCGCCGCGCAGGTCCCGCCGATGCGAGCCGAGCGGCCCGAGATGGTGTCGAAGACCTTCCCGCTCTTTTGCGAGACGAGCGAGGATGGCCGAAGGCCACCGCAGCTCCATCCGGCCGGCCCGATTGGCAGGAAGAGATCGCCCTGCCTGGTCTTACGGGATCAGGCAGGGCTTTCTCGTTGACGCGCCAGCGATCATTCCCGCTATTCAGCGCCTCCAACCACCCGTCGCCGGCTGGCCAGCGCCTCTCTCAGCTGGCCCTCATCCGGCTGCTGGTAGCACTTCAGGACCGTCTCGAGGTCCTTCCAGCCACCGAGATCGTAGACCACTCGGAGCGGTCGATGCATCAGATCACGCATCTCCTCCGGGTACTTCGTAGCTACGCGTCGTACTACTACCGCGCTTCGCGAACCCACCGTGCATTGGATCGCGACTCCCCGGACGGCCGTGCAGTCGAGCCGCCCACGCGGGGCGCCGCACTGCGATGGGCTTTGCGCTACCTACAGGTCCCGCGACAGCCTCTCACCACGCCAACGGGCTTTCCCAGACGCGAAGGAGCAGCTCCTTGAGCCGAGCGAAGGCCCCGGTTCCGAGCTCGGCCTTCCATTCCTCCTCGATGGTCCGCAGAATCCCGTGGATCTTCGCGTACGCGGCGTGTCCACGGTCCGTCAGGTGGACGATGCGCGCGCGGCCCTGGTGCGGTGAGTCGACGCGTTCGATGTAGCCGGCGCCTTCGAGGCTCCGAAGCAGCTGGTTCATGGCCTGCTTGCTCATGCCCGCGCGCTCGGAGAGCTCGATGGGACGGGCTCCGTCCGGTCCCGGAAACTGAAGCACCGCCATGTGCGACAACCTGAGCTCCTCGAAGCCCGCCGCGTTGAGCTCGGCGATGATCCGGCGGTGAATCGCCTGGGAGGGTACCCTCAAAAGGGCTCCGATCAGCATTCCTCCGGGAGGGACCGATGGGGGCGTTGACATAATAGTAAATGTAGTTTACCGTCTGGTCGTGAGGTAAACGGAATTTACCCTGTATCCGCTTCCCACGAAAGGGAGATGAAGATGACGTCCCAGGCCATCGACCTCCGGGTCAATCCGTCCAACGAAGCCATCCGTCTGGGTCCCCTCGGTGTGCGTTTCCTCATCACGGGAGAGGACGCGAACAAGAGCGTCGCCGTGTTCGAGCTCGAGGTGCCGGGCGCTCAGCGCCTGGCAGCTCCGGCGCACAGTCACGACCACTACGAAGAGACGATCTATGGCCTCGAGGGCGTCCTCACCTGGACCGTGGACGGGAAGCGTATCGAGGTCGGGCCGGGTGAGGCCCTGTGCATCCCGCGCGGCGCTATCCACCGGTTCGACAACGACGGGAGCCTGGACGCCAAAGCGCTTTGCGTGATCACACCCGCCGCGATCGGCCCGCAGTACTTCCGCGAGTCCGCCGAAGTGATCGACGCGGCCGCCGGAGGACCGCCGGACCGGGCGAAGATGGCCGAGATCATGAAGCGGCACGGCCTGACTCCGGCTGTGCCCCAGCCTCAGGCGTAACTCCTCCGACGGGCGCGCAGCGAGCCTCGTGGTGGGACGAGGCCCGGCGCTGGTGGGGTGTGCGCTTCCGGCCTCCCCGGTGACACGCGCGCCTAGCCTGCGCCCATCACTCCAGCGCGAGGGGCTCTACCACGCCCCCGTCGCTCTCAAGCCCTCCCGCTGGATCACATCTTCTCGATGCGCAGGTCCCCGCTCACCGTCTTCACCTTGAGGGTGCGGTCACCTCCGCCACCGATCGTCCCGTGGATGTTGGCACCGAGCCAACGGTGACCGGCGTGATTGAGCGTGACGTCGAAGTCCGAGTCGAAATCACCGGACACGGACTGGAACTCGATCGCCGCCGCGAACGTCTTGGGAAGCCTGAGGGTCACGTCGCCGCTCACCGTACTGAAGCTCAGGTCCTTCCATTCCAGGTTCGACATCGCCACGTCGATGTCGCCGCTGACGGTGGAGCCCCAACCGCGGCCGGTGGTGGAGACCGTGACGTCCCCCGACACCGAGGATGCCTTCACGTTGGAGCGCAGGTGCCGCGCCTCCACGTCGCCGGAGACCGTCTCGGCCACCAGATCGACTCCTGCCGGGAGCTCGACCGTGTAGTCGACGCTGACATGGGTGCTGCGGTGGCGCCCCCATCCGTGGTGTCCTCCCGTGTTGCACCCGTCGGGGTTGTCCTCGGGATAGTAGACCGAGCAGAGCGTGACGCCGTCCCCGTCCTTCACCACCCGAACCTCGACTTCGTCGAAGTCGCCCGAACGCCCGTGCTTCTCCGCTACGATCTGCACGGTGTTACCCGTGGTGGGCTGCACGTGGATGTCTCCGGACACGGCGCGCACCCGCAGGGTCTGCCCCGACTCCAACGTTCCGGACCACCGGAACGGATTCTTCTGCTGCGCCGCCGCCGTCGTGGCCAGCACGCCCAGCGCGGCGGCTGCCATCCCGAACCTCGTGACCTTGCCCAACATGCGTCCTCCTCGTTTGGCGCTCCGGGCCCCAGCCCGTGCCAGCCGTGTCGACGTTCACTACGGTTTGGACAGCACGAAGGTGTCGGAGGTTGGAAGGGGGGGGGGAGGCGCGCGGCGGGTGCGCGACCTACTCGCGCCTGAGGGCCCGCACGGGGTCGACCGTGCTCGCCCTTCGGGCCGGCACGAACGAGGCGCGGACAGTCGGGGTTTGATGTGGGTTGAGGTACGTCTGATATCCTCCCCCATCTTGCCGGCGTCGCTCGGTCGTGGGTCGACACCGCGTTCCAAAAGGAGGGGACGATGTCCCGACGATTCTATCGGACCACGTTGCTGGGTCTGGCCCTATCCCTCTGTCTCACTCTCCTCGGCGCCAACGCGTTTTCGGCCGTCCCCGCACGCTCATCGGCGGGGCCGCAAGCCTATTCCCTCACGTACGTGACCCGGCAAGTGGAGGGGGGCGGGGTGGTCTACGAGAGCATCGTCAAAGTCTAC
>CAZFIS010000115.1:4231-11586 GCA_964519125.1 uncultured Gemmatimonadaceae bacterium | reverse complement strand
CATCCGACCACGACGTCCCCGAGTTCCCATCCGAACCCGACGGCGAGACGAAGAGGGTCGCCGTCGGAACGGGACCGTACAGCCCGACCTCAGGCGAAGCCGACACCACCGTGAAGCTGGCCTTCATGAGCGATGTCGTTCCCGCACCGGCCGCAACCGCGGTAAGCGTGTGCACCCCTGCAGGCAGAACCGCAGTGTCGAGCACGATGCACAGCGGCTGGCTCGTCACGCGGGCGAGCCTGGTCCCGGAGGACGTCTGATCGAGGTAGAACGACACCTCCGAAGACTGGGGCGCGCTCACGACCACCGCGATCTTGCCCACCACGGTGCTCCCGTTCAGGGATTGGAGTGTGCTGACCGACGAGGCCACCGTGCACGCGCCGCTGTCCGCCGCGACGGAATCGAACAGAATGATTGGGCCTTTGGACAGCGGATCAGAAGGTCCACCCGAGACGCCGGGCACCGTCGCGCATCCGCCAAGGACCAACACGCCAAGGGCGAACACTACTCCCAGAACCTTACGAAGCAACCGGCTCTCGGATCGACCCTTCCCAGATGACCTAGTCACGTCCTGCCCTCTCCCAGGCGCCACGAACCACTCGGAGTTGGAACCATCTCTCCGCGTATCGTCCGTGACTGCAAACTACTCGGGTCGGTACAGAACGAATACAACAAGCCTGACCCTCGGTCGGTTGCGCCACTAGCTCCACCCGTCCCAGGCGCCCAATTTCGGGACAGGCATCACAGCCTCCGAGGGGAGCTATGCCCCTCGAAACAACTGTAGCCTAAGCACCGCACATATGAAGACGATTAGACCCCACTCAAGTAGGTGACCGCCCCAAGGCATGGCCCCCCACCGCGACGGCGAGCGCCGCCAAGGCCCGTGGCCAAGGTGCCTCCCGATCCCACCGGCAGCGTGCTCTCCGGGAGACGGGCCCGCCCGATCCCCAGCGGTCAGGAACCTCGCTTGGGGGAACGCCCGGGCACGCCCACGAGGATCCCGGCCATATACACCAGGACGAAACCGACGATGAAGGCGAGCGCCGAATCGAAGATCGGGCGCGGGAAGACGGGCTTCAACGGTGTCGAGGCGCTCCGGATCACGCTGAGCCCACTCACCGCAGCACCCTGCAACGCCGCCGCCCTGTAGAGCCGGCTGTCGAGCTGGTTCCGGACCGACATCAGCGAGGCCTGCTGGGCCTGGGACGCTCCGCTGCCGTTCTGAGCGGCGATCGCTGCCTCCGCCGACTTCACCTGCCGTTCCAACGAAGCAACGGTCGCAGCAACGAGAAGATTGGCTCGCTCGCGGTCCCACGCGACCAGGCTCTGAGCCACCGCATTCGCCGTGGCCGCGGCGTCTGCGGCCACGGGACTGGTGGCGTCGATGACCAGCAGGTCGTTCGCAACACCCTGCTCGATACTCGGCGTGACCCGAAGTCGCAGCCGTAGGGCATCGATATCGGCCGTCTTCGTCGACGGGCTCTTCAGGGCCTCCAGCGCGGCCAAGAGTACCCCGTTGCTGGTGGCCGCGGTGCGGTAGGCATTCAGTGACAGGGGTTCGGCCATGATAGCCGCCGTGACGTCGGACGGAGCTGGGGCGAGCCCACGGGCCGCGATCACCACCGTCGCGCGCCCCTGATACCTGGGGTGAACAACATAGACGCTCAGGGCATAGGCAGCCAAGCCGAGGATCAACCCCACGAGGAACGCTTCGGGGAAGGTACGCCGCACGAAGCGCATGACGTCGGGAAACGAGATGGCAACCACATCATCGTTGGGAGGCATGGCGGGAGGCGTCACGAGAGACCTGCCGGCGCTTCGTTGGCTGTCGGGTACCGGACCGCAACCGCGTTCCGACCGGTGGATGCGAGGTCGCTCTTCACGCCACGCCCAACCGTGTGCGAATACGCTCGACAAGCCAGCGCCGTTCGAGCTCCGCACGCTCCCGGGGTGTGATCACGCGTTCTCCACGCTGTTCGACGAGGTGATCCAGAACCGTGGATACCGGAACGAACCACCCATTTCGCTCGGCCAAGCGCTCCATCAAACGAGCGAACCGCGGGAGAACGCGGCCGTTCTCCACGAAACCATAGGCGAAGTGTGTGTACATTATTCAAGCGCCTCCCTCCTCCTCCAACCTGTCCTGGTTCTCCTCGCTCAGCGTCCGCAAGAACGTCGCTGCCGTTCCCCCCTCGGAGGAGGCGAACCAGCGGCGGACGTACGGCTTCGCCGGATCCGCATACGGCATGACCGGACAGGCCCGCAACGTGTTGATGTCGTCGAAGACGAAGTTCCGAACGTACGTGATGGTGTCCCTGCACAGGTCTCCCCAGAAGAGCGGGCTCGACTCGACATGGCCCTCGAAGGGCCCGAACGGCCGCAAGCGCGTGGCGACCCTGTACGCCACCCGCCGCCAACCCGTCAGGCGTGCGTCGCCCCAGTAGATCCCTTCGAGATTGCGGTAGTGGTTGGCATGGACCCGCGGCACGTGGCCATACAACCCCTCGAACTCAGCCAGCGCCCGCTCCGTCTTCTCTCGTGCCGACGTGTGGTAGGTGGCATTGTGGAGTCCGATCTCGAACCCACGGTCCTGGAGGGTCCTCGTCCACGCACGGTAGGGCGCATCGGCGCAGGTGCCGCCGTCGATGCGGGCGGGATGGGTCCCGGCGATCGGCCACACCGACTTCGTCGTCCGGAATCCCAACGCCTCGAGCAGATCGTAGACGGGCTTGACGTTCTCGGCCGTCTGAAGGTCGGTGTCGTCGAAGATCGTGAAGGCGAAATCCTTCCCCTCCGGCCACACCACCGCTGGGTCCGCACCGTTTCCAGCCGATTTCATGGACGCCTCCCCCCAACGAATGCAAGCATCCCCGTCGCCGCGAAGAGGAATCGATTGTCCGGAAGATCACCGCTGATCATCGAATTGATGAGCGCATTGACGAACAACATCAACAGCAGGACGCGCCACGGGTCGGACGAGATCGTTCGCCAAGGAGCGAGCGAGGCGAGGCCGGCAACCAGCATCCCTACGAACAGCAGTAGACCGAGGCCGCCGTTCTCGACCAGAATCTCCAGGAAGATATCGTGCGGATAGTTGCGGGCATCCCGGAAGCCCATCAACACCGGCCAACTCCCCACGCCGTACCCGAAGACGGGGCGCTGCTCCCACAGCCGGATCGATGTTCCGTACCAAGAGAATCGCGTGGCAGCGGACGAACCTCCCATCGACTCCGTGGAGAGGACCTGCAGTCGGCTGAGCGTCTGGGGCGGATTGGGCCCTTGCCCCAGCACAACGGTGACAGCGGCCACCACGATCACGAGGGCCAACGCCCAAGGCATGTAGCGCTTGACGATGACGAAGCCCGGTGGCCCGAGACGCACACCGAGGATCAGTGGGATGAGCGAAGCCACCACGGCAGCCATGAACGGTCCACGACCACCGCCCAGGATCAGCAACCATAGCGACGCCAGGAACAACCCCAACGCGACCACGCGAACGACCGCTCCGATCCGCGGCGCCAGCAGCACGGCCAGGGCGATCGCCGTGCCCGCGCCCACGGCTCGTCCCACTCCGAGGTAGTCCCCACCGAGCACGTTGAGCGTCTGCCGGCCGGCCGTGTCCGCGGACATCAACCCGGCGTTGATCCCGATCAGGAGCGAGAACGCGAACAGGAACACGATGAAGCGGCGCTCCCTGCCACGGTCCGCAGCGATCACGACAGCGGGCGCCACCAGCGCCCACAGGTTCAGCGTCCCCAGGAACTCAGCCTTCTGCATGCCGTAGACGTGCGACGGGCTCCAGATGAGGCTACCCACGGCGTAGACGATGAAGAGGACCCCGAACCCCAGGATCGGGAGCGACGCACGCGGCACGCGCAATCCCCGGTAGGCCAGGATCACCAGCGCCACGAAGAGGCTCACTCCGAACGTGAGCGCCGTCAGGTCCACCGGTACCCAGGCGAGGGCCTTGCTGCCCTTGTAGTGTCCCGCGTTGATGAAGGCCGCGAACACGAACTCGAAGCTCAGGAAGGCCAACAGACCTCGCCCGATCCAACCTCGAACGATCGGAGCGAGCGGAACGCCGCGGCCCACCGTCACGCGGCGGCCTCCACGACATCGGAATAGACCTGACGGTCGAGGCGCGTGAGGAGATTCGAGTTGTGCCACAGAAACACGAAGTCTCCGCCGAAACGCCGGCAGGTCTCGCTCATGTCCACCATCGCCTCCAGAGCCTGTCGGTGGTCGAGCCCCATGTACGCACGATCGAGCGCCGAACCCTCCATCACGATGAGCGGCCGCTCGCGCAGGGCGAGGGGACGCCCTGTTCTCACGTTGAACACGGGGAACTCGTAGCACGTGCCGGCTCGGAACCCCATCCGTTCGGCGAAGCCCACCGAGCTGTCGTAGCTGAGCCCGGCGTCCTCCCAAGCCTGCCACGAATCCGGAGCCCCCCACCTCAGGTAGTGCTGCCGCCCGCCCCAGACCTGCTGCTCGATCCCAAGAGCGCCGACGCGCTCTCGCAGCACAGCGAACTCCCGATCCACCTGCGCGGGTCGCCCGAACGAGCCATAGCTGGGATGGAGCCCGATCCCATGACCGCGCTCGTGGATCTCGCGAAGCAGCCGCGCCATCCAGGGATCGTCCAACGGGTAGTCGTCGTCGTAGCGCGGATGGGTGCTGGCCGCCTTGAAGTAGAAGTCGTCCGTCGCACCGTGGCGCTCGCTCTGATCCATCAGCCAACCGTAGGTGTCGAACGGATCGCGGGGCGTAACGCCCAACCGCCCCCCTACGTAGGTCGCCAAGCGGAGAGCCGCCAATCCAGGATCGCGGCGCTTGATGATGTCTCCGACCACGCTCCGAGCTGCCCGCGCAGGACGGATCCCGGCCGACCAGCGGGGCGTATCCACGTCGTGACTGATGAGGAGCCGGTAGCTCCTCCGACGCCGCTCCAGCGTCGGCCACAGCCGCATCATCACCGCCCACAGGATCTCCAGGTACTCGTTGACGATCGGGCGCCGTGCGAGATCTTCCCGCTCCGCGATGGAGCCTCGGAACGGGAAGCGGCCGTGCTGGTCCCGTCGATCGTCCAGGACTTCCTCGCATCGCGTCAGCATGAACAGGGCGCTGCCGAAGACGTCCACACCCAACCACGCGCCGGTCTCCGTCATCCCGAACCAACCGATGCTCGGGTCGGGCGATCCGTACAAGACCGGGATGGTTCCCGAGGTGAGGATCGCCTCAGGAAGATCCTCGTCGACGGCCCACCGCGGGAGCGGCGAGGCCGGCAGCCGCGTCACGTCGCACCACGGCTTCACATCCGACCGAAGGAGATCATCGGACACGACCAGGGTCGCTTCCGACCCCGCCAGCGTGAGCAGCGTATCGCGCCGGTCCTCCTGGCGGAAGACGCAAGAGAGCCCCAGGAACTCCTCGAGCAGGACAGAAGCGGAATAGCGCCGCTCGGCGGCATGGTTCGCGGGCAGGCGCACCTCAAGCGACTCGGTCATGGGCCTCACGGATGCTGGCAGCTCGCCGGATGGCGGCGTAGGACAGCATGAACAGGAGCGAATAGGTCGCGACCATGACCGTGCCGTACGCGAGCACGGCGTTCGAAGCGGACCAGCTGAACGACTTCGCACTCCACAACGCCGCAGCCAGGAGCATCAACCGCACCACGTCCCACACAAGTCGGAGCCGTTGGCGCTCCATGATGTTGAGCGTCTCTGAGACGGGGTAGACGGCGAACTGGACCAGGAACATCGGAGCGAGAAGCCGCACGAACTTACCCGCCATCGTCCAGGACTCGCCGAACACGTGCGCGAAGAGAAAGGGCCCGGCAACCACGAGGATCGCCGCAGGCACCGCTGCCAGGATCGCCATCCTCATGCCGGTCGTCAGGAAGAGGCCGCTCAGCTTGCGAGGGTCCTCCCGCATGAGCTTGGACGCTTCACCGAAATATACCTGGCTCACGGCTTTGCCGAGCAGTGCAGCCGGCACGCCGACCACGCGTTGCGCCACCGAGATCCAGCCTGCGACCTGGACGTCATAGAAGGCCACGAACAGCAGCGACGGGATCTGCTGCGAGGCCGTGCTGAGCAGAGCCGAAGGGGCGGAGAAAGCGGGGAAACGCCAATAGCGCCGCGCCGATCTCGCCATGCTCCGCAAGCTCACCCCATGCGCGCCAAGATCTCCTCGGGCGGCGAAGCGGGCCAGCGGGCCATTACCGACGACACGGCCGAAAGCATCGCCTGCGATCAGACCCACCGAGCCGGCGTGGGCGAGGCCGAGGCCGATCTGCGCCAACACCTGAGCGAGTCCCCGGGTGGCGGTCGTCGCTCCGATCGGCCGATACGTCTCCTTGCGGATGGCCCAGTAACTCAGGGCCTGGTAGATGCCCGCACCGAGGATACTGATAGGAAGCAGCCAAAGATAAGGACCGAGCGCCTGCGCATGGAGAAGCGCGAGCAGGGGATTCGACCACCACCCGAGCACCAGCGCCGCCACGGCCGCCATCACCACGACGATCGACACACTCAAGGCCAGGACGTTCGACGCCTCCACGTCGTCCGCGGCGAGAGGGACCGCCACTTCGAACCGCATGGACCCGATGACGACGACGAGCGCCATCATCGCCATGAACACGGCCAGATACCCGAAGTCCGCGGGCGTGTAGAGCCGCGTCAGGAGCGGAGAAGAGAGCAGCACGACGGCCTGACCCCCAGCGGTCCCGGCCACCAGTACGGCAACGTTCCGGAGCGACCGCGCTCCCGGAAGGAGCGAGCGCAGCGCGGCGCCCCCGGCTTGCTTCACCGGAGCGATTCCCGCAGCGCCTTCACGACCTTCTCCTGCACGCCGAGTTCCATCATCGGCCAGATCGGCAGGCTGAGCACCTGGGTGGATGCGATGTCGCTGTTCGCGAAACGCCCGTACTGGCCGGCATACGCCGGAAGGCGATCCTGGGGGGTGGGGTAGTACACCATGGTGCCGACACCGCGGTCGCGCATCGCTTGCTGAACGGCATCACGATCGGCGTCGAGCAGACGCACCGTGTACTGGTGGAAGACGTGGCCTTCCACCGACTCGGGCGTCCTCACCGACCCGACCTCGGCCAGCAACTGATGGTATCGATCCGCGACCGCTCGCCGAAGGTCGTTCCACTCGTCGACGTGCGGCAGCTTGACGCGCAGGACCGCGGCCTGGAGACTATCGAGACGCGAGTTGTAGCCGATCCGCTCGTTGTGGTACTTGCGTGCCGCGCCATGCACGCGGAGCATCCGGGCCTGCTCGGCGATGCTGTCGTCGTCCGTGGCGATGAGCCCCGCGTCGCCGAAGGCCCCAAGGTTCTTGGACGGGAA
>CAZFIS010000115.1:0-4221 GCA_964519125.1 uncultured Gemmatimonadaceae bacterium | reverse complement strand
CCCCCCGTAGCGCCCTCCGAACGCCTGCGCGCAGTCCTCGACGATGGCAAGATCGTGACGCCGGGCGATCTCCTGCATCCGCGTCATGTCGACCGGCCGCCCGAAGAGATGCACCGGGAGGAGGGCCTTGGTCCGGGGACCGATCGCGTCCTCGACTGCCATCGGATCGATGTTCATGCTGTCGAGATCGATGTCCGCGAACACCGGCGTCGCCCCGACGGCACTGATCGACTCCGCGGTGGCGAAGAAGCTGAACGGTGTCGTGACGACCTCGTCCCCGGCTCCGATACCGAGCGCACGGAGCGCGATGACCAGGGCGTCCGTACCCGAGTTGACGCCGATGGCGTGTCGCACGCCGAGGAAGCGCGCGGTCTCCGCCTCGAACGCTTCGACCTCCGGCCCCATGATGAAGTGTCCCGAGCGAACGACCCTCGTCATCGCGGTCTGCACGTCTTGCCAGAGCGCGTCGATCTCCGGCGAAAGGTCGAGCACGGGTATGAAGGCTGATGCAACCGGTTCGTTCACTGCTTCCTCCGCACGATGTCGTCCTGGAGTTTCTGATAGACGTGACCCTGAGTATCGGTGGCGAAACCCCTGTCGTCGAACGCGAGCATGTCGCCGTACGCGCTCATCCAGCCGACCCGCCTGGCTGGGACCCCGGCCACCACGGTGAAGGACGGAACGTCGTGTGTGACGACGGCGCCGGCCGCGATGAAGGCGTTCTCGCCGATGGTCACGCCACACACGATCGTCGCATTGGCGCCGATGCTCGCTCCGCGTCCGACATGGGTCTCGGCGTAGTCCGCGGACGTATTGCGCGGGAACTCGCTCCTGGGCGTGCGCACATTAGTGAAGACCATGCTCGGACCGCAGAACACATAGTCCTCGAGCGTGACGCCCTCATAGACGCTGACGTTGTTCTGGATCTTCACGCCCTTGCCGATCTGGACGTGGCTCGCGACGAAGACGTTCTGACCCAGCGAACAGCCCTCCCCGATGACCGCGCCGGCCATCACGTGCGAGAAATGCCAGACGCGCGACTCGTCACCGATGATAGCGCCGTCGTCGACGACAGCGGTCGGGTGGATGAACGCCCGACTCATGCGCCTACGGCCAGAGCGGGTGCCAGCGAACTGAACTCGGGCAGGATCACCGGCTCTCCGTTGGTGATCAGCGAGCGCTGGGCGGCCTGCAGGACCTGCAGAACCCGGGCGCCGCTGGCGCCATCGGTCAAGGGTGGCCGGCGCGAAGCCATCGCGTCCAGGAACGCCTGGCACTCGAGCCTGAGGGGCTCGGTGTCGGCGACAGCCACCGGCTCTCCGGCGCGTTTGACGGCCACCGGCTCCCCTCCCGAACGATCGATGTCGACACGCTGATCGTAGACGAGCAACTGCTTGTTGACGTCGTCGAAGCTCGCCATGCGCCGATCTCCGATCACCACCAACCGTTGCTCCTTGAACGGATGCAGCCAGGAGACGTGGATGTGGGCACGTACACCATTGTTGAACAGAAGGTTGGTGACCGTTACGTCCGCGATATTGGGCTGAAGGTACGAACCACCAGCCGCGGACACCTGATAGGGCAGCTCACCCAAGAGACGCAGAACGACCGCGATGTCGTGCGGAGCGAAGCTCCAAAGGATGTTCTCCTCGCGACGGACCTTCCCGAAGCTCAGTCGGTTGGAATACACGTATTGGAGGCGGCCCAGCTCACCGGATCGCACCAGGCGAAGCAACTCGACGATGGCGGGATGGTACTCGAGCACGTGGCCGACCATGAGGATCCTGCCTTCACGCTCCGCCAACCGCACGAGTTCGGCGCCCTCAGCATAGTGGAGCGCCAACGGCTTCTCCACGAACACGTCCTTTCCCGCTTCGAGGGCTCTGCGAGCGAGACCGAAATGCGTTGGGGCCGGGGTCGCCAGGACGACGCCGGTGACATCGGAGGCTAGCACGCTGTCGAAGTCGTCGACCACGGGGATCCCACGGGCCAGCTCGCGCGCCTTGGCACGGCCCGCCTCGGTGGCGTCGGACACGAGCCCGAGGGCACCGAGTTGCGCGAAGTTCCGCACCAGATTCTTGCCCCAGTAGCCGCACCCGACCACCGCTACCTTCACGTCTTCACCATCCATGAACTCTCACCTTCCCTGCCGGCCGCTCCATACCCGATGCGACTCGAACGAAGATCCCAAAGTACCGTGGCCGCAATGTCTGCCGCAGTCATCGCGACCCGAACCCTGTGAACACGATTCCCGTCGTCCTCACCACGATCTCGAGATCGAGCAGGAACGAGCAATGGCGAACGTAGTAGAGGTCATACCTGAGCTTCTCGGTGGTCTCCGTCTCATCGGTCGTGTACCCCTGCATCACCTGGGCCCAACCGGTGATCCCCGGCCGCACCACGTGCCGCAGGCCGTAGTGGGGCAAGCTGGCCTCGAACATCGTGGAGAATCCCGCCTGCTCCGGCCGTGGACCGATGATGCTCATCTCCCCCTTCAGCACATTCCAGAACTGCGGGAGCTCATCCAGTCTGAACTTCCGGAGCAGCCGCCCGACCGGCGTCACGCGAGGGTCGCCATGCGATGCGAAGGCGGGGCCGGCGTGCTCGGCATCGGTTCGCATCGACCGGAACTTGTACATCCGGAACGGCACGCCACCCTCACCCATCCGTTCCTGGACGAACAGCACGGGCCACCCACTCGAGAACAGAACGATGAGGCACACCGCCCCGGCCAGGACCAGCAGGAACGGCGAGGCCAGCACGACGACGCCGATGTCGAGGAGGCGCTTCCAGGCAGCATAGCTCGATCGCCCCGCCAGCACACCCTCGGCCCAGCGATCCCAGAGGGATTCCACCGGCGTGCGCCCCGTGAGGTGTTCCATGGCGAGCGGTGCGGAGAGCAGTCGGACGCCTGCCAGATCGGCATGAACGAACCACTGCATCCACTCCACCGAATAGGCCTCCATGGGCTCCGTGATGACGACATCGATCCCCTTGAACGTCGCGGGTGGCGTGGAGGACGTTATCAGGGCCACGCGCGGCAATCGGCGAAGCGCCGGAAGATAGGCAGGCGACCCCGGTACGAGCACCGAGACCGGAGGCTGCTTCCGGATGCCGAGCGCCCGCACGACGAGCATCCAACACCCCCAGATCGCACCGTAGAGCGCCAGCGACGACAGAGAGTAGTAACCACGGGCCAAAGCCTGCAACACGAGGGCCACGAGAGGCGCGAACACCGGCGCCAGCAGCAGGCGCGGATTCTGCTTGGTAAGGATGGTGGTGAGCGAACGATACTGAGCGGCGACCAGCCAGCACGTCCAGCCGACTCCGAGCAAGAGAGCGACGAACAGGAGCCTGTGATGGTCCTCGATAGTCAATGTGGAGAGGATCACCGCGCCGACCAGACCGGCCGCGTCCAGCAGAGCACCCTCGGCACCGACCACCAGACCCCAAAGCGCCTGACCGAGTGAGGGACCGCGGACGGCCTCGTGGGACGTCGCAGGTCGAGCGTCGGGCGGCGTCGGAGCGACACCCGCCACCCCACTCGCGGGCAACTCGACATCGACCACGGACGACCGGGAAGAGGACGATGCGCCCCCGGAGTGGCTCTCCTCCCCGAGCCCGTATCGGACCCCGGCAACGTTCCGGCTCACGTCCTCGGATTGCGGGGCCCGGTCCATCACCGGACTCCGATCCGTTGCGGCTCTCCGTACGGAGACAACCTCCGACTTATCCACGTCGCACTCATGAATCGCCCACAATCTCCCCGTCCCCATGCCGAACGGCGCGTCGAGATGAACTGGATGTTGAACACCCGAAGGTGGCAGCGGGCCGGGACCACCACGGCCCGCCACTCAAGCCACAACCAATGCCAGAAGGCCATGAAGTGCCGTTCTCGTGACGATGTAATCCAAAGGCGCACGACGGTCACCCGGCTCAGCGGAACCCTTCCTCGGGAGATGCCGCAGTCTACGAGCGACCCGGCCGATACCGCCGTGACCATTGTCAGCAGAGGATTGCCGCTACTTCAACCGATTCTCCGGACCATGACTCAACGCCGCACAGGACAACGATAGGCGCCTCGCCCCGTCCGCGCGCGCCGTTCGGCAGCACCCCATGGACACTAGGTACGGCTCGGGAGCCGCGCTCAGCCGGCGACCGCCTCATCGTCGCTCGGGTTCATCAGCTCGGGCACCACCACCACGTGCGTGACGCGGGTGG
>CAZFIS010000114.1:0-11966 GCA_964519125.1 uncultured Gemmatimonadaceae bacterium | reverse complement strand
TTCGCCAAGGTGGGCGTGCCCGCGCTCGATCCCGGTGCCGGCATCGACTACATCGGCAAGCCGGAGGGGTGGGGGGTCCAGAAGCGCGACGAGTACACGACGCACGACTACCACGCCGTGTCCGACGAGGTGAAGCCCGATTGGGACCTTTCCGGGGCCGTGCAGGACGCGGGCGTGCTCTTTCGGGTCGGCTACCTGGTCGCGAACGCCCCCGGGATTCCCGAGTGGAAGGCCGGCACCGAGTTCAAGGCGAGGCGCGACTCGATGATGGCCGCGCAGTGAGAGAAGTAGGGGAGTATCGGAGGAGGCGCTGAATGAGAACCGGCTCGACGCTCCTGGGGGTGGCCGCCCTTTTCGTGACGCTGGCGGCGCAGGCCTCAGGCCAGTCGTCGAGCCAGCTCGTCCTCGGCCAGATCGTGGACCAGCAGACCGCGGCGCCCATTCAGGGCGTGTTCGTGCAGCTCGTGGACAGCGCGGCCCAGGTGCGGGCCGGCGTGCTCAGCGACGACGCGGGGCGCTTCATCCTGAGCGCGCCGGCGCCGGGACGGTATACGCTCCGGGCCGAGCGCATCGGGTACGCCATTTCGTTGTCGGACACGCTTGTCGTCACAGCAGGCAGGACCCTCACCTACCGGTTCGCCGTACCCGTGCAGGCGATCAGCCTCGAGGGCCTCGAAGTGAGGGGAGAGAAGCGGTGCCTCATGTCACAGGAGTCGGGCGCGGCGACGAGTGTGCTGTGGAACGAAGCGCGCAAGGCACTCGACGTGGTGGCGTGGATGGAGAAGCAGAGAGGGGTTCCCTATCAAGCCGCGATCTGGGATCGCACCCGTGATTTGGGGACGCTTCACCTCCAGGAGGGCGAGCGGCGCATCGCCTCGGGCTTCGGGCGCCAGGCCTTCGCGAGCGCCACCGCAGAGGATCTCGCGACGAACGGTTTCGTTCGTCAGAACAGCGACGGCACCGTCACCTACTACGGCCTGGACGCGCAGACGCTCCTCTCCGACACCTTCCTGGCCGGTCACTGCTTCCGGGCCGTCGAGCCTCACAAGGGCGAGGAGGGACTCATCGGCTTGGGCTTCGAGCCCTTGAAGCGCGGAGGACCGCCCGACATCCGAGGCACCCTCTGGCTAGACCGCAAGACCTCCGAGCTCCGGTACCTGGAGTTCGAGTACACGCGCCACCTCTTCGCCGTCGGCGTGGCCCAGAGCCACTTCGGCGGACGCATCGAGTTTCTGCGCATGCCGAACGGCGCGTGGATCGTGAGGCGGTGGTGGTTGCGCATGCCACTCTGGGGCGATCCTCCCGGGAGCCGCCCTGTGGGCGCGCTGAACCGGACGTTGATGACCATGCGCCCGGACCCTCTCATGGAAGCCCGCGCCAA
Organism: uncultured Gemmatimonadaceae bacterium; assembly: GCA_964519125.1. Classification (GTDB taxonomy): domain Bacteria; phylum Gemmatimonadota; class Gemmatimonadetes; order Longimicrobiales; family Gaopeijiaceae; genus SZUA-318. Next base: position 10,585 of record CAZFIS010000114.1, on the reverse strand, counting down.
CGGCCTCCGGATCCACGAGCAGGGGGCGGAGATCCAGTTCATGCCCAGGCCGGCGTCGTCGACCTCGGAAGGCACGGCGGTGCTGGACGGCACGGTGTACGACAGCGTATACGGCAGGCCCCTCGTAGGTGCGACCGTCTTTCTCGCGGACGCGTCCGGCAAGGCGGTCACGACCGATTTCCTCGGCCGCTTCCACATGAGCGGCCTTCCGGCCGGGCACCACATGGTCGACTTCTTCCACCCGTTCACGGATTCCCTCCAGATTCTCGCGATCGCGCGTCCCGTAACGCTGACGGCGGCGAGGCACACGTCCGTGGCCCTGGCTGTCCCGAGCTCGGACGGGTGTCACACGGGCACGGACTCGGGCGCGATCGTGGGCTTCGTGGAGAACGCCGCGAACGGCATGCCCATGGCCGGCGTCGAGGTCAAGAGCGCATGGCGCACGCCCGACAGGGCAGCCACGGGCCCGTGGATCGAGGGTGCGGACACCACGGACGCGTACGGCCGCTACCTCTTCTGCGGCGTTCCGTTGAACGATCCCCTCAGTCTGACGCCCGTCCACGGAGCCACGACGACGCTCCATTTGGACACGGCGGGTCTGATTCATCAGGACCTGCTCGCGGACGCCCCTGGCTCCTGACCCTCGGCGGCTGCACAGCGGGACTTCACAGGCGCGGGAGGATGTGTATAAGTAGAGGCTCTCATCTGCCCCCTGAACGGAGTCCTGGACCGTTGGTCGAGACCCCCGATTCCTTTCGCTCTCGTGTTCTTCTCCTCGAGCGGATTCACCCGGTGGCCGCCGAACGCTTCCGCTCGCTCGGCTACGAGGTGGACGAGGTGCCCGCCGCACTGTCCCGCGACGAGTTGGCGGAGCGGCTCCCCGAAGTGACCGTGCTGGGTATCCGGTCCAAGACGAACCTCACCCGGGAGTTGCTGGAGGCGGCGCCGCGGCTGGCGGCCGTGGGTGCCTTCTGCATCGGGACGAACCAGATCGATCTCGATGCCTGCCTGGATCATGGAGTGGCGGTCTTCAACGCCCCGTTTTCCAACACGCGCAGCGTCGTGGAGATGGCGCTGGGCGAGATGATCACCCTGGTCAGGGACATTCCCCGCAAGAGCACGTTGCTCCACCAGGGCATCTGGCAGAAGAAGGCTCCCGGGTCGAGGGAGCTGCGCGGTAAGCGCCTCGGGATCGTGGGGTACGGCAACATCGGGGCTCAGCTCTCCGTGCTGGCCGAAGGGCTCGGCATGGAGGTGCGGTACTACGACGTGACGGAGAAGCTGGCGCTGGGCAACGCCCGGGCCTGCCGTACGCTCGCCGAGCTCCTGGAGGGCTCGGACGTGGTGACCGTGCACGTCGACGGGCGGCCGGAGAACCGGGGCATCATCGGCGCGAGGGAGTTCGCCCTGATGAAGGACGGGGTCGTCTTCATCAATCTGAGCCGGGGGTTCGTGGTGGACCTCGAAGCATTACGCGACGCGCTGGAGGCCGGCAAGCTCAGAGGAGCCGCCATCGATGTCTACCCGGCGGAGCCTGCTCAGGACGGCGAGCCCTTCGAGGCGCCGCTCCGGGGTCTGTCGAACGTCATTCTCACACCCCACATCGGAGGGAGCACCGAGGAGGCCCAGGAGCACATCGCCCGTTTCGTGCCCGACCGGCTTCTCGAGTTCCTGGAGACGGGGACGACGAACCTCTCCGTGAACTTCCCGAACCTCCAGCTCCCGGAGCTCAACGAGTCGCATCGCGTGGTTCACGTGCACCGCAACGTTCCCGGGATTCTCGCGAGCATCGACCACGTGCTCGCGTCGAGGCAGATCAACATTACGGGCCAGTACCTGAAGACGAACGAGCGTGTCGGCTACGTGATCATCGACATCCAGAATGACTACGATGCCGAGGTCATGGAGGAGTTGGCCGCGATTGCCGAGACGATCCGGGTGAGGGTGCTCTACTAGCATGTCCACGTCTCCCGGAGAGATTGCCGACCTGGATATCGGGGGCCGGGCGTCGGACTCCCTGGCGGCGCTCATCCGGGCCATGCTGTGGACGGGCGTCGTGTTCGTCCTCGTGGGCGTCGTGATCGCGTTCGTACGTCATGGCGAGCTCCCCACCGTCACCTCGAGCTTGCGGGACCTGCCGCTCGGGCTGTTCGGTTCGAGCGGCGCCGCGTGGCTGACGCTCGGCATCCTGACGTTCCTCGCGACTCCCCCGCTGCTGATCGGGTGCCTGTTGTTCTGCTTCTTCCGCGCCGGGGACCGGCTTCACGCGGCGATCGCGGGTGCGGTGCTGGCCCTCCTGCTCTCGAGCCTGGCCACCACGATGTTCGAGCGGTCCGTGACTCTCGGACCGCACATGGAGATCCTCCCTCTACTCCCGGAGGTCGGCGTGCTCGTGGCGGCACTGGCCGCGGGGGCTCTGGGAGCCACCCTGGGCCTGGGCGGCGGCGTCTTCATCGTGCCGATCCTGTCGGTGTTCTTCGGGGTGCCGCTCAAGACGAGCATCGCCGCGAGCGCGGTATCCGTCGTCGTGAATTCGCTGGGTGGCACGAGCGTCTATCTCCGCCACCGCATGACCAACGTGCGTCTGGCCCTGTTCATGGAGCTCACGACGGTCGTCGGGGCGGTGGTGGGAGGGGTTATCGTCGTGATCATCGCGCCCGACGTCCTGCGCGCGGTGTTCGGGGTGGCGCTCATCGCGCTGGCCGTCGCGACGCTGATCGCCCCGGCGCGGAGCACCGGGGCGGTAGCGGGCCCGGATCGGCTCGGCCTGCGCGGGGGGTTCCGCGATCTGGCCAAAGGGGGATGGATCGACTACGTGCCCCAGCGGCTCGCCCTCGGAGCCTCGGTGAGCACGCTGGCCGGTGTGGTGTCGGGGATGCTGGGCATCGGCGGCGGCGCCGTGAAGATGCCCCTCCTGCACACGATCATGCAGGTGCCCGTGAAGGCCGCGGCGGCCACCAGCATGCTCATGGTGGGCATCACGGTCTCGGCCAGCGCGTACGTCTACTACGCGCACGGGCTCATCGACCTGTCCGTGACGGTGCCGGCCGTCCTGGGGATACAACTCGGCTCCAACGTGGGCGCCAATGCGGCCCGGAAGGCCCGCAGCACCACGCTCGTGCGTGTGCTCGTGGTGATCCTGGTCTATCTCGGCGTGGTGCTCCTGCTCCAGTCGCTCGGCATCCACGTGCCGGGCGCCGCCGAGAAGGCCGCGGGGCGGTGAGGGTCTAGCCCTCTAGTCCCCCGCTCCCGGAATCAGTTCGAGCGATCTGGCCTGCGCGGTGAGCCTGGCCAGCCGCGCGGCTTCGAGTCGCGCGACCTTCTGGCCGAGAGTCGTGAGGCGATAGTAACGGCGTCGGTCGTCGGTGTCTTCCCGGTCCTCCGCGTCCTCCAGCAGGCCGATCGACTTGAGCCGCTTGAGGGAGCGGTACAGGTTGGCCTGGTCGACCCTCACCTGTCCGTTGCTGTCTTTTTCGATCTGCTTCGCGATCCCGTATCCGTGGCGCTCCTCGGAGACCAGGGTGAAGAGGGTGAGGTAGTCCCTGGGCTGAAGGGGAATCAAGGAGATCGGATCGACGTGCTGTCTGAGTGCACCCATGGGCGTTCGTGCTTGCGCTGGTTCTGATGGGCAGTTGACTTCAGGTACATGTACCTAGATGCACGAGAGGCCCGATTCGTTGCTTGGATACGAATCGGGCCTCGCGACGCCCCCGCAGGCGTCATCCGGGAGATCTCCCGGATGCTTCCTCCATCTGCTACTGGAGCGTCTTGATGAGGATCGCTCCGGCCACGTGTCCCGCCCCGAACCGGAGCGTCGCGAGTCGCGCGTCCAGGAACTGCAGCGTGTCGATGTTGGTGGATGAGATGTTCTGCAACTCGTCCGGTCCGCCCAGGCGCGTACCGTCGAGGTAGATCACGACCTCGCTCGGCTGGAAGAAGCTCCCCTCGCCCCGCTTCTGGAGCCAGAGCGGACGAAGCTTCGCGATCAGGTCGTAGGCCGACGACGGCCCGGCCTCCACGACCTCCTTGTGCGTGATGAGATTCGAGTTGATCGGCCGAGCCGTTCCGGTATGCGTGCCGGCACAGGCGCCGAGAAGGACGACGGTCGTGAGCACTACGGTTGCTTTCAACATGGCTCCTCCCAAAGCTGCCTTACTGTCGACAGGCTCCATACGGATCTGGCTTCGGATGATCCACCACGACCCGGTGATCGAGGTCGGCCACGTGCACCGCCACATCCTCCACGAAGTTCACCACCTTCGCCATGTGCGGGTAATCGATGTACTCGGGCTCGTCGCTCACCTGGTGGTAGTCCCGGTGCAGCCCTGTCGTGAAGAAGACGATGGGGATCCCGTATCGGGCATACTCGTAGTGGTCGCTACGGCAATAAATGTTGGACGGATGACCGTCGGCGTCGAACGCGTAGTCGAAGCGGATGTGGTGGTGGTCTTCGGTATTCACCGTCTCCACCAGATCACCCAACTCCGTGGAGAGGCGGCGCGAGCCCACGAGCATCAGGTAGTTGGGCCCACCATGCACGGCCTGTCCGTCCTTGGTGTGGCCGGTCTCGTCGCTCGCGTCGCCACGACCGACCATGTCCATGTTCAGCTGCGCGACGATGGAGTCGCGCGGCACCGTGGGGTGATCCGTGAAATAGCGTGAGCCGAGGAGCCCCTTCTCCTCGCCCACGTGCCACACGAAGAGCACCGAGCGCTTCGGCGCGGGCCGCAGTGAGGCGATCTTCTGCGCGATCTCCAGGACGGCCACCGAGCCCGAGCCGTCATCGTCGGCTCCGTTGTAGATCGAGTCCGGGCGCGCGCTCCCCGGATGCCGGGCACGGTAGGCCGCGAGCAGCGAGTCGACCTCCTGCTGTTGGGCCGCCGTGGGCTGGTTGCGCGAGTCGTCGGCGCCCTCGGGGCGCACGATCTGGTTGAAGATCCGAATCGAATCCTCGGCGATCGGATTGTGAGTGAAGCCGAGGTGGTCGTTGTGGGCTCCGACGGCGACGTACTCGCCCGCCAGCTTCGGATCGCTCCCGCGCACGATGCCCACGACGTTCCTCGAAGGATACGGCATCGCCTGGACATCGTAGCGGAGGTGGATGGACGCGGTCTTCCCGGCGGCCCCGACCTGTAGCTGGCCCAGGGAGCCGGAGAACATCCGAGCGGCGGCCTCCTCCGAGACGAGGAGGCTCGGCGTGGCCCCCGCCTCCTGCTCCGGCCCGGGGGCCGCGGGGTCGTCCACGAACCCCTGCGGCCTCGTGAAGAAGCGTCGGAAGTTCGGCGGGATCTCGCTCAGCGCGACGATCGCGAGCGCCGCCGCGCCCTCGACCCCCGGGGCCCTGCGCAGACTCCGGATTCCCCCTCCCTGCCGGCTCACGGTCAGAACCACCAGCTTGCCGCGGGCCTGATCCGGGGAGAGTGCGGGGGGTGTTTCCCCGATTTCACCTCCGTAGACGATGCCCACCCCCTCGAGGCCCGCCGGCGCGCGACTGACCGGCAGGTAGTCGTCACCGAGCTTCAACGCCGTCCCGTCCACGGAGACCGACGAGAGGGTGTCGAGCGTGCGCGTCTTGTACGGGACGGTCTGGAAGTAGGTGCCGTCCTCTCCCGCCGGCTCGACGCCCATGCGCTTCAACTCCGCGGCGATGTAGTCCGTGCCTCTGACGTTGCCCAGCGTCCCCATCTCGCGCCCCTGCATGGAGTCGTCGGAGAAGATGTACAGGCGCGTCATGAGGTCGGCGGGTGTGATCGCCGCCGTGGTTGGGCGGGGCGTGTGCTTCAGGGGGAGCGTGCTCTGCGCCGTGAGCTTTGCCGGTCCGAGCGAGAGCGCCAACGAGGCGGCCGATGCGAGCACGAGGCGGTGACGCATGGGAGATCTCCTGGATGTAGGGTCCCACGAGCGTGGCGAGAGGATGCCTCGGTGCGGAGGCGCCGCCCGGCTAACGCTGCGTGAGGATGATGGCACCGTTGACGTGGCCCGCGCCGAAGCGGAGTGTCGCCTGGGTCGCGTTGAGGAACTGGATGCTCGCGAGCTGAGAGCCGATGAAATTGCGCAGCTCGTCGGGTCCTCCCATTCGGGAGCTGCCGACGTAGACGGCTACCTCGGTGGTGGTGGCGCCGTTTCCGAAGCTCGACTGACCGCGGCCCATCAGCCACTGAGGATGGAGGCGCTGGACGATGTCGTACGCGGTCGAGGACGGGGACTCATCGATCTGCGCCTGCGTGATGAGCGAGCTGTTCCGGTTGGAGGCGGTCCTTTGGGCCGTGCTCCCACCTCCCTGGGCGCTCGCACAGCCCGTGAGCGTGACGGCGACGCCGAGGACGAGTGCCGACATGAGTTTTCGCATGACTGACTCCCTGCAAAGGGAAATGCATGAGCGTCGGCGGGAGGCCCGTAGACAAGATCGTATCACCGCATGCCGGGTGGAGCCAGAAGCGGCGGTCCGGCGTCCCTATATCAGTTGAGATCCCGTGAGAGGATCAGCTTCAGCGTCACGTCGTCGGAGCCCCTGGTGAGCCCGAACCCCACCCCACCTTCCACGTCCAGAACGCGGCTGCCGTGGTCCACGACCGCGAACAACTGCTGGGCTTGCCTCTCGGTCGGATAGAAGGAGCGGATAGGTCCGAAATCCGCGTACTCCTCTACTGCGACAGCCCAGGCGGGAGAGATGTTGAGGGCGACACGGGTGGAAGGTGCGAAATCGAGATTGCCGAAGCCGTCCCACGAAGTGTCGAGGATCGGGTTCAGGATGATGTCGACGGGGGAGAGGTGCCAGCCGACGATGGGGCGGATCTCGGAGGTGAAGCGCTTCGGGTCCCACTGCTTGGCGTTGTAGCTGAACTCGAAGTTGACCCCGTAGAAGAAGGTGCGGTCCGCGGCGTGAGGCACGGCGAAGAGCGCGCGCAGCTTGAGCCCGTTCAGCGAAGCCCCGCGCTTCGGCTCCACGCTGTACAGGGGCAGGTAGAGGCCTGCCTCGAACCAGGTCGTGACGCCGTAGGCCCACTCCGGCACGCCGATGAGGGCGTGGTTGGAGACCACGGCACCGGGGAAGGCGGGCTCCCGGCTGCCCGAAGGCGTGAAGTTGGTGTGGAGCGTGAGGTTGAAGACTCCGGGCGCCGCGAGCGCCCCGTCGTAGACCTGGATCTCGTCCGTTTGAGCCGAGAGTCCGGGGGCGGCGAGCGCCGCGGCGATCAGCATTGCGCCCAGCCAGCGTGTCATCCTCATCGTCGACCTCTCTTCGGGAGCCGAGTCGCTCGTCCCGCCTCGTTCGGCGGTGCCGGAGTCAGATAGCACGGAGTCCGCGAGGGAGCAAGCGACCCGGGCTCGCCGGGTGGGGCCACCGGGTGGCCCTCTCTTGTGCCGCAGTATTTTCGCCGTATCGTGGCGCAGGGCCTGCCCGTCCCGACGATGCAATTTCAGGAGTTGACATGAACGCACGACTGTGGATCTCCCTCTCGTTGACGCTCGGGATCGCTGCCCCGGCGTCCACCTTGCTCGCCCAGGCCTCGCCCGGGACTTCCTCGCTTCCGGAGCGAGCTGTACGCCGGACGATACCTATCACGGACATGATCCAGCGGGCGTACGCCGCGGGTACGCGCGACTCGATCGGGACGCCGGGTCCGAACTACTGGCAGCTCTGGATGGACTATACGATCCACGCCCGCCTCGATCCCGGGACCTCGACGGTCTCCGGTACCGAGACGGCCGTGATCCACAACAACAGCGACTCGGCGATGACGAGCATCGAGCTCCGGCTCGACCAGAACATCTTCGCTCCCGACGTCCCGAGACTCGAGCCCGTGCCCCAGATCACGAAGGGGATGGGCGTGACCAGCCTCACGTTCGACGGGCAGGCCGTGGATCTGAACCCCCCGCCGATGCGCCGGGGTCGCCGCGGCATCGGCCAGCGCGAGGTCCGGCTGGCTGCGTACGGGATGAACCTGACCACGGCGCGCGTCACGCTCCCGGATCCGATTCCCGCGCACGGCACCGGGACCATCGGGGCCGAGTGGAGCTTCCAGGTGCCGCTGATCCCCGGAGGGGAGCGCGGTGAGCGAATGGGTCGGTGGGCCGATTCGCTCTTCCAGGTCGCCCAGTGGTATCCGCGGGTGGCCGTCTTCGACGACCTCCGCCAGGGGGGGTGGGACACCGATCCTTACCTAGGGCCCTCGGAGTTCTACAACAATTTCGGCCATTTCGACGTGACGCTCGACGTACCGGCCGGGTGGTTGGTAGGCGCCACCGGCGTGCTGCAGAATCCCGATCAGGTGCTCACGTCCACGGCGCGGCAGCGCCTCTCGCACGTGCTCGACTCCGACTCGACCCGCACGATCGTGGGGCCGGACGAGCGCGGAGCGGGCCGGGCCACGGCGGCGGGAGACCGCCTGACGTGGCACTTCGTGGCCGACACCGTGGGTGACTTCGCGTGGGCGGCCTCCAACCACTACGTCTGGGAGGGGACCCGAGCGACGATCCCCGGAAAGGGCCCGATCCCGGTCAACATCCTCTACGTGCCCAACGACACGCGCCGCTATGCGGACGCGGGCCCCACCGTTCGCCACGCGCTCGAGTTCTACTCGAAGCTGTGGATGCCGTACGCGTTTCCCCAGCTCACCATTGTCGATGGTCCCGAGAACGGGATGGAGTACCCGATGTTCATCATGTCGGGCGTCGGCGCTGCCGATCACGAGACCGGACACGAATGGTGGCCCATGACCGTCGGCACGAACGAGACCTGGTACGGGTTCATGGACGAGGGGTTCAACCAGTACATGAACATCCTGTCGGCCGCCGACCGTCAGGGCCGCCCGGCCGACCTGGACGGGCTCGGACAGCGCTACGGCCAGTTCAGCGGCGACGAGCGCGAAGCCCCGCTCATGTGGGACGCCAATTACGGCGGGCCCATGTATTCCTTCCAGGCGTACGTGAAGGCGCCGATGATGCTCTCGATGCTCGGTGGCGTGGTCGGCGACACCGCCGTCTGGCGGGCCATGAGCGACTACGCGAAGGCGTGGCGCTTCAAGCATCCGTCGCCCTGGGACTACGCCTTCGCCATGGACCATGCGCTGCATCGCGACCTGTCGTGGTTCTGGTACTACTGGCTCTTCACCACGGACGCTGTGGACGGCTCGATCCAGGACGTGAGCACGAGCGGCTCCCACACCACCGTGACCGTGCGCCAGGACGGGGAGATGCCCTCCCCGGTGGTGCTCCGCGTGGAGTTCGCGCCGGAGGGCCCGCCCATCCGGATGATGCCCAACAGCACGAAGGTCGACGACCACACGGTCGACGTTCGTTACCCGGTCGACGTGTGGTTCTCCGGGAGCCGGACGTTCCAGGCCGACCTGGACTTCGGACCTCGGCCGATCACGAAGATCACGCTCGATCCGCACTGTCGCTTCCCGGACAAGGACGTCTCCGACAACTTCTGGCCCCGCTCGGCCGCGCCCCAGCCGCAGGCCGGCCGGAACCCGTACGCCGGCATGTTCGGTGGGGCGGGGGGGTGCTACGGGCAGTAGATGACGAAGCGGGTCGTGCATCGCGGCGAGAGGAGCGTCCGGGGACGCCCGCCTCTCGCCGCGCCCGCCGCCGCCTCGGCGTAGTGGGACGGCCCGCCCCTGGACCCATCGGCCCTGGACGAACCCGCCTGGACTGATATATTAGATATCAGACGCCCGCCTCCCCGGGTGTCGGAGTTGTCACTCCGGACACGGGGAAGGTGGGCGTGGCTATTTCGGGGACCCTCGAAGGCAGGACCAGGAAGCCGACCATCGAAGTGCGGTCGCTTCGCCTCCAGGTGTACGAGCACCTGAAGGAGCTGATGAACGAGGGCAGGCTCCGTCCCGGCAGCTTCCTCGACCTCCGCAGCCTCGAAGAAGACCTGGGCATCAGTCGCACGCCGCTTCGCGACGCCCTGCTTCGGCTCGAGTCGGAGGGCTTCGTCGAAATCCTGTCCCGGCGAGGGGTCCGCATAGCGGAGCTGACGCTCGAGCGCATCCGCGGCATCTACCAGATCATCGGAGCCCTCGAGGCTTCGGTGCTGAGGAGCCTGCCCATAGCTGCCGCGGATGCGCTCTCCCCCGACATGCGGGAGTTGAACGAGGACATGATCGCCGCCCTGGCGGTCCTCGACTGGGACCGCTTTTACGAGCTCAACACCGCCTTCCACGACTGCTTCCTCGACCAGTCACCCAACCGCGAGCTGGTCGAGCGCGTGCGCATCCTGAAGCAGCGCTTGTACGACTTCCCCCGCAAGCACGAGATGCTGCGCGACTGGGAGGAGCGGTCGACGCACGAGCATGAGACGCTCGTGGGCCTGATCGCCGCCGCAGACCTCGGCGCAGCCGCGGACTTCGTCCGGGACGTGCACTGGTCCTTCGAGGTCCAGAGCCCCTTCATCCGCCGGTATTACGGAGTCGAGGAGGGAGGGAGCCGTGCAGATCCTTGAAGAGGCGGTCGGCCTCCACGGCCTGATCTTCGACATCCGGCGCTACTCGGTCCACGACGGCCCTGGCATCCGCACGACGGTCTTCTTCAAGGGCTGCCCGCTCTCGTGTTGGTGGTGCCACAACCCCGAGAGCCA
>CAZFIS010000113.1:0-12448 GCA_964519125.1 uncultured Gemmatimonadaceae bacterium | reverse complement strand
TGGTGGGCCTTCGATCCCACGCAGGCCGGCATGCAGATGCAGAGCAGCGTCCCGTGGATTCCGGCGTGGGGCATCAACTACTCCCTCGGGGTGGACGGGATCAGCCTCTTCATGGTGTTGCTGACCACGCTCACGACACCGCTCGCCATCCTGGGGTCGTGGAACTACATCAAGAAGCGCGAGCGCTCGTTCTATGCGCTCATGCTGCTGCTGGAAGCGGCCGTGATCGGGGTGTTCACCGCGACGGACCTCTTCCTCTTCTACGTCTTCTTCGAGCTCACCCTGGTCCCCATGTACTTCATCGTGGGCATCTGGGGCGGTGAGCGGCGGATCTACGCGGCGATCAAGTTCTTCCTGTACACCGCGTTCGGCTCGCTGCTCATGCTCGTGGGCATCCTCTACCTGTTCTATCGGGCGAAGGCGACGTTGGGCATCGACACGTTCGCGTACGCGGACCTGCTCCGGGTACCCCTGTCGGCCAAGGAGCAGCTCCTGCTGTTCACCGCCTTCGCGCTGGCGTTCTCGGTCAAGGTGCCGATCTTCCCGTTCCACACCTGGCTGCCGGACGCCCACGTCGAGGCGCCCACGCCAGGATCCGTGGTCCTGGCCGCGGTGCTCCTCAAGATGGGCACCTACGGCTTCTTCCGCTTCCTCCTTCCGCTCTTCCCGATCGCGGCGCGCAATCCCGCGGTCGTCTCGGTGATGCTCACGCTGGCGGTGGTCGGCATCCTGTACACGGCGTGGGTCGCGGCCGTGCAACCGGACGCCAAGAAGCTGGTCGCCTACACCTCCGTGGCACACATGGGCTTCGTCATCCTGGGCATCTTCGCGCTGACCGTGAACGGGCTCCAGGGTGGCCTCGTCGTGATGATCTCCCACGGGCTCAGCACGGGGGCTCTGTTCCTTCTGCTCGGGATGCTCTACGAGCGTCGCCACACGCGCCTGATCGCCGACTTCGGTGGGATCGGCCGCGTCACACCGTGGTTCGCGACCGCCTTCATGCTGACCGCACTGGCATCCATCGGGTTGCCGGGTACCAGCGGTTTCGTGGGTGAGTTCCTCGCGCTCATGGGCACGTTCGAGACCCACCCGGCTTTCGCGGTCGTTGCGGCCGGGGGCGTGATCTTCGCGGCCTATTACATGCTGCCGATGGTCCAGCGGGTCTTCTTCAACACGCTCGACAAGCCGGAAAACCGGCAGATGAAGGACCTCTCGCGGCGCGAGATCGCCATCCTGGCCCCGCTGTTGGGGCTCATACTCTGGATCGGGTGGAACCCCACGCCGTTCCTGCGGCGGATGGAGCCCAGCGTGCGCGCCGTGCTCGAGCGCGTAGAGACCGCCGCTCCCTCCAGCGCCATGGCGACCCGGGTTTACCTCAGCGGGACGACCGTGCTTCCCACTCCCTCCCCGACGCGGTCCTCTGCCACCTTCGCACAGGCCCCGAACGGCGACTGACCATGGAACTCGACTTCAGCCGAAACCTGGACTACGTCTGGGCGCTCCTGCCGGAGATCATCCTCTGCATCTGGGGGATGGTGGTCTTGGTCGCGGGCGTGTCCGGCAAGCACCGGCCCGGGAGGGAGCATCTCACCGGGGAAGGTGACCCGGCGTTCGGCGCCGGCACGGAGCTCGGATGGATCGCTGTGACGGGCCTGCTCGTGGCCGCGGCAGCCAACGGTTGGCTCTACGGCGTGCACGAGCTCGACCGGACGGGGATGATGGCCGTAGACCGGCTGTCCCTGTTCGCGAACTGGATCTTCCTCCTGGCCGCGGCGCTCAGCATCCTGATCTCGTTCGGCTACGTGATCCGGCAGCGCCTGCAGGCCGGGGAGTTCTACGCGCTGGTCCTGTTCGCCACCGCCGGCATGATGTTCATGGCTTCGGCCCGGGACTTGATCGTCATCTTCCTCGGGCTCGAGGTCATGTCGATCGCCGTCTACGCCCTGACGGCGTTCAACCGCCGGGACCGGAAGTCCGCAGAGGCCGGGCTCAAGTACTTCCTGCTGGGCGCGTTCTCGACGGGCTTCTTCCTGTACGGGATCGCGCTGGTATACGGGGCTACAGGGAGCACGAACGTCTGGAGCATCGCCAACTCCCCCGTCTCCTTGCCGGCCTCGCGGGCGCTCCTCACGGCCGCCATCGCTCTTCTGGCCGTGGGCTTCGGCTTCAAGGTGTCCGCCGTCCCGTTCCACATGTGGACGCCGGACGTCTACGAGGGTGCGCCGGCTCCCGTCACGGCGTTCATGTCGGCCGGTGTGAAGGCCGCAGCGTTCGTGGCGTTCATCCGTGTGTTCATCGTGGGCTTCAACTCGGACTACAGCACGTGGTTCCCGATCCTGTGGTGGCTTGCGGCCATCACCATGGTCGTGGCGAATGTCATCGCGCTGGTCCAGTCCAACGTAAAGCGCATGCTCGCGTACTCGAGCATCGCGCACGCGGGTTATCTGCTCGTGGCGCTCTCCGCGGGCAACGAGATCGCGACCGCGGGAATCCTCTTCTACCTGCTCGTATACACGCTCATGAACATCGGCGCGTTCGCCATCGTCATCAGCGTGGGTAGGCAAGGGGAGGATCACTTGCAGATCGAGGACTACGCCGGCTTCGGATGGGCGCAGCCGTTCCTCGGCCTCTTGCTCACCGTGTTCCTGCTGTCGCTCGCGGGATTCCCCGGGACGGCCGGCTTCATGGGCAAGATCTACCTGCTCCAGGGCGCCGCCGACTCGAAGGAATGGGTGCTGTCCGTCATCCTCGTCATGGCCACGCTGACCTCGTACTGGTACTACCTGCGGGTCGCCTGGTTCATGTGGATGCGGGAGCCGGCCACCGAGGGGGCGCATGAGGGCGTGATGGCGCCGCTGCCGATGCGTCTCGCGCTCCTGGTGAGCGTGGCGCTCATCATCTATCTCGGAATCTTCCCGTCGTCGGCACTCCAGTTCGCGCACATGAGCGTGCACGGGCTCGGATTTCCGAACGGGAGCGTGCTGAGCGTAGGTCCTTGATGGCGGAGCGCGTCCTCTCCGAGCGGATCTTCCGCCAGTACGACATCCGCGGCATCGTCGGTGACGATCTGGACGCGGGCGTCGCGGAGTCCGTGGGGCGCGCGTTCGGATCGCATCTACGGGAGGCGTCGGGCAAGTCGCGGCCACGTGCGGCCATCGGTCACGACAACCGGCTCACCTCGCCCGAGCTGGCCGAGGCGTTCATCGCCGGCCTCCTGGCGTCGGGCGCGGACGTGCTGGATGTGGGCATGGTCCCAACGCCCACCCTGTACTGGGCGCACGCGACTTCCGGCACGGACGGCTCGGTGCAGATCACCGGGTCGCACAACCCGCCGGAGTGGAACGGGATCAAGATGGGCGTGGGCCGGGGCTCGCTGTGGGGAGAGGCGATCCAGGATCTGAGGCGAAGGATCGTGGAGGGCGACCTCAACGTCGGTGACGGCGCGCGCGAGCGGGTCGAGGTACTCGACCGTTACATCGCGGACGTGAGCGGACGCTTCGACCTGGCCAGGCCTCTGCGCGTGGCGGTCGACGCCGGCAACGGTACGGGCTCGCTCGTGGCCGTCCCGCTCCTGGAGGCGCTCGGAGCCGAGGTCACGCCGCTGTTCTGCACGTCGGATGGGACCTTCCCGAACCACCACCCCGATCCGACCGTCGACGAGAACCTCCGCGACCTCATCGCCGCGGTTCGAGAGGGCGGGCTCGATCTCGGCGTCGCCTTCGATGGGGACGCCGACCGCATCGGCGTCGTCGACGAGACGGGGGCCATCCTGCGGGGCGACGTCCTGCTGCTTCTGCTCGGACTCGACCTTCTGCGCAAGCGGGGGCCACACCAGAAGCTCGTGTTCGACGTGAAGTGCTCCCAGGCTCTGCCCGAGGTGTTCGAGGCGGCCGGCGGCGAGCCGGTGATGTGGAAGACCGGCCACTCCCTCATCAAGCAGAAGATGAAGGAGACCGGTGCCGTGCTCGCCGGCGAGCTGTCGGGTCACATCATGGTCGGAGACGATTACTACGGCTTCGACGACGCTCCCTACGTCGCGTGCCGGCTCATCGATCTCGTGGCCAGGCAGGGCCGGCCTCTTTCGGCCCTGGTCGCGGACTTCCCGAGCTATGTCTCCACGGCGGAGATCCGCATCGACGTCACCGAGGAGGAGAAGTGGGCGGTGGTCGAGGCGGCGGTTCGCCACTTCAAGCAGGATCACGAAGTCATCGACGTGGACGGGGCGAGGGTGCTGTTCGGCGACGGTTGGGCCCTTCTGCGGACGTCCAACACACAGCCGGTGATCGTGGCGCGCTTCGAGGCGCGCACCCAGGGGCGCCTCTCCGAGATCCGCACCGAGGTCGAGCGGTGGCTTGCTGACCAGGGGGTCGATGCCTGAGTCCCGCCGGTTTCTGTCGAAGCTCAGGGGTGGGCGGCTGATCCTGGCCGTCGTTCTGGTCCTGGGCCTCCTGGCGGTAACGGGGCGGCTGGCGGCCGGTGCGTACGTCGAGGTCCTCTGGCAGAACAACGCCGGATTCGCCGGCGTCTTCTGGGAGCGGATGATCTGGGAATGGGGTGCGCGCCTCGTTGCCGGGGTGGCCGTGGGCCTCGTGGTCTTCGCCAACCTACGCTTGGTTTCGCGCACCCTGTCCGGCATCCAGATCAAGCGCCGCTTCGGCAACATCGAGATCTCCGAGCAGCTCCCGCACCGCTATCTCTTCTGGGCGATGGTCGTGACGTCCGTGCTCCTCGGTAGCTGGTTCGGAGCTGCCGTCCCCTCGTCCGTAGGTCTCCAGATGCTCCTGCTCGCCAAAGGGGCGGCGTGGGGGATGAGGGACCCGATCCTGGGCAAGGACATCGGCTTCTACGTCTTCGGTCTGCCGGTGCTCGGAAGCGTCGTGACGTTCGGGTTCATCGTCGCGTTCTTGATCTTCTCGCTCGTAGCCTCAGGCTACGCGGCCACGGGTGTGCTGCGCTGGGGACGGGGCAGGGTGGTGGCGCACAGCCTGCCACGGCTTCACCTCGGCGCCATCCTGGCGGCGTTCCTCCTGCTGCTGGCGGGCAGGATGTGGCTCGGACGGTATCTGGCGCTCCTGCACGGCACGTCCGGCGTGCAGGGGATCTTCGGCTACGTGGATGCCCAGGCTCGCCTGCCGGCCCTCCAGACCATGACGATCCTGTGCGTCGCGGCCGCCGCGGGCGTGATCTGGGGGTCGTGGAAGAACCGGGGGTGGCCGATCGTGGTGTCGATCGTATCCCTCGTGGTGGCCTCAATCGTCATCCTGGGCCTGTATCCGGCGTTCGTCGAGCGCTTCCGGGTGGAGCCCAACGAGCTGGAGCGCGAGACCCCCTACATCCGCGACAACCTCACCTATACGCGGCAGGGCTTCGGGCTCGACCGCATGGAACGGCGTCCGTTCCCCTACCGGCCGGAGGAGCACGTCGATTGGTCGCTGGCGTCGCGGCAGTTCGCGGGCCTTCCCGTCTGGAACCAGAACGCGCTTCTGACCACGTTCCGCCAGATCGAGGCGCGCTACCCGTACTATGACTTCCACGAGGTCACGATCGACCGCTATCCGGGGCCTGACGGACTCACCCCTGTGGCGCTGTCGGCGAGGGAGGTCGACCCCTCGGGGATCAAGGATCCCAACTGGCAGAACCTGCACCTCCGGGAGCTCTACATCGAGGGTGCCGGGGCCGTAGCGAGCCTCGCCGCCCGACGCACGCCCGAGGGAGGCCCGCTCATGGTCATCTCGGGCATCTCCCCGGATACGATCGTCAGCGCGAGCCGGGGGGCCGTCTCCACCAGCCTGGACACGACCGCGCTCCGGCTCACCCGACCCCAGGTGTTCTTCGGCTCGCGAGAGGAGCCGTATGCCGTGGTGAACGCGTCGGCCAGCCAGTTCCTCGCGCCGGGAGGCGGCCCGGGCAAGGTGGGCGTGGACTACCCTGCCGGCATTCTCCTCAGCTCGAAGCTGCGTACGTTGGCGCTCGCCTGGTCCTTCCAGGACCCCAATCTCCTCTTCTCGTCGGAGATCTCCCCGACGAGCCGTTTCGTCTACCGGCGCAGCATCGTGGACCGGGTCGAGGCGGTGGCTCCCTTCCTGCGCTTCCCGGAGCCCCCCTATCCGGTGATCACGGACGGCCACATCGTCTGGATCCTCGATGGCTTCACGGCGACGAGGGCCTACCCCCTCTCCAAGCCGAGCTACCAGCTTCAGTTCATGCGGCCTGTCTCCTATGTGCGCAACAGCGTCAAGGTGACGATCGACGCGGTGAGCGGCGCCATGCACTTCTACCGGGTCCCGGTGCACGATCCGCTCGCCGACGCGTACGAATCGGCCTTTCCGGGGCTGTTCGAGCCGATCGACTCCATGCCGGTCCTTCTTCGGCACCATCTGCGCTACCCACGCGACCTGATGAACGTGCAGGCGCAGGTGCTCCTGCAGTACCATCAGGAGACCGCGCCGGCCTTCCACCGGCAGCAGGACGTATGGGCGATCCCGCACGAGCTCGCCCAGGGCACGAGCCCGGTGCCGTACCGACCCGAGTACGGCCTGTACCGGCTTCCGGGCGAGGACTCGGTGCATTTCAACCTCACCACGGTCTTCATACCGGCGGGTCGCCAGAACCTCACCGCGATGCTGGTCGCGCGCACCGACGACCGGGGCGTCCCGACCCTCAAGCTCTATGACGTGGCCGCGGACGATCAGGTGCCGGGCCCGCGGCAGGTCGAAGCGCTCGTGGAGCAGGACCCGCACATCTCACAGCAGTTCTCCCTGTGGCGCACGGGCGGGAGCAACGTGTGGACCGGACACCTCCACCTGGTCCCGGTGGACGGGCGCCTCGTGTACATGGAACCCGTCTTCCTGGCGGCTGCCGCGGACGCCATTCCGGAGCTGCGGAGGTACGTGGTGAGCGACGGCCGCAGGGTCGCCTTCACCTCGGATCTCGCGGCGGCGGTCGCGGAGCTCGCCGGGCGGAGCAGTGCCCCGGTTGCGAGCGCGTCCGCGCAGGAGGCGGCTCCCTCCGGACCGGAGCCTGCCGCCGGATGGCCGTCGACCGCCCTGGATCTGCTGGACTCCGCCAACGCCCGTCTGCGCCGAGGGGAGTGGCAGGCCTACGGCGATGCGCTCGCGCGGCTGCGGTCTCTGCTCGAGAAGCTCAAACAGGGTGGGACCGGAAGTCGACGTTGATCCCCCCCGTGGGCCCTGGTAGCTTCTACAGTCCCTCCCACCCAGGAGCCGGCGCCCCTGGCGCCCATGCACGTACCTGAACTCCAAGACCTCATGAATATTCACGAATATCAGGCGAAGGAGCGCTTCCTCGCTGCCGGGATACCGGTGCCTCCGGGGGAGGTCGCCACGACCCCCGAAGAGGCCGAGGCGATCGCTCGGAAGTTCGGAGGGGTGGTCGTCGTGAAGGCCCAGGTGCACTCGGGCGGACGCGGCAAGGCGGGTGGTGTGAAGCTGGCGAAGACACCCGAGGAGGCGCGCAAGCACGCTTCGGCGATCCTCGGAATGCAGATCAAGGGCCTCACGGTGCAGAAGGTCCTGGTGACTCCGGCCGAGGACATCGCCACGGAGGCGTACGTCGGGGTCCTGATGGACCGGAAGACGCAGGCGCCTACCTTCATGGTCTCGGCGGCCGGCGGCATCGATATCGAGGAGGTCGCCCGGACGCAGCCGGAGGCGATTCGTAGGCTCCGGGTCGATCCCCGCTACGGCCTTCTGCCGCACCAGGCGCTCTGGCTCGCCAACTCGCTCTACGACGATCCCGACCTCATCAAGCAGGCCAGCAAGGTCATCGGCCAGCTCTACAGGGCGTTCGTCGACTCGGGTGCGTCCATGGCGGAGATCAACCCGCTGATCTCCACGAAGGACGGCAAGATCAAGGCGATCGACGCGAAGATGAGCATCGACGACAGCGAGCTCGACCGGCGTCCCGACGTCGCCGCGTTCCGCGACACGTCGGACGAGCCGTGGGCGGAGACCAGGGCTCGCGAGGCGGGCCTGAGCTTCGTGAAGCTCGAGGGCAACGTCGGCTGCTGCGTGAACGGCGCCGGCCTGGCCATGGCCACGATGGACCTGGTCAAGTACTACGGCGGCGAGCCCGCGAACTTCCTCGACATCGGCGGCTCTTCGAACCCCGAGAAGGTCGTGGCCGCGCTGGAGATCATCACTTCGGACCCCAACGTCAGGGTCATCCTCTTCAACATCTTCGGCGGCATCACCCGGTGCGACGACGTGGCGAACGGTATCGTGGAGGCCACGAAGCGCATCGACATCGGGCCGCCCCTCGTCATCAGGCTCACCGGGACCAACGAAGCAGAGGCGTTGGAGATTCTCAAAAAAGCCGGCTTCTCCGCCTTCACCTCGATGGACGAGGTGGTGGAGAAGGCCGTGGCGATGGCAAAGGCATAGACGACCCATGGCGATATTCATCGATCGGGACACCCGGCTCGCTGTCCAGGGGATCACCGGACGCGACGGCTCGTTCCACACGAAGCAGATGATGGAGTACGGCACCCAGGTGGTGGCCGGTGTAACCCCCGGCAAGGGGGGACAGACCTTCGAGGGACCCGACGGCAAGTCGGTGCCCATCTTCAACACCATGGACGAGGCGGTCGCGGAGACCGGCGCGAACACGTCCGTGATCTACGTGCCGCCGGCATTCGCTGCCGGGGCGATCATGGAGGCTGCCGACTCGGGTGTGAGCCTGGTGGTCGCGATCACCGAGGGCGTGCCGGTGCAGGACATGGCCCGGGCGCACGCCTTCGCGCGCGATCAGGGCGTACGCGTTCTGGGCCCGAACTGTCCCGGCCTCATTTCGCCCGGGAAGTCCAAGGTGGGCATCCTCCCGGCGCAGATCGTCAAGGAAGGCTCCGTCGGGGTCGTGTCGCGCTCCGGCACGCTCACGTATGAAGCCGTCTTCCAGCTCACGAACGTGGGGCTGGGGCAGACCACATGCGTCGGGATCGGGGGCGACCCGCTCATCGGAACGAACTTCGTGGACTGCCTCGAGGCGTTCCAGGCGGACCCCGACACCCAGGCGATCGTGATGATCGGCGAGATCGGGGGGACCGACGAGCAGGAGGCCGCGGCCTACGTGAAGGCGCACGTGGACGTGCCGGTGGTCGGCTTCATCGCCGGTCAGACGGCACCCCCCGGACGCCGGATGGGTCACGCGGGCGCGATCATCAGCGGCTCGGCGGGCACCGCTGAGGAGAAGATCAGGGCCTTCGAGGAAAACGGTATCGCCGTGGCCAAACGCCCGGCCGACATCGTGGGTCTGCTTCAGGAGCGGATGGCGTAGCGAGCGGGGCCCGGGCTCTTCACCGAGCTCCGGGCCCCCTCCACCCGTCCGAACTGCTCGCCGGAGCGTTGGCATGAGGCTCGCGGATCTCCTGGTGGACGCATGGGCCGCGGTACCGCTCGAAGCCGCGGACCTGGGGGATGCCCTGCGGGGCATCCTCATGTTCGCGGCGGCCGCAGGGGCCCTCGACGAGTCCCGGGCGCTCAAGCTGGCCCGCGACCTGGCGTTCGGGAGTCAGGGAGAGGTCATCCGGGTCAACGATGACATCATCATCGTGGTCGGAACCCTCGAGAGCTTGTCGGGTCCGGGGATCGGCGTGGGTGTCTCACGTGCGCCGTTCACCGTGACGGCCGAGGGGCGTCCTGTCCGCGGCGAGGCTCGGGGCGTCGTCCTCTTGCTCGCTTCTGGCAAGCTGACGGGTGCGAGACAGCAGATCGCTCCGGCGATCGCCAAGGCGTTGCGGGACCGGGGTCGCACGGAGCGCTTCCTC
Organism: uncultured Gemmatimonadaceae bacterium; assembly: GCA_964519125.1. GTDB lineage: Bacteria > Gemmatimonadota > Gemmatimonadetes > Longimicrobiales > Gaopeijiaceae > SZUA-318. Next base: position 2,664 of record CAZFIS010000113.1, on the reverse strand, counting down.
GCGGCTCGGTCGGTTGCGGACATCCGCGGGATGAAGGAGTTCATGGGCACGGAGTTCCGGGCGAGGCTGCTCGTGGAGGATGCGCTCGTGCCGGCGCGGTACCGGGTCTATCCCGACACGCCTCTGCCCGAGGTGGTGGACCTGATGGCGCGGCGTGGGGTGCGGGCGGTGCCGGTGGTCGGAGAGAGATACGAGGTGCTGGGGATCCTCACGGCGGGCGACGCGCTGGGACACCTCCTGCGGAGCGGGCGGCAGGGCGAAAAGGACGAGCCCGTGGACATGGGCGCGGTCGTTGCGCGCGACGTCATGACGCGCACCGTGCTGTGCGTCGCCGAAGGGCAGGAGTTGGTGGAAGCGGCGAACATGCTGGTGAACCGGGACGTGGAGCAGCTTCCGGTCGTGCGCGAAGGCGAGTTCATCGGCTTCGTCACAAGGGACACGGTGCTCAAGGCTCTCTTCGGCGAGCCGGACGTGGAAGGATTGGACGAACCCGACAACAAGAGCGAGTCATGACGCAGACGCTGGCGATCATCAAGCCCGACGCTGTGGCGTCGGGCAACGCCGGGAAGGTCCTGGCCCACCTGGAAGGAGCGGGTTTCCGGGTCCGTGCCCTCAAGATGACACGGCTCACCGTCGCGCAGGCAGGAGCTTTCTATGCCGTCCACCGCGAGCGGCCCTTCTACGCGTCGCTGGTGCGGTTCATGACCTCCGGGCCCGCGATTCCGATGGTGCTCGAGGCCGAAGGGGCCGTATCCCGGCTTCGCGAGACGATCGGGGCTACCGACCCGGCCGAGGCGGCCGAGGGGACCGTACGGAGGCTCTATGCCGAGTCGAAGGAGCGGAACGCCATCCACGCGTCGGACTCCGACGAGAACGCGGCGGTCGAGATCCGTTTCTTCTTTTCCGAGCAGGAGCGGATCGGGATCTTCGAGGAGTGACGCGGGCGGAGATGAGCCGCGCCTCGGAACCCGCCGAGCCTCCCGTGGAGAGGTAGACACCTTCGGGGCCGCCGGCTAGTTTTCACGACTATGCTCAGGCTCGATCTGGCCCGGCTGTCGCGGGAGGGATCCGCGCGGGTCGAGGCTTCGGTACCTGCGGACGATCCTCTGTGGCAGGACAGCGGCGTGACGTTCGCGAGCCCCGTCGACGTCCGTTTGAGGGCATCGTACGCGGGTAGCGGCGAGGTCCTCGTGCACGGGACGCTCGCGGCGGAACTCGAGCAGGAGTGCCGGCGTTGTCTCGAGCCGGTGGCGGGCAGGCTCGTGACCGAGGTGACCATGGCGTTCTTCCCCTCGGACATGCCTGGACTGGAGGACGACGCGGAGGTTCGCCTTTTCGATCCCCGGGTCGGTGACATCGATTTGCGTGAGCCGGTGCGCGAGGAAGTGATCCTTGCCATCGATCCATACGTGGTGTGCGATCCAGGTTGCAAAGGTCTCTGCCCGCAGTGCGGGGGGAACCTGAACGTGAGTTCGTGCGACTGTACGCGGAGCGAGGCCGATCCCAGGTGGGAGGTGCTCCGGGCGCTAAAGAAGGAGTGAGTCGGACATGGCGGTACCGAAGAAGCGGACCTCGAAGCAGCGCAAGCGGAAGAGGCGGACCCACTACAAGGCGGAGGCCGTGACGGTCAACGCCTGTCCGAAGTGCGGCGATCCCAAAGTGCCGCATCGGGTCTGCCCCAACTGTGGGTTTTACGGGGGCAGGGCCGTTCTCGAGGTCGAAGTGGACTGAGGCCGGGTCGGCACGGTGCGCATCGCGTTGGACGCGATGGGTACCGACCAGGCGCCGGCGATCGAGGTTGCCGGGGCGGTCGGTGCCCTCAAGGAGCTGGAGTCCGACATCGAGATCATCCTGGTCGGTGACCAGGGTGTGATCGAGGCCGAGCTCGGCAAGCACACGGACGTGCCACCTGGGCGGCTCCACATCCACCACGCGTCGGACCGGGTCACGGCGAGTGATCCCCCCGCGTCGGTGCTGCGGCGCAAGCCCGAGTCCTCCATCGTCGTCGGCCTCAAGCTCCATCAGGAGGGCAAGGCCGACGCATTCATCAGCGCGGGATCGACGGGCGCCGTCATGGCGACGTCTCTCTTCACGCTACGGCCCCTTCCCGGGGTCGATCGCCCGGCGATCGGAACCGTCCTTCCGACGGCCGCGCTCCCGTGCCTCATGCTGGACGCGGGCGCGAACGTGGACTGCAAGCCGCACCACCTGGTACAGTTCGCCCATCTCGGAAAGGTCTACGCCCGTGACCTGATGCATCGCTCGGAGCCTCGGGTGGGGCTCCTCAACATCGGCGAGGAACCAGAGAAGGGGAACGAGTTGACCATCGAGACCCATCGGCTGATGGCGGCCGAGAAGGGCCTCAATTTCATCGGCAACGTGGAGGGCAGAGACCTCATCCGCGGAGTCTGTGACGTCGTGGTCTGCGACGGCTTCGTCGGCAACGTGCTGCTCAAGTTCTACGAGTCGGTCGCGGCGTTCATCGTCGGCCTCCTGACCGACAAGCTGGGACCGGCCAAGAAGACGTTGGATCTCGATGGGGTCTTCACCGTCCTCGACTATGCGGAATACGGGGGCGCGCCGCTCCTGGGGGTCGACGGGGTGTCCATCATCTGTCACGGGGGCTCGCCCCCGAAGGCGATCCAGAACGCTGTCGGCGTCGCG
>CAZFIS010000112.1:0-12603 GCA_964519125.1 uncultured Gemmatimonadaceae bacterium | reverse complement strand
GGGTCCTCCACCTCCTCGCTCGTCTGGGCGATGATCTCGTAGCCCTCGAACGCGATGAACGTGAGCCCCATGGCCGCGAAGACGCTGCCCCACCCGTTCGAGACCAGCGGCTGGAAGGCGGCGTGCCAGTTCGGGCGGTGCGCCATCACCACCAGGCCGACCGCCACGAACGCGAGGATGATGACGACCTTGGCGACCGTGATGACCGTTCCCGCTTTGCCCGTCTCGGAGGCACCTCTGTAGTTGATCCAGGCGAAGAGCACGCACACCACGACGGCGAGCCACTTCTCCAGGGTCATGAAGCCGAAGTGCATCTCCGGGGCACCCGCCGCCGAAAGGACGAGGTGGAAATAGGCACCGAAGCCCAATGCATACAGCGAACACGCCACCGCGTGCGCGAACCATGACATCCACCCGCTGAGGAAGCCGTTCGGGTCGGGAAGCGCCGTCTTGACCCACAGGTAGCCGCCGCCGGCGTCGTGGAAGGACGAGCCGAGCTCCGCGTAGGCCATCGCGGTGAGCAGCGCCACGAAGCCGTTGAGCGCGAAGGTGACCAGAAGCGCCGGCCCCGCTACGCCGGCCGCGATGCCGGTCAGGACGAAGATGCCGGCGCCGATCATCGCACCGACGCCGATCATCGTGATGTCGGTGAGCCGCATCTCGCGGCTGAGGCGCACCTCGAAGGGCGTCGATGTCTTCTCCATGAACCAACAGAGTGCGCGTACGGTGGACGCGCAGCAAGGTCGACGCCTTCCGTCGAGGGCCGGCGGAGCCTACTTCTTCGCCAGCTCCTCGCGCACCCGCTCGAGCGTCCACTCCCGCACGATCAGGGGCGGCCACGTCCCGGAGGCCGCAGCCTCCATGAGGCGCTCCGCCTCCTCGCGGGCCCGCGGCGCGACGTCCGGATCGAGCAGCTCCTTGCCGAGCGCGAGGTCGAACTCATCCTCGTCGAGCAGCACCGGCTCGCCGCCCGGCGGGAGCCAGACGTCGAGGTAGAGATCCGTCGTGGTCCAGGTGTCCCCGTCGATCTCGGGAGGCGTGAGGATGTTGGCGTAGTAGCCCGTGAACGTCCCGTCGGCGCGGTGGAAGCGACCGATGTCGTGCCAGAGCCCGGGGAACGTGAACCAGACAAGGTCCGAGCCCTCCTCCATGACCACGGCGCCCTCGATGCGCATGGGGGCGGAGGACTCCATCCGCTCGGCGAACGTGATCTTGACGTCGGCGGCGTCGAAGACGAGGCGCTGATGGAAGACCTGGACTCGGTCCGGCGGTCGCTTGTAGTGGATTTCGACTTCGCGGGGCAGGCTCACGCTACAATCTCCGGTCGAGGGGTCGCAGAGACGGCTTCGATGAACACGTCCATGACGCCGCCGCACACGGCGGGGCTCCAGGAGAGGAGATCCTCCGTCAAATTCACCTCGATGCGGCGGGGCGCTCCGGTCTCGATGACCTCGCGGGCGGCGTCGATCACCTCGGCCTCCCCGCACCCCCCGCCCACGGTGCCGACGAGCCCGCGCGCCGGATCGACCAGCATGCGCGCTCCGGCCTTGCGCGGCGTGGAACCGCGCGTGGACACGACGGTGGCCAGCGCGCACGGTCTCCCTTCGCGGCGCGCGGCGGCCAACGCTTCCGTGATCGCCCGGTCGTCCTGATGGGTCATCGAGAGCTCTCCGTCTCCTTGAAGAAGCGCTCCGCCACGCGCTCCACGTCCTTGAGCGAGGCGCCCGTGCCGCCCCGTGCGACGCTCACCAGCTCGGCGGCCACCGCCACGGCGATCTCCTCGGGCGTCTCGGCACCGATGTCCAGCCCCACGGGGGCGTGCACATCACCCAGGCGGTCCCGGGCCACACCGTCCTGCAAGAGCTGCTCGAAGGTCGCCCGCACCCTCCGGCGGCTCCCGATCATACCGACGTAGGCAGGACGCGGATCCGCACGCAGGATACGCACGAGACACTGGTAATCGTAGCGATGTCCGCGCGTGACCAGAAGCACGTGCGAGCCGGCGTGGATGGCGACGTCGCGGAACGGGTCCGAGAAGTCGGCCTGGAAGATGCGGCTCGCCTGCGGAAAGCGTTCCTGCGTGGCGAAGTCCGGGCGGTCGTCCAGCACCGAGACGCGGAAGCCGAGCATGGCTCCGATCGCGCACAGTGGCTGGGCGATGTGGCCGGCTCCGACGATCACCAGGTCGCGCACCGGCCGTCTCACCTCGAGGTACGCTTCCACCGGTCCGGCCTCCGTGGCGAGCGTGTGGAGGCCGTCCGTGATCGACGGGTCTTCCAGCGCCTGGAGCGCCAGGGCGCGGGCGGCGGCGTCCATTGCCGCAGAGCCGAGTCCTCCGTGCGTCTGTTCGGCACCGTCCGCGCCCGAGTGCAGCACCAGGAGGCGGCGGCCGAGCGCCGCTCCCGACGGATCGCCCACGACGAGCACGCTCGCGACGCTCCCTCCCGCCTCGACCGTCGTGAGTGCGAGCTCGGCCGCCCGCGCCGCATCCAGCATCATGTGAACCCTCCACCCATGGCGTACAGGTACTCCTCGGGGGTGTCGATGTCCGTGACGACGCCTTCGTCCTCGACAGGCACGAGCAGGGCGTCGTCCAGGTGGCGGTGCACCACCGTGCGCGCTCCACCCGAGAGGTGCGGATCGGCCAGCTCCGCGTAGAGGCTCCGGGCGAAGAGCGTCGGGTGCCCGTGCCTTCCCCGGTGGACGGGGAGTAGCAGCGGCGGCGCCTCGCGGGCGAATGCGTCCAGCAGCGTCCGTACCGTGCGGGCGCGGATCAGCGGGTGGTCGACGGGGCAGAACGCCACCGCGTCGGCGGCGCCGTCCAGCATGAGCAAGGCGATGCGCAGCGACGTGATCGGTCCCTCGCCCGGCTCGAGGTTCACCAGCACGAGGGCGCCCGCCTCGTGCGCCTCCTCGGCCGTGCGCGTTCCGGCGTCGGGAACCACCACGAGGACCGGGTCACAGCCTCCCACCTTCAGCGCCTCCACGACACGGGTCACGAACGTGACCCCTCCCGCGTCGAGCAACGCCTTCTCCGTGCCCATGCGCACCGAAGCTCCCGCGCACGGGACCACCCCCGCCACGCCCGCCCGCTGAACCGATTCGGCGAGCCCTCGCGTAATCGGCTCCGTGAGGACGTCGACCCTACGTTCCGGGTCGTTCGAGACGAAGGGGCCGATCCCTCCGTCGTCGATACGAAACGTGGGGCTCGGGGATGGGGCGCTGGGGGTGTCCATCGCTCGGACGGGCCTCCTGCGAGGGTAGTGCGGTCCCTTGAGAATACCCTGCCGGGGCTCAAAAGAAAGCCGCCCCGGCACCCATGGGTGCCGGGGCGGCCTCGTCCGCGCAGGTGCGGAGCCGACGCTACATCTGCTCGCGCTCCTTGGCGTTCTCTCGCGTGAGCTTCACCTGGATCGGATTGCCCCGCTTGGCGTCGACGAAGACGTTCCAGTAGAGCTCCGTGAACGGGAGCTCGTATCGCGCGGTGACCCACCATTTCCCCGGGCTGACCTGGAACGTGGTCATGCCGTTGGCGTCGGTCGTGTCGACCTGGATCTTCTGGCCGGTGGCCCGCTGCTTGGCCTCGAAGACGCTGTCCACGCTTCGGAACGCCTCGTCGGACCAGTTCTCCCGGAGGATCTTGATCGAATCCGCCGCCGTGATGGTAGCCTTCTGGAGGTCCGAGAACTCCTGGAAGTACTTGTCCTTCACCTTGTTGACGCCGGAGAGCTGCCCGTCCAGGGTGTTGAACTCGTTGTACAGGGCGACGTACTTCGACTCACCCCGGTTGTACTGCTTCATCGCCTTGTTGAGCGTCTCGAGTGTGTCGCGCAGGTTGGCCCACCTGCGCTCGGCCGCCTGCCACCGCTGCTGGGCCACGCGCACCGAGTCGCGCTGATCCATGAGCGCCTTGGGGATCGCAGGCTCGGGAGTGCCGTACGCCGCGGTGAGGGAGTCGAAGACCGAATCCCGGTCGAAGGGGAGCATCCGGACTTCGATGTCCTTGCCCGGCGTAGTGGTGGCCGTGCCGCTCTCGGGGTTCTCCGACGCGATCTGCATGGTCACAACGACTTTGGCTGGTCCGCACGCGGCGGCGGCCAAGAGGAGGGCCATGGCCACGGGGAGGGACTTCCGCATCATGTTTTGAACTCCGTCCGATCGGTCGAAGGTGCGAGTGCGCCCGAAGGTATGATGTACCGGGGGGGGCATCAAGGTTCGTGGGGGTGGGGAAGATAGCGCACAAACGGAGTTCGGCCACATCCGTAGGGGTGGGGGAAGCAGTCAACGGTGGCCGTCGCCCTCTCCCAGATCAGGTCCGAGACGCAGAATCCGGGGCTCGCCCAGCGATCGGGCGGCAGACGCGACCGCCTCCGCGTCCAGACCCCACGTCTCGGCGTCGAGATCGCGCGCTCGGCCTTCGCGCAGGAGATCGGCGGTGAGGCGGTTTGCCTCCGCTTCGGGCGCCGCCTCGGCGAGAAGCCGCTCCGTGCGGAACCGACGCCGTCGCCACCGGAAGAAGTCGGCCTGCATGGGCTTGCGTGCCAGCGCGGCCACGGTGTCCAGGATCCGCTTCTCCCAACGGTCCGAGGCCTCCGGGAAGACCGTGGCTTCCACGAGAAGCACGGGGCCTCCGGGGGCGTCCTCGATCCGGACGTCCACACTGTACCGGTCCGGCGCCGGCGGCGTCGGGTCGAGCTCCTCGTCGACGAGGTGCGCGAGCATCTCCAGCGTGGTGCGGGAGAGGTCGGCGGGCGCCGGGTAGGCGACCGCGATCCAGGTGCTGGTGACGTCCTGTGTGTGAACCGTGCGTGCGCCGGTCCGCCATGCCATGCCGGTGGGCGGGGCCGGAAGGGTGGTGTCGGCGGCCTCGGGGACCGGCCCCTCTCCGAGCGGGCCGACCAGCGCGAGCACCGCGCTACGGGCGTGGTAGTGGTCGCTCCGGAAGAGCGAGAGGTTCGCCGGCGTGACGGCACCCACGGACTCCGCGGTTCCTCGCACGGGACGGGCCCACGGATCGCCCGGCTTCGCGAGCAACTCCGCGACCGCCTCGCCGAAATCCCGCTCCGGGGAATGGTTTTCGAAGCTCAGGCGTTCCAGCAGGTCCCGGCGCTCTGCCTGGAGGTCATCGACATCGAGCGGGGCGCGGAAGAGCACGGAGTCCACCGCCCCCCAACACGCTCGCCACGCCTCCGGAACGGCCAGCAGTGTGAACAGGGTCGACCCGCGCCCGACCGTGACGGACAGCGTCGCCTGCCCCGGATCCAGCGTGCTGTCCGCCTGCCGGGCCAGGACGTGGGCCAGAAGCCACGCGGTTCCTCCATACCCGTCCTGGTCGTCGCGGGACCCGGCGGGCACGCGGAGCGACACGGCGACCATCGTGCCGACCGCGTGACGCGAGACCGCCACCCGGGCGTAGGGGCCCGTCTCCTGAGCCCGGGCGGGCGGACTCGCCGCGACGAGAGCGAGCAGGGCCAGGCCCGCCGCCGCGACCCCGCGCGTGGCCCCGGTCAAGGACGCACCTCGGCGTGGGCAGGGGTCGTGGCGAGGAGGCCGTGAAAGTAGCGAGCCATCGCCTCGGCGCTCACGGAACGGAGTTCATCCAGGAACGTCCAGGCCGCACGAGGGTCGTTCGTCCCCTCGAGCCAGTGACCGACGACGGAGACCAGACCGAGCGGGGTGCGCGCCTGGACGAGGAGATCCCGGTAGGTGCGGCCCACCGCGGTGCTCACCGTTGCGGAGTCCAGCGTCGCGGCCGTGTTGCGAACGGCGTCGGAGACGGCATGCCGCATGCTCGTGAGGTCCTGGTTGTACGCCGCGCCGGTCACGGCCAGGATCCAGCGGTCGCGCAGGTCCCAGAGCTCGACCCGCGCGTCGAAGCCCTCGACGCTCCGGTGGAGCTCGTCGGACACGAGGAGAGCCGCGATCGGTGCCCGCGCATCGGCACGGCTTCCACCCTCGAAGGCGAGGGCGTACCAGGTCCTGAGGGTCTGCGGACGTGGGGGTGAGATGCTCGCAGACGAAGGGGGCGCGGCCGCGAGGGCGGGAGGCGGCTCCGTCGCTGCGGGCGAGGCCCCGATGTCGTGGGCGGCGGCGAGGATCGCTTCAGGCGCGACGGACGCCGAGACCACCAGCGTCATTCTGGACGATCGGTGCGTCCGGGCCCAGACCTCGCGCACGCGGGTCGTGTCGAACCCGGCCAGGCTCTCGGCCGTCCCTTCCAGGGGTGGGTCGCCGGGTGCGACGGCGCGGCGCAGCTCCACGGAGATCCGTCCGGCGGGGGTCTCGCGGTCGCGATCCAGGCGCCGGCGGACATGCTGGATGGCCCCGTCGAAGGAGGGCGTCCCCAGGTCCGGCGCCGCTACGGCCTGCCGGAGAACGTAGGCGAGGTAGTCGAAGTCCGCCGCCGAGCCCTCCACGCCATAGGCCAGCCCCCACGGGGTGCGCGCCGCTTCGACCCGGGCACCGACGGGACGGGCCAGACTCTGCATGCGCTCCAGGGCGAGGTCGCGCAGAACGAAGCCGATGCCGGCCTCGGGCGCGCTCTCGATGAGCGGGACGAAGAGGCGTAGGGCGGCGACGCCCGGAGCCGGCGATCCCATCACGACGATGCGGACGCCTCCGGGAGGCGCGATCACCGTGTCCGGCAGGAATGCGTCGAGGGCCGGCGAGTGGGCGATGGAGTCGGCCGCCGGCTCGCCGGGCCCCATCCGGGAAGCCGGCGCCACGAGCGCCAGCGCGGCGAGCAATGCGAGCATGATCAGCGGAGCCAACGAGAGGCGCCCGCAGGCGCCTCTTCATCGAGTTGGAGTGATGAACTGCGTCCCAGCGCCGCTATGGTACCGTGACGGGCAGGATGTAGTTCACCGGATTGACGGGGACCCCGTTGACGCGCACCTCGTAGTGGAGGTTGGGCGCGGTGGTGAGCCCGGTGCTGCCGACCTGCGCGATCACGTCTCCGCGCGAGACCTCCTGGCCGCGGCGCACCAGGATCTTGGATGCGTGCGCGTAGACCGTGCTGTAGCCGAAGCCGTGGTCGATCTCCACCATGAGTCCGTACCCCGCGTCCCATCCGGCCTTGATGACCCGACCCTTCGCTGTGGCGTAGATCGGTGTTCCCTTCGGCGCGGCGAAGTCCACGCCCTCGTGCGGCATGGGCCGGTCGTAGATCGGGTGCATCCGTGCCCCGAAGGGGCTGCTGAGCCAGCCCATCGTCGGGAGGATCGACGGTGTCGACTCCAGGAGCTCCCGATGGACGACGAGCGAGTCGGTGGCTTCGGCCAGGCTCCCGGACAGGAGCCGCGCGCGCCGCTCGAGCGCGCCCAGGTCGTAGGAGACCGCGAACGCCGTCTTGGACGCTGCCGAGTCGACCGTCCACAGCGGATAGGAGTTGAGGGACCCGAGGCCCGGGCCCCCGACGCCCGCCTGCATCACGTCGGGATCGATCGTCTCGAGGCCGGCCAGGCTCCGGTACTCGGCGTCCTTGGAGGCGAGCTTGTCGAGCCGGTTCGCGAGGGAGTCCACCCGGCCCTGGAACTGCCCGAGCTGCGCGACGAGGGCAGCGTTGCGCACCTTGAGCCTGCGGGCCTGCATCCGATTGGCGCCTTCCAGGCCCACCGTGACGGCGCATCCGGCGAGCACAACCGCCACGAACGCGCCGACCGCCGTGAGCGCGCGCAGTCGTCTGGCGGAGAGCGTGACCTGCTTGACCGGGCTCCCTTCGCCGCGGATGACGAGAAAAGTCCAGTGGTCTCCGGTCATTCAGCACCTGGGTGGCCGTCAACGAACACCCTCTCCACCTGGCTTGTGCGCCATGGTGCGAGAGGGGGGATCCCTGCCGAGGACTCGGCCGGCTCAAAGGGCAAAGGTAGGCCGGGCTCTCGGACCAAGTCAACAATCTGTAACGGCCGACGTCACCCCTGTCCGGGGGCCGACGACACATCCACGCGGGGAAAGAGGGGGTCTCCCCGGGTCACTTCGCGCCCCGCCAGCCGTACGGTTCGTGCCTGGGCGAGGGTAGGAACCTCGTCCAGCCCCAGGCGTTCCGCGAGCTCGGCCATCTTGGCCGGGGTCACCGGCTGGAAGAGGGCGCACAGCGCCACCAGCACCCGCACGAGCGTGCCGAGCGTCTCGTCGAGATCGGCGGCGGCCGAGAGGTCCTTGGCCTGGGACCATGGCTGGCGGTCCTCCACGTAGCCGTTGGCGAGGCGCGCGAGGTCCATCGCCGCCGCGAGCGCCTCGTGAACCCGGTAGCGGGCCATCGTCTCGCGGGCTTTGCCGAAGGTCTCGTCGATGGCATCGTCGAGACCTCGTCCCGGGGTGTCGGGCACCACGCCGCCCCGATACTTCACGACCATCGAGATGACGCGGCTGGCCAGGTTGCCGAACACGTTGCCCATCTCGTCGTAGCGCGCCAGGAACCGCTCGGGCGTGTACGCCGCGTCTCCCCCGGTCGGCATCTCGCGGAGCAGATACCAGCGCACCGCGTCCGTCCCGAACCGTTCGCGGAGCGCGAGGGGGTCGACCACGTTGCCGAGCGACTTCGACATCTTCGTGTCGCCCACGACCCACCAGCCGTGCGCGAGGATCTGACGCTGCACGGGCAGGCCGACCCCCATCAGCAGCGTCGGCCAGTACACCGCGTGCGTCGTGATGATGTCCTTGCCCATGAGGTGAAGGTCGGCGGGCCACCACGAGCCGCTCGTGTCCTCGAAGCCCTGTTCTCCCACGGGCCGTTCCGGGTGGATGGCGCCCGAGGCGGTCAGGTAGTTGATGAGCGCGTCCACCCAGACATAGGAGACGTGGTCGGTGTCGAAGGGGAGCGTGACGCCCCAGCGCAGGCGCGTCTTGGGCCGGGAGATCGAGAGGTCCTCGAGGGGCTTCTGCAGAAAGCCCAGCACCTCGTTGCGGCGGATCTCGGGAACGATCCAGTCCGGGTTGTCCTCGATGTGACGGATGAGCGCCTCCTGATACGCGCTCATGCGGAAGAAGTAGTTCTTCTCCTCGAGGTGCTGCACGGGACGGCCACAGTCCGGGCATGTCTGGTCGGGCCCGAGGTCCTTCTCCGTCCAGTACCGCTCGTCGGGCACGCAGTACCAGCCGCTGTATGCGCTTTCGTAGATCTGGTCCCTGTCCCACAGGCGCTGGAGGAACGCCTGGACCACGGCGATGTGCTCGTCCTCGGTCGTGCGGATGAAGCGGTCATGGCTGATCTCCATCTCCCGCCACGCGGCCTTGAACCGCTCCGCCATGAGGTCGCAGAGCTCGATCGGCTCGATGCCCCTTCGCGCGGCTTCCTCCTGGATCTTCTGGCCGTGCTCGTCGACGCCCGTGAGAAAGAGCACCTCCGCTCCGTCTTGACGGTCGAAGCGGGCGAGCGCGTCGGCGAGGATGGTGGTGTAGGCGTGCCCTATGTGGGGCTCGCCCGAAGCGTAGTAGATCGGCGTCGTTAGATAGCGACGGCGCGGTTCGCTCACGCGAAGAGATCTCCGGAAGAGGGGTGGTCGAGAAGTGGGGGCCCTGCTCAGCTCTGCTCGGGTTCGTCGGGCGGCTTGCCGAAGCCGTGCGCCACCTCTCGCTTCAGCTCGTCGAGGTTCACGGTGCGCCGCTCGCCTTCGGGGCCGCGCAGCGTGACCGTATCGCGCCAGATGTCCACCGACGCCACCTTCTCCTCGCCCCGGGAGGTCCGCAACGTCCGGCCTTCCCTCGGGAAGCGACGGCGCGCCTCGACATACGTCTTGTGCTCGTACATGAGGCAGCACATGAGTCGCCCGCAGCACCCCGAGATCTGCGCGGGGTTCAACGAGAGCCTCTGGTCCTTGGCGAGTTGGAGGCTCACCGGCTTGAGCTCGGGAAGCCAGGTGGAGCAGCACAACTCGCGGCCGCAACGTCCGACGCCCCCGAGCAACGCCGCCTCGTCGCGCACGCCGATCTGCTTGAGCTCGATGCGCGTACGGAACGTACGGGCCAGGTCGCGTACGAGCTGGCGGAAGTCGACGCGCCGCTCGGCGGTGAAGTAGATGACGAGCTTGTTGCGATCGAACTGCCACTCGGCCTCGGTGACCTTCATCTTGAGGCCGTGGCGTTGCACCAACTTTCGCGTCTCGGAGCGCACCCTGTCCTCGTCGGTACGCAGGCCCTCCACGCGCCCTATCTCGTCGGTGCGCGCGAGCCGGACCACCTTGCGCTCGGGCTCGGAGGTCTCATGCCCTTTGGCGGTCGAGCACTTGCGCTCGGCGAGGATGCCGACCGCGGATACTTCGCCGAGATCCTCGCCCCGGTCGGCCTCTACGATGACCGCCTGCCCCGGACGCAAGTCCAGGTCCGCATAGGAGAAGTAGTCCTTACGCGTGCCCTTGAAGCGGACTTCGGCGAACTGAGGCACGCGCGCTCAGCCTCCCTCTTGCACCCCGACCTCGCGCCACACGCCGATCCGCTCGTACTTCGCCCAGCGGTTCTGCAGCAACGCGTCGATCGGCAGCTCCGAGAGCTCCGTGACGACCCGGTCGAGCGCGGTCGCGAGCGCCTCGGCCGTGGCGTCGAAATCCGTGTGGGCGCCGCCTACGGGCTCGGGCACGACCTCGTCGCACACGCCGAGCTCGACCAGGTCCTTGGACGTGAGGTGTAGCGCCGCCGCGGCCTTCTCACGGTGCTCCCTCGAGCGCCACAGAATGGCGGCGCACCCCTCCGGGGAGATGACCGAGTAGATGGAGTGCTCGAGCATGAGAATGCGGTCGGTCACACCCAGGGCGAGCGCGCCGCCCGACCCGCCCTCGCCGATGACGACGCTCACCAGGGGCGTGCGCAGGCGGGCCATCTCCCTGAGGTTCATGGCGATCGCCTCGGCCTGGCCGCGCTCCTCGGCACCGATGCCCGGATAGGCTCCCTGCGTGTCGATGAACGTGATGACGGGGCGGCCGAACTTCTCGGCCTGGCGCATGAGACGGAGCGCCTTGCGATAGCCCTCAGGGTGCGGCGAGCCGAAGTTGCGCCTGAGGTTCTCCTTCATGTCCCGGCCCTTCTGGTGGCCGATGACCATCACGGAGCGCCCGCCGAGGCGGGCCAACCCCCCGACGATCGCTTCGTCGTCTCGGAACGCCCGGTCGCCGTGCAGCTCGATCCAATCCGTGAAGATCCGTTCCACGTAGTCGAGCGTGTACGGGCGTCCGGGATGCCGTGCCACCTGCACCTGCTCGATGGGGCGTAGGTTCTGGTATGTCTGCTCCTTGAGCACCTCGAGCTTCTCCCGGAGGTGGGTCAACTCACTCGAGACATCGATGCCCTTGCCGTGCGCGAGCGCCAGGAGGCTGTCGATCTGCTCCTGGATCTCGACGATGTCTCGCTCGAACTCTAGATGCGGAACGGTAGCCAAATCAGTGTCGGGGCTCGGTTTGGGGGGACAGCGCTAAGCTCGCCGATGGTGGGTCGGCTTGGCAAGCGACGTCCCACCGGCCGGGCCTCGCTCGCTACCTTCCACTTTCGTGCACATGGACCTCGTCGAGAACCCATCCGCCCGGGTCGAAGGCCACGCTGTCGGGCCGGGCGTCGGCCTGGATCCGGAAGACGCTTCGCGCGCCGTCCACCGTGACCCGCCGGCGCACCTCCTCGTGGCCGGCCCGCTCGAGCGCGAATTCGACCGGCATCCGGAAGCGGGGCCACGAGGCCTTCTGGGTCTGGACGACGGTGACCTCTACGGTGCCCGCGGAGCCGCTTCCCCCGATCCATCGCCAGGAGACGTCGAAGACGGGGTAGCCCGCCTCGAAGAGCCACTCGTGGAAGAACCAGTCCAGGTTCTGACCGGAGGCCTTCTCCATGGCGACCCGGAGGTCCCGGGTGAGCGCGTTGCCGTTGCGGTGCGCCGCGTAGTAGGCGCGGATGCCCGAGAAGAACGTGCTGTCGCCCAGGACGCCCCGCAGCATGTGCAGGACCCACGCCCCCTTCTGGTAGTTGTCGGCGTTGAGCAGGGCGAACAGGCTGTCCTGCTGCGGGTCGATGATGGGCTCGTCCGTCACCCTGCTGCGGAGGTACGTACGTCGGTTCTGCGCCATGATCCTCTGGAATGCCGCTTCCCCGTCGGCATGCTCGAAGAACAGGGCGCTGAAGTACGTCGCGAACCCCTCGGAGAGCCAGAGGTGATGCCAGTTCGCCTCGGTGACGGCGTCGCCGAACCACTGGTGCGCCATCTCGTGCGCCACCGTAGGCTCGATGTTCCTGCCGCCGGCGAGCGCCCGCTGGGAGTAGAAGATGGCCGAGCTGTTCTCCATGCCGCCGAAGCGCGTCGCGGACTGTACGTTGGCCAGCTTCTCGTAGGAGAAGGGGCCCACGAGGTGCGTATAGAAGTCCACGATCTGCGCGCCGCGCGCGAACGAGACCCGCGCGTCCGCCGTGTCCTGGGGGAAGACCCAGTAGGTCACCTCGATGCATCCGTCCGGCCGCTTGCTGGCCGGCGCGTGGCCGCACGCCGCCTCGCCGACGGTGTCCACCACCATGTCGGCGGCTCCCACGACCATCGTGTACGTGGGAATCGGCACGTCCTCCTCCCACACCCACGTGCTCCGGTCGCCCGGAGGGCCGATCGCGTCCGCCGCCGCGGGCACGGGCCCTTTC
>CAZFIS010000111.1:0-12614 GCA_964519125.1 uncultured Gemmatimonadaceae bacterium | reverse complement strand
CTTCCGCCTGCGCATGTTCAACCCCGACGGCTCGGAGTTCGAGCGCAGCGGCAACGGCCTGCGCATCCTCGCGTCCCACCTCGCGCGCACCGGGCGCGTCGGCTTCGAGCCGTTCGTCGTGGAGGTCGGGGGCGACCACGTCTCGATGACGATCCACGCCCGCTCGGGCCCGCTCTACGACGTCTCCGTCGAGATGGGCCGCGCCCGGGTGGGCCCCGAGGCCGTGGCGCTCGATCCGTCCGCGTTGGACGGGGAAGGGCGCCTCGCCGGGCCGGACGGCACCCCGCTCGCCGTCGTGCCCGTCTCGGTGGGCAATCCCCACCTGGTGGTGTGGGTCGACGATCCGAGCACCGAGGCGCTCGCGCGCATCGGCCCCTTCCTTACGGCCCATCCCGCACTCGCGCACGGAGCGAACGTGCAGCTCGCCGCTCTGGACGGGGCGCGCGCCTGCCGTGCGCTGATATGGGAGCGAGGCGTCGGCCCGACGTCGGCCTCCGGCACCAGCTCGTGCGCGGTCGCGGTGGCCGCGGTGAGCCGGGGTCTGATGGAGCCCGGCCCCATCGACATCCACATGGAGGGAGGAACGCTCCGGGTGGACGTGAGTCCCGAGCTCGAGGTGGTGCTGAGGGGGCCGGTGGAAGAGGTGTGCGAGGGGGAGATCACGTCCGCGTGGGCGCGGACGCTCGCGGGCTGAGCGCGCCCGGGAGGCCCGCGTGGACGGCGGCGCGTCCGCCTCCTCTCAAGTCCGCACGCGCAGCATGAGCACCCCCCCCGTCACCAGGAAGAGCAGGTTCGGCACCCAGGCCGCCGTCCACGGCGAGATCGATCCGCCCATGCCGAGCGCGCCCGCGATCTTGAAGAGCAACATGTAGAGGATCGTGGTGCCGAGCGAGATCCCGATCCCGTAGGCCGTCCCGCCGCGTCGCGTGCTCGTGGCGAGCGGCGCTCCGAAGAGCATCACCACGAGCGTCGCCACGGGAATCGCCAGCATCTGCTTCTGCTGCACGAGCAGGCGCTGAGCATTTCCGCCGGTGCGCGCGAGCACGTGCGCCAGATGGCTGATCTCGGCGTACGTCATCTCCTCGGGCTTCCTGGGTGACTCGAGCAGCTCCTCAGGCTTCTCCACGAGCGCCGTCATGCTCAGGCTGTCGAACTCCAAGGTCTGCTCGGTGCTGTCGGCGAACAGGAGCCGGACGTAGCCGTCCTTGAGCGTCCACCCCGCGGTCGGGTCCCAGTTCGCCCGCTGCGCCGTGATCGAGACCGCCGGGCCGGTGGCGGTGTGGGGCTCCTCGATGACGATGCCGCTCATGCGGTTGTCGGCGGCCTGGAGCTGTGCGACCTGGAGCGAGAGGCCCGTGTCCGACACGTACACGAAGTCGGAGCGCCAGCGCCGTCCGGTGTCCTGGTTCTGGAGGATCTTGCCCGCGACCCGGTTCGCGAGGGGAACGGCGTCCATGAGTCCCACGGCGGCGCCGGTGAGCAGCACGCCCACCACGAACGCGGGCAGCAGAAGCCGGTGGAACGAGATCCCGCCGGCCTTGGCCGCCACGATCTCCCGGTGGGTGGTCATGTTGAAGACCGTGAACACGATCGCGATCAGACCCGCTACCGGAAACGACCACTGGATGAACTGCGGCAGCTCGAACATGTAGCCTTTGGCAACCTGCCACCCGGTGAGCCCGCGGTCGATGTAGTTGTCCAGGTGCTCGGTGAGGTCGCCCAGGATGAAGAGCGGCGGCGACGCCACCAGGAAGACCACGAAGAGCTTGAAGAACGTGCCCGCGACGAAGCGGTCGAGGATGCGGATCGGGCTCCTCATCCGGTGGCCCCCGCCGACTGCCGGCGGCGCAGTAGCTTCGACGCCAGAGTCCGGAGCCGGTACGCGATCTCCTCCCATCCGCCGCCCCGCGCCGTCGTTCCGCTACGGCCCATGCCCGGGAGCATGAGGACGCCCACGAGGGCGAACACGATGTTGGGGATCCACATGGTGATGAGCGGGCTGCCCATGTTCTTGGTGGCGAGGCTCTCGCCGCCGATGAGGCCCACCCAGTAGACCGAGAAGATCGCGGTCGACGCCGCGATGACCATGCCGACGCCCCCGCGCGGGTACCGGAGCGCGAGCTGCGGCCCCAGGAACGTGAACACCAGGCACGCGAACGCGAGCGCCCACAACTTGTAGATCTGGACCGCGTAGCGGTTGATCATCTCGTGCCCGGTCTGGACCCGGGCGTCGAGCGAGCGTTGGCGGATGGCGATCTCCCGCGTGCTCCGGTCGCGCTCGAAGAGGCCGCCGCTGGCGCTCGCCATCGCTTGTTGGTGCAGGCGCTCCAGGCGCGCCTGATCCGGCGTGCGACCCGGCGCGGGCCGCATCGGCTCCGTGGAGCGCAGCGCCGTAGCCACTGCGAGCACGGCGTTCCGCTCGCTCTCGGCCGTCACGCTGTCCAGCTTCTCCTGCTCCTTCACGATGGCCGCGTGCAGCATCGCGAAGTTCATCTCCCGGTCGCTGCGCTGGGACGCGCCGAGCTGGATGTCGAGCTGCGTCCCGACCCCCCGCATCGGCACCACCTGCTTCTCGAAGTAGAGGCGCTGGTAGCCTCCGCCCCCGTCCTGGTCGTTGCGGACTTCACGGATCACACCGTGGTAGAGCGTCAGGTAGAGGTCCGTGCGGGCCTCGTTGAACGCCATCGTCCCACTGTCGGCGTGCGTGATACGCTTTCGCAGCGGGTCGTTGGAGTCGAAGATGGTGACATCCTTGAGACTGTTCGTCGCCGGGTCGATGCGCTCGGCGGTCAGATAGTACTTCACCCGGTCGTTGTCGGTGTGGATTTCGTTGACCACGTTCTCGCGGAGTTGGAACGTCGGACTCTTGCGACCGATGTCTACGAGAAGGTTCTTTAGCGAATGGTTCGCCTCGGGGAGCAAGGTGTTGTTGAAGAAGAGCATGATCATCGTGGCGACCATGCCCATCCCCATGAGCGGGACGAGGAGACGGGTCGGCCGGACCCCCCCGGCCGCCATCGCCGTGATCTCATTGGAGGTCGCCAGGTCGCTGAACGCGTACAGGACGGCGACGAGGACGGCCATCGGGAGGGACAACGCGACGGTACTTGGTAAGGAGAATACCAGGAACTCGACGATCACCGTCCACGGAAGGCCCTTGCCCACCAGCCCCTCGATCCGCAGCGCCACCGCGTTCAGGAACACCAGACCCGTGATCGCCACGAGGGCGAACAGGAAGGGGCCCACGTGGGCCCGAATCAGGTGTTTGGTGAGCACTCCTATCCGCTTCACGACGTACCTCGCACGGTGGTCCAACTACCTTCGGCGGTGCCAAGCTAGTTTGGCGCGCCCGGGCGCTTCAAGGCGTACACTCCGCGGTCCGGCACGGTCCGGGCGCTGAACGCCGGTGAAGACCCGCTCGCTCGCCCTGGTTCTCGCGCTCGCAACGCCTGTCGTTCCGCGCGCGGCCCAGAGCCTCGAGAGGGTGTCGGCCGCCGTCGCGCCGCGGCCGGCCGCGCCCCGTGCGGACACGTTCCCTTCGCGTTCGCCCGGGCCCGCTCCGACGCCCTCGGACACGATCCTGCGGCACGACCTCAGTCGGCCTCCGCTGTCGGTCCGGAGCGGACTGGCCGCGCTCCCCGGCGCCCGGGCGCTCCGGCTCGGGCTCAGGCGGATCCCGCTGGCGGTCGACACGCTCCTCTTCCCGCCCGTCCTTCCGGGCGCCGAGGCCCTCACGCTCGAGGGCGCGCTCGCACGCCGGGCCGAGTCGGCCGCGCTCCTCGCCGCGGTGCTGCGCGACCGGGTCTCGGAGTGGGGCGCCCCCAGGGCCGACAGCTCGATCTTCCTGCCGCCCGTCCAGCCCGCCGGCGAGGCGGTGCAGGCCGACACCACGCTGCCGTTCGGCGGCCTCATGTCGCAGTACGCCAACCTGGCCGTGCAGGTGAAGAGCCGCATGGAGCTCGGCGGAAGCTGGGCGAGCTACCGCCCGTGCGACGTGCAGTTCAAGGTGGGGTGCAACCCGGGGGCCATCCCCCAGATCAGCCCCGACGCGCAGTTCGGCGTCAAGATCCAGGGGAGCATCGCCGACCGCATCCACGTGGACGTCGACTTCGACCAGTCGCGGGAATACGATGCGGCCAACCGCATCAACATCTTCTACCAGGGCAAGGCGGACGACATCCTGCAGCGCCTCGAGGTCGGTGACGTCACGTTCAACCTGCCGGCCTCGCGCTTCCTCACCGAGGGGATCCCGTCGGGCAACTTCGGCTTCCAGGCGGAGGGCCAGCTCGGCCCGCTCGACTTCCAGACCGTGTGGGCGCAACAGAGGGGCAACCTCAATTCGCGCGAGTTCCACCTCACCGGGGTGGGCGACCAACGTGCGTTCGTGCAGGACGACACGCTCGCCCTGGACGACGCGGAGTACGTGAAGGGCCAGTTCTTCTTCCTGGTCGACCCGTCGCTGATCCGCGACTACCCCTACATCGACGTGCTCAACCTGGACGCGTCGGCCGCGCCGCCTTCGGTGGAGCCCGGCCCGGAGCCCATCCAGCTCTACCGGTACGAGAACGATCCGGTCCAGCGCCAGCAGGTGGAGGGCTACATCCAGGCCGATGCCAGCGCGACCAAGAATGGCCAGACCGTCACCGAGTCGGGGTGGTTCCGCTACCTCCAGCCGGGCGTGGACTACTACGTCCATCCGAGCGGGCTGTGGATCGCGTTGAAGGCGCCGCTCGCCAAGGACGAGATGCTCGCCGTGACGTACATCACGGCCACGGGCGACACGGTGGGCGACTACAACCCGGAGCGCATCGCCAACGCGGGTGGGCGGCCCAAGCTGCGCCTGCTCAAGGCCTCGGCCGCGAACCAGCAGCCGGGCATGCCGACGTGGGACATGGAGATGCACCAGGTCTACCGCGTGTCCGGCTCGAGGGACGTCGATCCCGGCTCGGTGAACCTCACGATCTCGCTCGGCGAGCTGTCGGCGGGGCGCACGTTCAAGCGCGGCCCCACGGGGCAGGACCTCACCTTCCTGCGCCTGTTCGGGCTGGACGCCGAGTCGCCGGCCGACCAGCTCGATCCGTCGTTCGTGTTCACGCCCGCGAGCAGCGCGTTCAGCGACCAGCCACCCGTCGAGGGCACGTTCCTGGTCTTCCCGACGCTGCATCCGTTCGCCGAGCCGCCGCCGCTGCCGTCCCGGGGGCTCACGGCCGAGGAGACGGCCCGCATCCTCGGGGAGGACGCCAACCACAACATCTACGACCAGCCGGACCCGTACGAGCGCGCCGCGGCCGGGCTGTTCCGCCTCACCCTGACGTACCGCATCCGGAGCCAGGGCGTCATCTCGTCGTTCTCGCTCGGAGCGATCGGGATCCGCGACGGGAGCGAGCGGATCTACCTCGGCAACCGCCTGCTCACCCGCGGCGTCGACTACACGATCGACTACGACGTGGGGCAGGTGCGTCTGCTCGACCCCGAGCAACTCTTCATCAGCCAGCCCAATGCCACCGTTCGCGCAACGTGGGAGCAGCGCTCGCTCTTCCAGATTTCGCCGACCCAGGTGTTCGGGATGAGGGCGCACGCCGACCTCGGCAAGGGAGGCATCAACGTGCTCGGGCTCTACCAGGCCGAGCGCACCGTGCTGACCCGGCCGACGCTCGGCACGGAGCCGGCGGCCGTGCTGACCGGTGGCGTGAGCGGCGACTACAGCACCGGGGTGGCGTGGATGGACCGAGTGCTGAACCGGATGCCCGGGCTCCGCTTCACGGGGCACAGCAACCTGTCGGTCAACGGCGAGGTGGCGCTCTCGGTGCCGAACCCGAACACCAAGGGCGAGGCGTTCCTCGACGACTTCGACGCCGCCGACGAGTTGCCGATCTCGCTCCTCTCCTCCGCGTGGATGCTCGGGAGCGCGCCGGGCAGCACGCTCGGGGCGGAGGCCGTGCTGCCCGGACCGCTCGGCGTGTCGAACGCGGGCGCGCTCGTGTGGCAGCACTCGTGGGTGGAGCTCTCCCAGTCGGGCGACAGCGTCGGCGTGCACGAGGGCTACCTGCCGCAGAGCGACATCGATCACCAGATCCGCGTGGCGGGCTCCGAGATGCGCGAGCCCGGCCTCATGCTCACGTTCACCGACCCGCACCCGGGCCAGGAGTCGTGGCGCTCCGTCACGACGTCGCTGTCCAGCCAGGGGCTCGACCTCACCCGGACCGAGTACCTCGAGTTCTACGCGGCGGGCGGCAAGGACGAGACGCTCGTCATCGACCTGGGCGCCGTGAGCGAGGACGCGTTCTTCATCGACTCGGCCGGCCACACCTCCGGCACGCGTCCCTCGGACGGGAGGCAATGGGGCCTCGGCGTGCTCGACCAGGAGGCCGACCCGGCCCAGGGTCAGATCTGGAGCGACGCCCTCGATCAGCTCGGCCTGTGGGACGAGTCGTGCCTGGCGCACCGCGGGCGCATCTACCGCATCGGCGACCCACGCGCCGACTGCACGCGCGGCAACGGGCGCAGGGACTCCGAGGATCTGGACGGCGACGGCAACCTCGACCTGCTCGAGCGCCACCTCCGCTTCGTCGTCAAGCTGGGGAGCGGATCGCCGTACCTGGCGCGCACGACGGACGAGACCGGAACCGCGTTCCAGCTCTACCGGATCCCGATCCAGGGCGCCGGGGCCGTCCAGGTCGGCGGCGCGTTCACCGACGCCGACCTCAGGGCCGTGAAGGACCTGCGCGTCACGGTGGCGAGCACGCAGAGCGTCCAGATCCAGATCGCGCGCATGCGTTTCGTGGGATCGCGTTGGCTCAAGCGCGCGGCGGACGGCGTGCTGCGCGGCATGGTGGGCGACACGCTCGCCGACGTCGGGCGCCTCGAGGTGGGCGAGGTCTCGAAGGTCACGGAGGGCAACGCGTACACGTCGCCGCCCGGCGTGCTCGAGCAGCTCCAGAACCCGACGAGCGCGTTCAGCGGGCAGGGGATCGAGTTCAACGAGAAGTCGCTCGGCCTCACGTTCCAGGGCGTTCCCACGGGGGGGCGCGCCGAGGTGTACGAGCGCTTCCCGCAGAGGCCGCGCAACTTCCTCGCCTACCGCCAGATGCGCCTCTGGGTCGCTCCGCGCTCCGGAGACTTCGGCCCCGACCGGCCGCACTGGTTCTTCTTCAAGGTCGGCACGGACGCCGACAACTTCTATCTCTTCCGCGCCAAGCTCCCTCCGGCGGCCAACCCGGCGGGGGTGACGGCGGGCGACTGGTCGCCCGAGATGGTCATCGACTTCGGCGAGTGGTTCGATCTGCGCCGCCGGGCCGAGGAGGCGCTCCTGCTCTCCTCGCGCTCGCCCACCGATCCACCGGTCATGCTGTGGTCGGCCGACTCCGCGTACGCGGTCGTGTTGAGCGACCGTGGCCGAGCCCCCAACCTGGCGGCCGTACGCGAGCTGTCCATGGGGGTGTGGAACCTCGGCGATGCGCCCACGTCGGGGGAGGTCTGGGTGGACGAGCTTCGCCTCAGCCGTCCGGTGCGCGACCCCGGCGTCGCCGGCTCGTTCCAGGCCAACCTGAACGCCGCCGGCGTCTTCGACGCGCAGCTCTCCGTGACGGACCGGGGCGCGTTCTTCCACCAGCTCCACGACGATCCGAGCTACCAGGCCGACCGGGAGGTGAACCTCGTCTCCACGGTGCACATGGAGCGGTGGATGCCCTCGGGCTGGGGGGTCGACCTCCCGCTCACGTTCTCCATGGACCGGATGTCGCAGAACCCGACGTTCCTGACGAACTCGGACGTGCGCGCCGACGAGCTCACGAACCTGCGTCCCACCGACGCGACCCAGACGCGCATCGCCGTCGGGTTCCGGAAGACCTCGCCGAGCGCGAACCCCGTCGTCGGGTTCTTCGTCGACGGGATCGACGCGCGCCTGAGCTACACCTCCGTGCACGGCTCGACCGTGACCACGAAGAGCAACAGCGGCGTGGTGGAGGCGGGCCTGGGCTGGACGCGCAACCCGGTACGGCGCGATCTGGCGCTCGTACCGTCGTTCGCCACCGACCTGATTCGCACGCTGCTTCCCGGCTCGCTCGGGCGGGCGGTGCTGGGTGCGCGCCTGCGCTGGAGCCCGGAGCGTATCTCGATCGGGACGTCGTACGTGCACACGAACAGCCGGATCTTCCGCTATGACGCGATCATCGAGCGGCCCGGGGACACCCTCGTCGTCCCGACGCTGGCGCCGCGCGAGACCGTCCAGAGCGCCGCGGACGTCCGCTTCCGCCCCCTCGAGTCGCTGAGCGCCGACTTCACGATGCTCACGACCCGCGACCTGCTCTCGCCCGCCAAAGCGGTCTCCGAGGTTCAGATCCAGGACCTGCTGAGCCGGCAGCACACGCGGATCGGCGGCGTCGACCTCGGGTGGGAGACGAACCGGAATCTCCAGACGCGCCTGGCGTGGCAGCCCCGCTTCGTCGACTGGCTCCGGCAGGACTTCAACTGGAGCACGGCCTACAGCTCCAACCGCAACGCCAACTACGTCGCCCACGACCTGCCCGGCCCCGATTCCGTCGCGCTCGCGCGCAACGCGAACGGACAGCGGAACTGGCAGGCGGTGGTCTCGCTCGATCCGGGCTTGCTCACGCAAAGCGCGCTCGGCGAGCCGGCCTCCGACGGCGGCCCCGATCCGTACGCCGACCTGAGGGCCGTGACCGCGGCGATCCAGCCGCTGACCGTGACGTACCGAGACGGGATCAGCTCGAGCTTCGAGCGCGACCCGGTGGCGCCGGGAGCCGACTACCAGCTCGGATGGGGAGGCATGGACGCCTTCCGTCTCATCGAGGGCGACACGGCGGCCACGCTCACCGACCGCGCCTCGTGGACCATGCGCTCCGGGTTTCGTCTGCCCGGCGGCATGGGCATCGACGTGGGCTGGGAGCACGTCCTGTCCACGACCCTCGACACGCGCAGCGACCGCTCGACGCGGGAGGAGCACTGGCCCGACGTGCACGCCACGCTCCCGACGCTCACGTTCGCGAAGGGATCGCCCATCCAGCGGGTGAGCCTCTCGTCCGGGCTCGTGCGCACCTCGCTCCGCACCGTGTACGGCGGCCGTGCGCTCCAGGAGCGCACGGAGGGCAATCTCCAGGTGCCCGTTCAGCTCTCGGTCACGTGGCTCGGGAGCCTGGTCACGAGTTACGTGGGCAACTTCCACAACGGCAGGGGCTCGGACCCCACCGGCGACACGGAGGAGCACGAGACGACCCACCGCGTCGCGGTGACGTCGATCATCGCGGCGCCGGCCTCGGTCTCGAAGATGCTCGACCGGCCGATCAAGCTCTCCCTGCTCGCGGGCTACACGGCGCAGCGCGACTGCCGTTCCACGGCCTCTCGTCCCGAGTGCGTGGCGTTCGTGGACCAGTTGCGGCGCAGCCTCAGCCTCACGCTGGACACGAGCGTCAACGGCTTCGAGATGGGGCTCGAGATGAGCTACGACGACCGCCAATCCTACATCGGCCAGCAGACCGGCTCGACCCAGCTCCGTGTCGGGCTGTACGGCCAGCTCCAGTTCTCGTCCGGTACGTTCCCGGCCGCCACCGGCGCGAGCTGACCCATCGGCCCATTCCGGCGCCCTGCGCCGGCCCCCTTCGTCGTCCCATGGATGACGTCGAGACCCGTGCGCTCGCGCGGGCTGCGGGCGTGCTCCTCGTCCTGAGCGTGGTGCGCCTCGGCTGGAATCGGGCGCGCCCTCCCCTCCAGACCGGGGGCGCGGGCGGGGACGTGCTGCCCGGGCTGCTCCAGGCGAGCCGCGCGGACCTGACGGACGCGTCCGAGCGCGGGCGCGCCCTGAGGCCCGGTGAGCGGATCGACCCGAACCGGGCGTCGGCGGCCCAGCTGGACCGGCTGCCGGGCGTGGGACCTTCCCTGGCGGGCGCGATCGTCCAGGAGCGCAAGCGGCACGGTCCGTTCCAGCGCCCCGGGGACCTCGAGCGCGTACCGGGCCTGGGAAGCGGCATGCTCGCGCGGATCCGCCCCCGCCTGGACCTCGACCACCCACCGGCGGGCGGTGGCTCCCGTCCGAGGTCCGGGCCCACGCCGCTCGTCGACGTCAACCGGGCGGACACGACGGCACTCCAGGCCCTTCCCGGCGTCGGTCCGGCCCTGGCCCGCCGGATCGTGGAGAGCCGTCGGAAGGGGCCCTTCCACAACCTCCAGGATCTCGCACGGGTCAAGGGAATCGGGCCGACCAGCCTGAGGCGCCTGCGCGGGCGCGTCCGTTTCGAGCCGCGCCCGTAAGGGAGTCCGTCACACGGGCTCCGGCGTCCTACTCACTTGTAGCGGGTGGGGGAGGACCCGTATTCTTAGCTCTGGTACGTCATTGCCGCACAGTCAGGTCACCCCGACGGGTCGGTCTCCCCGAACAGGCGAGCGTCGCCCATGTCAGCCAAGGTCGCCCAGGAAACCCGCCTCGGTGATCTCTTCGTTCGCGAAGGGCTCATCACGGCGGAGCAGCTCGAACAGGGCCTGAAAGAGGCCCGCGCGAGTGCATCCCGGATCGGCTACGCCCTGGTGAAGCTGGGTTTCGTGGCCGAGGAGGAGCTCACGCGCATGCTGGCGCGCCAGTACCGCGTGCCGGCCGTGGACCTCGACAAGGTCAGCGTCGACGCGAAGATCATCAAACTGCTGTCGGCCGACGTCGCCCATAAGCACCTCGTGCTCCCGCTGCGGCGCGTGGGCCGGATGCTCACCGTCGCGATGACGAACCCGACCGACCTGTCCGCCATCGACGATCTCAAGTTCATCACCCGGCTCGAGATCGAGCCGGTGATCGTGGGCGAGTTCACGCTCCGCAAGCACCTCGAGACCTATTACGGCGCTCAAGAAGAGACCGCCATGGCCGATCTCCTCGAGGAGTTCGGCGAGCAGGACGTCGAGGTCATCGAGGACGAGGACGAAGACGTCTCGGTCGCGGCGCTCCAGGCCGAGGTCGACTCCGCTCCGGTGGTGAAGTTCATCAACGGGCTGCTGACCGACGCGGTGCTCAAGGGCGTGAGCGACATCCACATCGAGCCGTTCGAGAAGGAGATCCGGGTGCGCTACCGGATCGACGGCGCGCTCCAGGAGATCATGAAGCCGCCGCTGAAGATGAAGGCGGCGCTCATCTCCCGCGTGAAGATCCTGGCCGACCTCAACATCGCCGAGCGGCGTGTGCCCCAGGACGGGCGCATCAAGCTCAAGATGAAGAACAAGGTCGTCGACTTCCGCGTCTCGACGCTGCCCGTGATCTTCGGCGAGAAGATCGTGATGCGTATTCTCGACAAGGGCAACCTGACCTTCGACCTGACGAAGTTCGGGTTCGAGCCCAAGGCCGAGAAGGACTTCATGTACGCGATCGGCCGCCCGTACGGCATGGTTCTGGTCACCGGGCCGACGGGCTCGGGAAAGACCACGACGCTCTACTCGGCGTTGTCGCAGATCAACACGATCGACACGAACATCATGACGGCCGAGGACCCCGTGGAGTACAACCTCTACGGGATCAACCAGGTGCAGGTCAGGAGCGAGATCGGCATGACGTTCGCCGCCGCCCTGAAGGCGTTCCTGCGGCAGGACCCCAACATCATCATGGTGGGGGAGGTCCGCGACATGGAAACGGGCGGCATCGCGATCAAGGCCGCCCTCACCGGCCACCTGGTGCTGTCCACGCTGCACACCAACGACTGCCCGTCCACGGTCACCCGTCTCATCGACATGGGGCTCGAGCCGTTCAACGTCGCCTCGGCCCTCAACCTCCTCACGGCGCAGCGGCTGCTCAGGCGGATCTGCACGAACTGCAAGGTCGAGACGACGTACGACGAGGAGATCCTCAAGGCGGCCAAGGTCGACCTCGACTGGGCGTCCAAGCAGACCTTCTACAAGGGCGAGGGGTGCGACCAGTGCGGCGGCACCGGGTTCAAGGGCCGCCAGGGTCTGTACGAGGTGATGTCGATGTCGCCGGCGATGCGCAAGGCGATCATGAAGGAAGCGAGCACGGACGAGTTGCGCGACCTCGCGATCAGCGAGGGTATGCTCACGCTGCGCATGGACGGCTACAAGAAGGTGGAGCGCGGGACCACCACGCTCGACGAGGTCATGAAGGAGACGTCGGTTTCCGACTGAACGGACTCCAGGCGCGAACCCGAACACGAACGAAGGAAAGCGAATGAATCAGCCGGCCGGCAAGCCGGGCCAGACGTCCCAGCCGCCCCAGCAGGAGCTGAGCCTCAGGATTCTCCTCCAGGAGATGATCCAGAGGGGAGCCTCCGACCTGCACGTCACGGTCGGCAACCCCGCGCGCCTGCGCGTGGACGGCGATCTGGTGAACTCGAGGGCGGGCCAGGTGCTCACCCCCAAGGACACGCTCCAACTCGCCTACTCGATCCTGACCGAGAACCAGAAGAAGCGCTTCGAGGTCGAGGACGAGCTGGACTTCTCCTTCGGGGTGCAGAACCTGTCGCGTTTCCGCGGAAACGTGTATAAGCAGCGGGGATGCGTGGCCATGGCCATCCGGCAGATCCCCTACGAGATCATCTCGATCGAGAAGCTCGGGCTGCCCCCCATCATCAACAAGCTGGCCGACCGGCCGCGCGGGCTCGTGCTCGTGA
>CAZFIS010000110.1:5907-12640 GCA_964519125.1 uncultured Gemmatimonadaceae bacterium | reverse complement strand
ACACCTAGGCGCCCGGCGCCCTGGAGCTTACTGTGCCGGGGGGTGACGGGGCCAGCCCCACCCATCGAGCACTCGATGCCAAAGCTTCGCGGACCATGACCCATATCCCGTGCAGACCGGACGTAGACGTCACCGCCGCCACCGAGCTGGCCCGGGAGCACTTCGGCGTCCGCGCCACGGCATCTTTCCTGCCCGGAGAGCGAGACCGGAACTTCCTCCTGGAGTCGGCCGACGGCCAGAGGCGCGTGCTCAAGGTGGCCTCCCCCGACGACGGCGACGAGATCGTCGCGCTCGAGAGCGACATCCTGGCCTGGCTCGGCAGCCGAAGCGAACGGCCGCCCGTTCCCCGCATCGTTCCGACCCGCGACGGCCGACTCGTCGCTCGGACGGGCGGTCCGTCGGGCGAGCCCTGGCGCGTGAGGATGCTCGAATATCTTCCGGGCACCGTGCTCGCTCGCGCCCGGCCGCGCTCCGATTCCTTGCTCGAGGACGTGGGCGCGCGCCTCGGGAGTCTCGACGTGCTCCTGGCCCGGTACCCCGGCTCCGTGCCGGACCGGCCCGGCTTCGACTGGGCACTCGAGAGGGCCGGTGACGTGATGGCGCGAGGGATCACCCTGATCACCGATCCCGCTTGCAGGACGCTGCTCGAGCGAGCGACCGCCGGCTTCCTCGGCGCGATCGACGGCGCCGCGGCGCTTCCCGTTCAGCTCATCCACGGCGACGTCAACGACCACAACGTGCTCGTGTCCGGCCCGCTCGACGCACCCCGCCACGTCACGGGGCTTCTCGACTTCGGCGACGCGCACAGGGCGCCGGCCGTCTTCGACCTGGCCGTGGCGCTCGCGTACATCATGCTCGACATGCCCGACCCCGTGGGCGCCGCGGCCCTGGTGGTCTCCGGCTACCACCGGGCGCGTCCCCTCGCGGAGCAGGAGGTCGACCTCCTGCTGCCCCTGGCCCGTGCCCGCCTGGGCGCGAGCGTTTCGATCAGCGCCCGGCGGAGGGCCTCCGGCGAAACCGACCCCTACCTCCGAGTCTCGGAGGCGCCCGCATGGGAGACCCTGGATGCGCTCGAGCGCATCCACGACCACGTGGCGACAGGACGCCTGCGTGAGGCGTGCGGATACACTGCCTCCGCACGGGAGCCGATCCTGGCGTCCTGGATGGAGGGCGTCGCAGTCCGGCCCGCTCTCGGTCGCGTGCCGGAACCCGAGGAGTTGATGGTGCTCGACCTGAGCGTCGGGAGCCCACTCCTCACGGGCCGCGACACCGACGACACCCGGGCGTTCTCACGGCGCGTGTTCGGCGCCATGGACGAAGCCGGGGCCCGCGTGGGCGTGGGTCGGTACGACGAGCCGCGCGGCTTCTACCTGACCGAGGCGTTCGACGCTCCCGGTGCAGAGATGCCCGAGCGGCGGACCGTGCACCTGGGCGTCGACCTCTTCGTGGAGGCCGGGACCGACGTGTGCGCCCCCCTCCCCGGGAGGGTCATGAGCGTGCGGGACAACGCCCAGCGACTCGACTATGGGCCCACGGTCATCCTGGAGCACGACGGCCCGGACGGCCTCTTCTGGACGCTGTACGGGCATCTCGAGCGGGCGTCCGTGCGGGACCTCGAGGCCGGGACCGTCGTGCCGGCCGGATCCGTGATCGCGCGGGTGGGCCCCTACCCCGAGAACGGCGACTGGCCTCCGCACCTGCACTTCCAGATCCTGACCGACCTTCTCGACCGGGACGGGGAGTTCCCCGGCGTGGCGGTGCCTCGGGAGCGCTCCGTGTGGTGCTCGCTGTGCCCGGACCCGAACCTTCTCCTCAGACTCCCCGTCGACGTGCGCTTCCGCGACGCCGAGGCCTTGGCCACCCGGCGCGCGCGCGTGCTCGGGCCGAGCCTGAGCGTGTCCTACGACGAGCCGATCCACGTGGTGAGAGGGCGGGGAGCGCACCTCTTCGACGCGCTCGGGCGCGCCTACCTCGACTGCGTGAACAACGTGGCACACGTGGGACACGAGCACCCGCAGGTGGTGCGCGCGGGGGAGCGGCAGATGGCGGTCCTGAACACGAACACCCGCTACCTGCACGAGCTGGTGATCGCGTACGCCGAGCGCCTCGGCGCTCTCTTCCCCGAGCCATTGCGTGTATGCTTCTTCGTCAACTCGGGGAGCGAGGCCAACGAGCTCGCGCTGCGCATGGCGCATGTGCGTACGGGTGGCTCGGGTGTGGTAGCCCTCGAGGGTGCCTACCACGGCCACACGGGTCGCCTCGTGGACCTGAGCCACTACAAGTTCGCGGGCCCGGGCGGCGAGGGTGCACCTCCCTGGGTCAGGGCCGTGCCCCTGCCTGACGTCTACCGTGGCCGTCACCGCCCGGGTGACGGAGACCCCGCGGCGCGCTACGCCGAGCACGTGCGCGACGCTCTGGCCGAGCTCGAGGCGGCCGGTCGGCATCCTTCGGCGTTTCTGTGCGAGAGTCTCCCCTCGTGCGGCGGACAGATCGAGCTTCCGGCAGGTTACCTCGAGCAGGCGTATGCGTACGCCCGCGAGGCGGGCGCGGTCTGCATCGCCGACGAGGTGCAGGTCGGGTTCGGTCGGGTCGGCACCCACTTCTGGGGATTCGAGACCCAGGGGGTCGTGCCCGACATCGTGACGCTGGGCAAGCCGATGGGGAACGGACACCCGATCGGCGCGGTCGTCACCACGCTCCGAATCGCGGAAGCCTTCGCGAACGGAATGGAGTTCTTCAGCACCTTCGGAGGCAATCCGGTCTCAGCGGCGATCGGATCGGCCGTGCTCGACGTGCTCGAGCGGGAAGGCCTCCAGGAGCACGCCGGGCGCGTGGGCGCTTCTCTCAGGGCCGCCCTGTCCGGGCTCGCGGAGCGGCACGCGGCCGTGGGCGACGTGCGCGGCCTCGGGCTCTTTCTCGGTGTGGAGCTCGTGCTCGATCGGCATGCGCGGACGCCCGCGCCGAAGGTGGCCCGCTACGTCGTCGAGCGGATGAAGGCGAAGGGGGTCTTGCTCAGCACCGACGGTCCCGACCACAACGTCATCAAGATCAAGCCTCCTCTGCCGTTCTCCACCGACGACGCAGATCGGCTCGTGTCGGGCCTCGACACCGTGTTGGGCGAGGACTTCGTCATCGCGTCCTGCGGTCGGTGATGCGCTCGGCCCACTCCACAAACGCCTCGCACAGCTCCTCGATCACGTCCGCGTCCGTGCGCCCGGAGCGCTCGAGGACATGGAATCCGTGGTCGGCGCCTTCGACCACGTGCAACTCGGGACGCGGCCGCAGGGAGCGCACCACAGGCTCGAGGAGGCTCAACTCGGCGAGCTTGTCCCGGGTCCCCTGGAGAAAGAGCATGGGCAACCCGACCTCTGCCAGGTGGTCCCCGCGCCCCACCGACGGACGTCCGGCCGCGTGGAGCGGAAAGCCGAAGAAGGCCAGCCCCAGCACGCCGCTCAGCCCCCCACCGGCGGCGGCCGTCGAGGTCATCCGGCCTCCCATGGATTTGCCCCCGGCCAGCAACGGAAGGCTCCCCGCCGTCTCCGCCGCCTCGGCGACCGCGGAGCGGACGGTCTCCACGAGCACGGGCGGACGGTCGGGCGCTCGGCTGCCCCGCTCCATGTAAGGGAACTCGTAGCGGAGGGTGGCGACGCTCCGTCTGGCGAGACCCTCGGACACTCCCTCCATGAAGGGGTGGCGCATGCCCGCACCGGCGCCGTGCCCGAAGACGAACACGCACCAGGCGCCCTCCGGCCGTACGAGCAGCGTACGCGGGTGCTGCCTCACACCCCCTTCCCTCCTATCTTTCGACCGAGGGCTCTCCCATTCGAATGCGACGGGCTCGTGGGCGGCACGACAGGAGGTGGGACGTTGAGCACGCAGGATACATCGCGGCACAGGATCGAGGGCGGCGGGCGTACGATCCTCGTTCTGGACGACGACGAAAGCATCCTTGCCTCAGTCGGGAAGATCCTGAGACTCTATGACTTCGAGGTCCTGGAAGCCCGGGACGCGCACGAGGCGCTCGACACCCTCGACACCTTCCCCGGGCCCATCCACCTGGTCATGTGCGACCTCGTGCTCCCCGGACTGGGCGGGCGCGAGGTAGCCAACACCCTGCTCGCGCGCCGCCCGGGCCTGCGCGTCCTCTACACGTCCGGATACTCGACCCACGGTTCGTTCCGCCACCAACTCGAAGTGTCCGGCGCTCCGTTCCTCGGCAAGCCGTTCGAGGTACCCGAACTGCTCGAGGCGATCGAAAAGGCCCTGGCTTGATCCGTGGCCCGGATCAGCCTCAGAGGCCGATCCGGATGCCCAGGTTGAGGATCGGCCAGATCTTCAGGTAGGTGGCCTTGTTCTGGAGGTCGGTCTGCTCCTGCTGGAGCTCGGTCTGGAACTGTGGGTCGTTCCTGATCTTCGGATCGCCGGAAGCCGTGAGCGTCACCGTCGGCTCACCCACGAAGGCCGCGCCCAGGTCCAGGAAGAGGCCAACGCCCGAGGCCGTGTGCTTTCCGAACCCGATGAGGGCGTATGGAGCCTGCTTCTTGGAGTCGAAGATCCCGTGCAGGCCGAACTGCTGGGTTGTCGTATAGGTCTTGTTGCCGATCGTGATGTCCTTCGAGGCCGCAACCGTTCCGTCGACGACCGGGTTGGCGGACTTGAAGAGCATTCCGACGCCGATCCGCATCGGCCCCGCGACGTAGAGGTCCAGGCCGACGTTGTACCACGTCTTCGGCAGCGTCAACGTGAAGTCCATGTTGTTGACGTTCATGCTGGGCTTGAGCGGAAGAAGGCCGATCCCGCCCCGGACGACCAAGCGGTTCGTGAGGCCCACGGCCACTTCCGCACCGGCACCCAGCGTGCCGACACGAGCGGCGACTCCGAAGCCCTGGGCCGTGGCCGCCGCCGGCATCGCCAGCATACAGAGGGTCGCGAACGTGAGGGCGCTTTTCTTCATGGAAGGAAGTCTCCGCGAGAGTCGATGGGGGGGATATGCGGCCAGGGCGGCCCGCTCAGGACCGCTGCCGTCACAGCGACATCAAGTATAGATCCTCATCGGCTCCGGAGAAAAGGATGTCTTTCGCCGCGCTCACCTCGGGGCCGGAAAGGCGTCGGAGAGGAAACGGAGGCGCTCGAAGCGCTCGCGGGCGACCCTCGCTGACAACTCGGGATCCACCTCCTCTCCGCCGAACCGACGTTGGCGCCCGAAATATGCTTCCGGATCCGTCCACGACGGTTCTTCGTTGATCCGATAGCGCACGCCGTCGAAGACCTCGTAGAGCGGGAAGAGCCCCGACGATACGGCGGCCCGCACGAGGTCGATGCTGTCGCCCGGCTCGGATTTCCACCCCGTCGGGCACGGTGAGTGCATCAACAGAAATCGCATGCCTCGCAGCGACAGCGCTGTACGGATCTTCCTCCGGAAATCGTCGGGATGCGCGATGGAGAGGGTCGCCGCGTACGGGATCCGATGGGCCGCCATGATGCCCACGATGTCCTTCTTCGCCTCGGGCTTGCCGTGGGGCGTGGTGGTGGTGCGCGCGGAACTCGGGGTGGCTGAGGAGCGCTGCCCCCCCGTGTTGCCGTAGATCTCGTTGTCGTAGCAGACGTAGACGATGTCTTCGTTGCGCTCCGCCGCGCCCGACAGTGTGGCCATGCCGATGTCGTACGTACCGCCGTCACCGGCCCAGCATACCACGTGCGCCTCCTCGTCGTTCAAGTCCCGGACGGCGGACAGGCCCGAAGCGACCGCGGCGGCGGAAGCGAACGTCGTATTGACCACGGGCACACCGTAGCTCGTGGTGGGAAACGCACCGGCCGTGACCGCGGCGCAGCTCGCCGGGACGACCAGCATGCACGTCTCCCCGGCCTCGGCAAGCGCGCGCCCCAGCATGGTCAGGCCGACGCTCATCCCGCACCCGCCGCAATTCGTGTTGCCCGCGCGCAGGAGCCAGCCCGGTCCCTGCGGGACCTCCGGGACGGTCCTGAAGGAGCGGGTGCCGACCTCGTTCTCGGTGACCGTGCTCATACCGTCACCTCCTCCTTGATTCTGACCCCGGTCCATACGGGAGGCCCTGCGCTCGGCCGGCTCCCGAGGTCGTCGAGCGCTTCCTCCACAAGCTCGGGCGTCACGTCGCCGCCGCCCACCCCCGTCAGGTAGCCTTGGACCATCAGGTCGTCGCGGTGGCCCTGGAACGCCGCCCGCGTATCCTGCCACCACACCCCTCCCAGGCCCGCGGCGTAGTCCCGGTCGAGCACCCCGACGCGGGACGCGGTGCGGCAGGCGTCGCGGAGCTCCGTCTCGGGAAACGGACGGAACATGCGCATCTTCACCAGTCCGACGCGCTCGCCCGCAGCGCGCCGGCCACGGACCACCTCGCGCGCCGTGGTCGCGATGGTGGACGACGCGATGAGGATGCGGTCCGCGTCCTCCACCTCGTACGTCTCGATGGCACCTCCGGGGTCTCGCCCGAAGACCTCCCGGAACGCGACGCGGCACTCCTCGTACACGGCGGGCACGCGCTCCATCGCCTCGTGCATCTCCAGCCGCTGCGACACCGTTACATCCGGCCACACCAGTCCACCCAACGTCTTCGGATCATCCGGGCTCATGCGATGCGGGAGATGGAGATCGGGGAGGTACGCATCGATCTCGGCCTGCGCGGGAAGATCCGTCTCGCCCTGGGTGTGCGAGACGATGAACGCGTCCATGCACACCATCACCGGAAGCAGGATC
>CAZFIS010000110.1:0-5897 GCA_964519125.1 uncultured Gemmatimonadaceae bacterium | reverse complement strand
TCCTGGGGTCCTCCGCCAATCGGAACGCCAGCAGCGTGGCATCCGTGACTTCCTGGTTGTCGGAGCAGTAGATCTGGAGCCAGGGGAAGTCCCGGAGCATGAGCGTGTCGCCCTGGTCGGCCCAGATGTTCCACGGGGGTCCCAATGTCCGGTTCACGGCCACCATCACGATGGGCAGACGATAGAACCCCGCCACCGCGATGTTCTCCGCCATGTAGGCCAGCCCGTTCGAGGAGCTCGCCGTGA
Organism: uncultured Gemmatimonadaceae bacterium; assembly: GCA_964519125.1. GTDB lineage: Bacteria > Gemmatimonadota > Gemmatimonadetes > Longimicrobiales > Gaopeijiaceae > SZUA-318. The sequence goes on along the minus strand of CAZFIS010000110.1, from coordinate 5,651 downwards.
ACGCCCGGGCCCCCGCTAGCGAGCCGCCCATGGCGACGGCCATGGCCGAGTGCTCGCTCTCGACCGGCACGACGCGCCCCTTGGTGAAGGGGAAGGCGGCGACGTACTCCACGATCTCCGTCTGCGGAGTGATGGGATAGATCCCGCACACCGCACCCCGGGCGTTCCGGTTCGCCTCCCCGGCCGCTGCGAGTGAGTATCCGGCGGCGTGATTGCCCGTCACGACCTCGATCGGCATAGTCGACGCTCCCTTTCTACAGTTGGCTCATGAAGAGCACGTTGCGGGGACACTCGGCGACGCAGATGCCGCATCCCTTGCAGTACGCGTAGTCGAATACCATCTCGCCACCCTCACGCTGAAGCACCCCCTCGGGGCAGTACGTGACGCAGATGTCACACTCGTTGCACACCCCGCACGAGAGGCAGCGGCGCGCCTCCCCGGTGTGCGGCAGGCCGTGGTGCACCTCCTCGAAGGTGGTGCGACGCCGTCCGATCGCGAGCACGCTCCCCGTGCTGGCGGGCTGGCTCTCGAAGAGGTTCAGGCGGAGCGCGTCGCCCGGGATGACCTCGTCGTGCCACACGTCCACGTCCGAGCGCGCGCGGGTGTGCTCGCCCGTCTCGACCGATTCTCCGGTGAAGGCCTCGTGAAGGCGCAGGGCCGCCCGACGACCGCTTCCTATCGCGGCGGCCACGGTTCCCTCTCCGGTTGCGAGATCGCCCAGCACGTAGACCGGGCTCGCGAACGGTCCTGGCAGGGGCTCGCCCTCACGCACGTCCGTATTCTCGGGGAACAGGGACAGGTCGGCCGATTGGCCGAGCGCCAGGATCAGGCGTGTGAAGGATACGTCGAAATCCGAGTCGGGGATCTCCACGGGACGCCGCCGCCCGGACGCGTCGGGCTCGCCGAGCTCCATGCGTCGGCACTGGAGCGTGTACCGGCTGCTGTCGCCATCGGACTGAGCGGTGTCCGACGCCGCCACAGGCTGAACGAGGAAGTCGATCGTCACACCCTCCTCCAGCGCCTCGTCCACCTCCTCTGCGATGGCCGGCATCTCGGCCCGGGTGCGCCGGTACAGAACCCGCACCGACGTAGCCCCGCCTCGCAGGGCGGAGCGGGCGGCATCCATCGCGGTGTTGCCTCCACCCACCACGATGACGTCTTCGCCGTCCATGCGGCCTCTCCCCCGGCGCACCTCCTCGAGGAAGTCGATCCCCTGGACCGGGACCGCGGTTTCGGAGCCATTCAGACGAAGGCCACGGAGCGCCTGTAGCCCCGTGGCCACGAGGACCGCGTCGTGACTGCGGGCCACGTCGAACAAACGGGAGCGTTCGATCGCCAGGTCCGTGATGACCTCGACGCCGAGATCGAGGATGCGCTCGATCTCGCGGTCCACGACCTCCGCGGGAAGGCGGAATTCGGGGATGCCGGTGCGCAAGAGGCCGCCGACGTTTCTCCCGGCCTCGTAGATCGTCACGGAGTAACCGAGCAACGCCAGGTGATAGGCGGCGGTGAGCCCAGCCGGTCCGGATCCGACGACCCCCACGCGCTCCGGCCTCCGTGCCGCGGCTCTGGGCGCCGCGGATCCGTGATCTCCCGCGAAGCGCTCGAGCTGGCGCACGTTGACCGCGCCGTCCATCTGGATCCGATTGCACGAATCCATGCACAGCGCTGGGCAGACCCGCCCGCATACCGAAGGGAACGGCGTTGTGCGCAGCAGGATCCCGAGCGCATCGTCGACCCGCTCGTCCGCGAGCGCGTGCAGGAATCCCTGAACGTCGTTGCCCGCCGGACACACGGAGTTGCACGGAGGGATGTACTGCTGCCGCTTGGGCTGCTCGGTCGCCCACTGTCCGGTCTGCACGCCCGGTGGCGCCCCCCCGTCTCCCCGCAGGAAGCTCGGTCCGCGTCCCACGGGACCGGGACGGACGTGCCCATTCGTGGACGGCGCCGGCGCGCCGATCGACTCGAGGAGCGTGACGCCCTCCCAGGCGTCTCGGGCCGACCCGACGTTGCCGCCACCGAACCCCATGTGCTCGAGGGCCGCGAGCATCTCCTCGAGCGGAAAGTCGAGGATGCGTGCCACGGCTCCCGCAAGCGCGGTGTTGACGATGGGAACGCTCCGGCTGCCGAGGCCGTGCTCGCGGGCGATGGCCGTGGCGTCCACCGTAGCCAGGCGATTTTGCGGGAAGGCCCCTGAAAACGCTTCGGGACCGTCCGGCGTGTTGAGCAGAATCCAACCGCCGGGCTTCAGCCCCGCCGCGATGGTCGGCCCTACGAGGGTGGGGTCGAGCACGATCACATGATCGGGCTCGTAGATGAGGTTCCGGTTCGTGACGGGCTCGTCGTCGAAGCGGCAGAACGCCTGGATGGGAGCACCGGAGCGTTCCGCAGCGTACAAGCCAAACGCCTGTACCGACCGGCCCTGGAGGAAGCGTGACGTGGCGATGAGCTTCGCCAGCGTGACACCACCCTGACCGCCTCGTCCATGGATCCGGATCTCGATCATGCCTGTTCCTCCCTCGGGCGGGAGGATCGGCCGCGGTTCGCGGCCGGCGGGAGCCCGGGCGTCAGTGTGGGACCACTTCTTTAAGATGACTCCACCGCCGCCCCGGGGGGAAGGCCCCCCGGGGCGGCCGAGCGGAGGACCTGCTCAGAGCCCTTGTAGAACCTCCCGGAGGATCCCCAGCGCCTGGCCGGCATCGGCCTCGGTGAACACGAGCGGTGGGCGGAAGCGGATCGAGCGAGGACCACACGAGAGCACGGAGAGCCCCCGGGCCCAGCATTCTCGGTTCACACGTGCGCGCGTCTCGCCGTCGGGAAGATCCACAGCGATGAAAAGCCCTCGCCCGCGCACGTTCGTCAGCACGGGGAAGTCGGTCGCGAGGGCGTCCAACCCATTCTTCATGAACGCACCCACGCGGGCCGCGTTCTCGACCAGGTGATCCTCGTGGATGATCTGCAGGTAGCGCGCGCTGCGCACCATATCCACGAGATTGCCGCCCCACGTCGAGTTGAGGCGGCTGGAGACGTGGAAGACGTTCTTCTCCACGTCGTCCACGCGGCGCGTGCTCATGATCCCGCACACCTGCGTCTTCTTGCCGAAGGCCAGGATGTCGGGCGTCACGCCCATCTGCTCGTATGCCCACATGGTGCCGGTGGAGCCCACGCCGGTCTGCACCTCGTCGAAGATCAGGAGCGCGTCGTAGCGGTCGGCATAGCCGCGCAGCTTCGCGAAGAACTCCGGGCGGAAGTGGCGGTCTCCACCCTCGCCCTGGATCGGCTCGATGAGGATCGCGGCGATCCCGTGCGGGTCGGCCGCAAACGCGGCTTCGATCTCGCGACAGGCCTCGGCCTCCTTGGCCGCGACAGCCTTCTCGTCCATCCCGAAGTCGATGTACGGACTCGAGATCCTGGGCCAGGCGAACTTCGGGAAGTCGCGCGTCTTCGTCGGATCGGTGTTCGTCACCGAAAGCGTGTAGCCACTCCGCCCGTGAAAGGCGCCCTCGAAGTGGAGGATCTTGTCACCGCCGCCCTCGACGCCCGCGGCGCGATTCTTCTGCACCTTCCAGTCGAAGGCGGTCTTCATGGCGTTCTCCACGGCGAGCGCGCCGCCGGCCACGAAGAACAGGTACCGGAAGGGCTCCGGCACCGCGAGCTCGCGGAACGTCTTCACGAAGGCCGCGAACTGGCGCGAGTAGATGTCGCTGTTGGCGGGATTGGCGAGGGCCGCCGTCATGAGCGACTTGCGGAACCCTTCGTCCTCCATCTTCGGATGATTGTGACCCACGGGCAGCGTCGCGAAATACCCGTAGCAGTCCAGGTATTGCTTGCCCTCCAACGCATCGACGATGACGCAGCCGTGCGACTTCTCCAGGTCGATGACGACGTGGAAGCCGTCGACCAGGATGTTCTCCTTCAGGATCGGGAAGACCTCACCGGCTTTGACCTTGATCTCGGACATGGTGCTCTCCAGGGACTCGGGACGCATCTGGAAGTGAAGGAGAGCCCGGAGAGAAGGAGGCCGGGAGGCCTCCGAGCCGGTGGGCAGGTTCAGCGGCCGGGCTCAGTCTCCCTGGAGATTGGGTGGCGCGAAGAGGTTCGGGCGCGCGTCGACCGGGAGTGGGGCGTTCATGCGTTGAATGTAGCAGGTGCGCGGTAACGGTGCGAAGCGCTGTCGCGCCGCCGAGCGAGTGTGAAGCAGGGCCGAGGCCCGCCTCGCGTCATCTCGTGGCCTGATCCAGGAGCTGGCGGAAGTCCGCCAGCGGAAGCGCCCCCTGCACGAGCTTCCCATCGATGAAGAAGCTCGGGGTCGAGCGAACGCCGGAGCGCTCCGCGAGGGCGTTCGCAGCCGCCATGCGGTCGTCCGCACGCGAGCTCTCGTAGCATGCCTTCCAGGCGCTCGCGTCGGCACCAGCCGCCACGGCGTATCCCCGCAGCAGCGCATCGGGATCGCTCGCCCCCTTCCACGCATCCTGATTCTGGAACAACAGGTCGTGCATCTTCCAGAACGCGCCCTCGCCCTGCTCCGCCACACAGGTGGCGGCCTTCATGGCCTCGCCGCCGTTCGGAAACATCCCCAGGACGAACGGCACGAAGCGCCAGCGCACCTTTCCGGTTTCGACGAACTCCTTCTTCAGCGCCGGAAAGGTCTCGCGCTCGAATCGGCCGCAGTACGGGCAGCCGAAGTCGCTGAACTCGACCACCGTGACCTTCGCGCCAGGCGAGGAGATCTCGTGATAGAGCTCCTTCAGGGGCACGTCGGGCGCCGGTGTGCTGCTCCCTTCGGCGGCAGGGGCGTCGCCCTGGGCCTGAGGGGCCTCGCGCGCGCGCCTGGGCGCGACGACGAGGACGACGAACAGCCCCGCGGGAATCAGCAGACGAACAGCCGGATGGACGCTCATGGAGCCCCCTTGGACAGCAGCTGATCCAGGTTGCGGCGAAGCTGAGCCTCGCTGAACACGCCGGTGACCATCTTGCGAACCTTGCCCTGCCGGTCGATGAGGAAGGACTGGGGCAGGAGATCGATGCCGCCGTAGAGGCGCATCACCGAGCGGGGAGCCATCGCCACGGGATACGTGATCCCGTACTGGCGGACGAAGTCGCGCACGGCCCCCTCACCACCCTGGTCGGCCGAGAGGCCGACGACCACGAACCCCCGGTCCCGGTATTCCCGGTAGACCGACTGGAACCCTGGCACCTCGAGCCGGCACGGTGGGCACCAGGTGGCCCAGAAGTTGACCAGGACCACGCGGCCGTGCAGGTCCGAAAGATCGACCTTCTGGCCCTGTAGTGTTTGCACGGAGAAGGACGGTGCCTCCGATCCCTCGGTGACCGGCTTCGGGGGTCCGGCCGGCGTCAGATGGTAGAGGAGCGCACCGGCCGCCAGCACCCACAGGCCGATCTCCATACGGCTGAACCAGCGCTGCTGTCTCGGAGTCATATACAAGTATATATAGATCTTTATGTAGTGCCAGTGCCGGCACGCGCACCGCCAGCGGAGCCCTTCCCCCACGCCGCTTCTCGTGTAGAGTCGTGAAGTCCCCGGGGCATCTCCGTCCGTCCTGACGCGCCCCGGTCCCGCTCACTCCAACCCCCCTCTTCCATGGAATACACGAAGCTCGGCTCCACCGGAGTCACGGTCTCGCGCATC
>CAZFIS010000109.1:0-12877 GCA_964519125.1 uncultured Gemmatimonadaceae bacterium | reverse complement strand
GCTCGCCCCAGTCGTCCTCGTTCTCGCGCTGGTCGTGGTTGCCCGACTCGGCCCACCCGACCTTGAAGAAGTCCGGATAGCGGAACATCGCGTCCGCGGTCATGAACCCGCCGCCCGAGTGCCCGTACATGCCGGCTTTGTCGATGTCGATGTACGGATACTTCTGGGCCAGCTCCTTCATGCCGATCACCTGGTCCGGCAACGTGTTGTCCCGACCCATGGCGCCGTACCACTCGTCGTGGAACGACTTGGACCGGTCCGGCGTGCCCATCCCGTTGATCGAGACCACGACGAAGCCGAGCTCGGCGAGCGCCTGCCGGTCGCCGCTCGCGGGCGTGAAGCTCCACCGGCCTACGCTTCCGCTCTGCGGGCCCGGATAGCCGTTGTTGACGATCGGGTACTTCTTGTTGGGATCGAGGTTCGTCGGCGTGTACATGAGGCCGTACAGCTCGGTCGAATCGTCCCGCGCCTTGACCTCGATCACCTTCGGCGGCTTCCAGCCCGTCGCCAGGAGCCTCGAGATGTCGGCCTTCTCGACGTGCATCACGAGCTTCCCGCTGCGGTCGCGCACGTCGACCACGGGCGGGTCCTCCGGCGAGGAATACGTGTCGACCAGATAGCGCCCGTCGGGGGCCAGCTGGATCGAATGCGTGCCGTCCGCCGGGGTCAGGGAGACCTGCTTGCCGCCGTCCAGCCCGATCCGGTAGAAGTGGGTGAAGTAGGGATTCTGGCCTACCGCGCGGCCGTCGGCGCCGTACCAGAGCGTGCGGCTCTTCGGGTCGATGCGCTCGATCGAGATGACCGGACCTTCACCGTACGTGATCTGCCTCTTGAGCTTGCCGGTGTTCAGGTCGTACAGGTAGAGCTCACCCCAATTGGTGCGCTCGGAGTACCAGATCACCTCGTGGGTGGGCCACAGCACGCGCCATCCCGTCACGGATTCGTACTGCGTCGGGACGGTCTCCTCGAAGACGGTGCGAACCTCACCCGTCTTGGTGTCCGCCACCTTGAGCGTGGCGGACTTGTGGTAGCGGGACGTCGATACGAGCGCGAGATGCGAGTCGTCCGGATCCCACTGGTAGTCCTGCATGTTGAGGTTGTCCTCGAGCGTCGCCCGGTGGTAGTCCGGCGGCATCTTGAGGCGCGTGACCGTCCCCGTGGCGACGTCGATGACGACCCGGTGCACCATCGAGACGATGCTGTCGCCGGGCAGCGGGTACTTCCAGTCCTGCAGCACCGGGTGGCCGACCTTCGTCACCACCAGGTACATGTCGCCCACGTTGCGATCGTCCTGCTGCTGGGTGGCGATCATCTTCGAGTCCGGTGACCACTTCAGGATCGCCCGGTCGCTGTGCGCCCACCCTGCGTTGTCGGTGGCGTACCCGTAGTTCTTCACGCCGTCCGTGGTGAGCTGCCGCTCCTGACCCGTCTTCATGTCCCGGACCCAGAGGTTCCAGTCACGGATGAAGGCGCCCAGCTTGCCGTCCGGTGAGATGGTGAGCGGCTTGCCGTCGGAGGACGTGGGCCCGCCGCGCATCATGAACCGCGCCATCGGACCCGAGGGACGTTCATTGAGGCCGGCAACGGGCTCCGGGAGCTGCTTGCAGGAAGAGCCCGAGACGGCGCAGGAGTAGCCGTGGCCGGCGGCGTTGAACGACACGGTCTTCATGTCGCTCGAGAGCTCGATGGCCCGGAAGGGAAGACCATCGGCGCTGTAGGAGTTGCCGGTCAGCGTCGACAGCGTCTTGGCGAGCGCCTCGTGGTCGAACGCGGGCTTGCGGGAACGATGCCTCGGGTCGACCAGGATGAACTCGTGTCCGTCCGCGGTCTGGCTCGAGTACCAGAAGCGGTCGTTGGAGAGCCAGTGGGCATCCACGTTCCCACCGATCACGGTACCGGCCAGGCTGGGGGCCAGGAACTTCACGGCTTGGTCGTAGTTGGCGGCGGTCAGGGCGTGCTGCTGCTGCGCCATGGCCGGCGTGGCGACACCCAGCGTCACCAGCATCACGACCGGCAGGCCGATCAGCGGGAGGAGTGTGCGATTCGCGCGCCGTAGCATGGAAGAATCTCCGACAGGGGTGTGCGATCAGGCATCCATCGAAAAGCGATTGAACGTGGGGGCCGAGCCGGGGGCGTGCAACCGGGGCTGGCCCACGAAGACGTCGACCTCGGGCAGGAGCCGACGCGTGCCCCGGCGCGGACGACTCGGACTCCGCCGACGTTCGGCTTCCCTGCGCACGGCAACCGCATCCCGAGGATTACGGATGGGGCTCGGGGAGGCTTCCCTACGCGCGCGGGCGTCCACCCCCCCACAGCCCTTCCCGCGCCTCCAGCACACATTTCAAGGGTGAACGGACCATGACGTCCGCACTGCCCGCACGGAGAAGAGACGATGCCCCACCCACACCGAAACGGGAACGGACATCCCGGAGGACACGGCGGCGGGGGACACCCCGGCATGCCGAAGGACTTCAACGAGGCTCCGTTCCTCGTCATCTGGGAGACCACCCAGGCGTGCGACCTCGCGTGCAAGCACTGCCGCGCCGAGGCGCAGCCGCTCCGGCACCCGGACGAGTTGACGACCGACGAGGCCAAGAAGCTCCTCGAGGACGTGCGGCGCTTCGGGCCGATCATCTTCGTGTTCTCGGGCGGGGATGCGCTCAAGCGCCCCGACATCGTCGAGCTGACGCGCTACGGAGCGGACCTCGGGCTGCGTATGGCGATCACGCCCGCCACCACCTCCCTCTGCTCCGAGGAGCGGCTGAGGGAGCTGTACGAGGCAGGCATGGCGCGCCTGGCCGTGAGCCTGGACGGCTCCACGGCCGAAGTCCACGACGAGTTCCGCCAGGTCCAGGGATCGTTCGCGCACGGGCTCCGCATCCTTCGCACGGCGCACGAGATCGGCATGTCGACTCAGGTCAACACGGTGGTGGCGCGCCACAACGTGAACGACTTCCCCGTGATGGCCGCGCTGCTGTCCGAGCTCGGCATCGTCTTCTGGGAGGTCTTCTTCCTGATTCCGATGGGGCGGGCACGCGCCGAAGACGTGGCGGGTGCCGAGGCGTTCGAGCGTGTCTTCAACGAGCTCTACGACCTGTCCAAGACGGTCCCCTTCGACATCAAGGCGACCGCCGCTCCGCAGTACAACAGGGTGGTGCTCCAGAGAAAGGTCGAGGAGCGCCGCGAGGGAATGCGCGCCGAGGCTTCGGACGTGCTGACGGACGGCGTCGCGCACTCGCTCACCGACGGAATCGGTCGGGCGAGGGGGGTCAACGACGGGGACGGATTCCTCTTCGTGAGCCATGTGGGTGACATCTTCCCGTCGGGCTTCCTGCCGAAATCGGCGGGCAACCTGCGCACGCACGACCTCGTGGACACGTACCGGAACGCACCTCTCTTCAAGCAGCTCCGCGACCGCTCGCTCCTCAAGGGGAAGTGCTCGGTGTGCGAGTATCTCCCTGTGTGCGGGGGGAGCAGGGCGCGCGCGTACGCGGTTACGGGCGATCCGCTCGAGGCGGAGCCGTTCTGCGCGCATGTCCCGGTGCGCTACCAGCGCATGATCGACGCCGGAGAGGCCGAGCCGGTGGACCAGTACTTCGCGAGCCGCGCGGGCTCGCACGGGACGCGGCTTCCGGTGCTCTGACGCCGCGGAGGCCAGGCGCGTCAGCGCGCCGCCGGCGTCCCGCCCGTCAACACCCGCGCGGTCCTCAGCGCGTCCACCAGGCGGCCGGGGATCCCCGGCCGGCGAGCCCAGTTGGCGGCCACATGGATCCCCTCGGGAGGAGTGAATTCCCCCAGCGCGCTCCACGAAGCGTCCCACGCGGGCATCGTCTCGTGCTCGACCGCGAGCGGGCGGGCGTCGTAGCCCGTGCAGCGGCGGAATTCATCCACCGCGAGGCGCGACAGATCGTCTTCCCCCATCTCCGCGACGTCGGGGCGGCGCGCGCCGCCCAGGTACGCCGTGTAGACGTTTCGGCGCCCGAAGAGCGAGTCGTTGAACGTCACGCCGCGCAGCGCCAGGTCCGTTTCCGTGAACGACACCTGGAAGCCGAGCCCGCGCAGCGGCGTCTGCGCGTAGAGGTGGACGACGGCGAGCGGGTTGTAGGTGAGGCCGCGGAGCGCGGAGGCGGCGGCGGGCGCCACGGCCTCGAGGAGGCGGGCGGCCACGGGTGCCGGGGTCGTCAACACGACGTGCTCCGCCTCGAGGGACTCGCCCTCCATCTCGAGGATCCACCCCGCCCCACCGCGACGCAGCGCGCGCACGGGCGTCTCGAGCCGGAGACGCGCTCCGAGCGCGTCGGCGAGCGCGAGGGGGAGCGTCTGCATCCCCTCCTTGAAGGAGAGAGCCGCAGGCGGCTGAATGCGTCCCCCGCGCCGCAGGAGGGGAAGCGTGAGGCTCCGGCGGATCCCGAACTCCCGTAGCACGTGGCCGAGCGAGAGGCCCACGACCATGTCGGCGGGATCCGATCCGTAGAGCCCCCCGTAGAGCGGCGCGATGAGCGTGTCGTAGATCTCGCGCCCGACCTTGCGCGTGAAGTAGCGCGCGACGCGCTCGTTCGGGTCCGCCGGGCCCGTGAACGGCTCGAGCAGGAGCCGCAGCTTCGCGCCGAGGCTCACGATGTCGGAGCCGAAGAAGGCTCCCGCCGAGAACGGCACACGCCTCATCCGCCCGGCCCGGTAGACGAAGAGGTCGAGGTCCGAGGGAGCGGTGAGTACCTCGTCCTGGAGGTCCAGGCGCTCGACCAGCTCGCGCATCGCGGTCGTCAGGCGGGTGCGCTGGGGGCCCCACTCGAGAATGCGCCCCTCGACGCGGGCGCTCCGGATGACGCCGCCGGCCCGCGCCGCCGCCTCGAGCACCACGAAGTCGGCGCCGAGGCGCTCCAGCTCGTAGCCGAGCGCGAGCCCCGTGATTCCGCCCCCGACGACGGCGATCATGCGCGCTGCCCGCGCGAGTGGCCCCGGATCACCATGGCGATGACGGGCTAGTCCGCCTCGGCCGGAACGTAGGGGCTCGGCGGGAGCTCGCGCTCCCCGTTCGTACACCACGTCCCGTCCATCGAACAGCACCGACAAGGCGAGAGCAGGCCGTCGGCTCCGGGCGCGTCGGTCAGCGTCCGGACGACGAGGTCGGCAAGCAGGCGGGAAAAGCGGGGGTCGTCGTGCGGCACCGGCACCCGGTGCATCTCCTTGCCCAGCCCCTCGACGAAGCCGCGCACCTCCCGGTCGAGCTCGTCCAGCGTCTCGGACTGCTCGTGCATGAACGAGATCGGCACCACGACCAGGCGCCGCTCGTCGCGGAGGCGAATCGCGTCCTCGTTGTCCGGCTGGGTCCAGCGAATGCGGCGGTTCACATGGTTCTGGAAGCCGACCTGGTAGCGGTCCGCGCCCAGGCGCTGCGCCACGTCGCGGCAGTGCTCGAACACGTAACGGTCGTAGCGTCCGTGCTCCAGATAGCGGACGGGCGTTCCATGCACCGAGAAGTAGAGCAGCGTGTCGGCGTCCCCCAGATCGAGACCTCTGTTCTCCACGAACGTGCGGATGTGGCTCGTGCGCATCTCGAGATAGTCGGGATGGCGGTGCCACCCCGACACACCGATGAGACGCGGCCTCCAGTCGAGCTGGTCGAGCGCCGCCTGAACGTCGTCGAGCGCCGCGACCGTGGTGGAGTAGCCGCACATCGGGTAGACCGGCAGCGCGACGAGCACGTCGACGCCGTCGTCCCGAGCGCGCGCGGCCATCTCGACCACCGAAGGGTCGGTGAACTGGAACGCCGAGTAGAGCCGCACGTCCGTCCCCCGCGCGGAGAGTTCATGCTCGAGCGCGCGGGCCTGGGCGTCCGCCTGTCCGTTCAGCGGAGAGCCGCCGATGCCCTCGTATGCCTGGACGAGACCCGGCGCCCGCGCCGTGGCGAGCTGCTTCGCGCGCGCCACGGCCGCCTCGTCGGCGTGTCCCTCGAGGCTGGCGTTCTGCAGGAAGATCCTCTCCAGATACGACGCGGCCTTCTCCAGGACGGCCTCGTCCGGTTCGCCGAAGTTCAAGACCAGGACTCCGATCGACACGTCTCGCTCGCTCCTGTTCGGTTCGGGACGGAACGTCAGGATGCCGTCTGGAGCGTCCGCTCGTGGATGTGGTCCACGAGGAACGCTACCTGGTCCGGATCGGTGGTCCGGTGGATCCCGTGGCCCAGGTTGAAGACGTGGGCCGCCGCGGACGAGCCTTCCGCCAGCACGTCGTCGGCCGCAGCGGCCAGCTCGGCCCGCGGCGCGAAGAGCGCCACCGGATCGAGGTTGCCCTGGACCACCGCACCCTCGCCGAGGGCCCCCACGGCGCGGGACAGCGGCAGCGTCCAGTCGATGCCCACCACGTCGGCCCCGAGCTCCCTCACGTCGGCCAGAAGCGTCGACGCGCCGTGGGCGAAGTAGATGAGCGGCCGGTCGACCTCCGCCCGCACGGCGACGACGGTCTCGGTGAGCACCGGAAGCACGAAGCGTCGATACGTCGCCGGGCCCAGGAGTCCCGCCCACGAGTCGAAGAGCATGAGGACATCGGCACCCGCCCGAGCCTGCGCCACCAGGTAGCGTGCCATGGAATCGCCCAGCAGAGCGAGCAGCTCTGCGGCCGCCTCCGACTCCTGGCGCAGGAACGCGCGCGCGTCGGCGAAGTCCTTGGAGCCGCCGCCCTCGACCAGATAGCAGAAGAGCGTGAACGGCGCGCCCGAAAACCCGATGAGCGCAGCGTCCCGGCGGAGCTCGGCTCGGACGAGGCCGAGGGTCTCCAGCACGAACGGAACCCCCTCCGCGGGGTCGAGCGGGCGGAGCGCGCGGATCTGATCCGCCGAACGGATCGGCTCGTGCATCACGGGCCCGGGAGAGAACTCCAGCGCCACACCCATCCCTTCGAGCGGCGTCATGATGTCGCTGAACAGGATCGCCGCGTCGAGCGGAAAGCGCTCGACGGGCTGGAGTGTCAGGCGCGCGGCGATCTCGGGGGTTCGGGTGGCCGTGGCGAAATCCACACGCTCACGCACCTTCCGGTACTCCGGGAGGTAACGCCCGGCCTGGCGCATGATCCAGATGGGCGGACGCGGCCCTCGGATGCCGCGGCATGCCTGCTCCAGGAGCGTCACGGACTCAGCCACGCGAAGCGTCCGGGATGCGGGCTACGGCGCTCACGCAGGCGCTCACGAGTCCGGCCATGCCGCCGCCCTCGCCGACCTGCACCTCTTCGACGCCCGACTCCTCGAGAGACTGCGCCGTCGTCTTTCCGATCGCGGCCACGCCGACGCCCTGCAACGCGCCCCGGAGGTCGCCGTCGAGCGCCTCGGCGAGCGAGTGGACAGCCGAGGGGCTGGCAAACGTGACGACGTCCACGCCGCGACGCAGATCGGAGCGCACCGCGTGCGCATCCGGAGGCGCCTGGCGCGTACGGTAGGCCTCCACGCGGTCGACGCGCGCCCCCAAGGCCCGCAGCTCTTTCTCGACAACGGGCCGCGCGAGCGAGCCCGCCGGAAAGAGCACACGCGCGCCGTCGAGCACGGCGGCGGCGGCCATCGCCTCGATGAGACCGTGGGCGCCCTCACCTCCGACAACATCGACGCTCCAGCCGACCTCCTCGAGCGCGGCACTTGTGGCCTCGCCCACGGCGGCCACGCGCGTCCCCTCGCCGGGAATCGAGGCCAGATCGGCGAGGGCCGGGACGGCCCGGGCGCTCGTGAACACAACCCAGTCGTAGTCGTCGAGCGCTCGCGCCGCGGTGCGGAGCGGCTTGGGGTCGGTGGGTGGGTCCAGAACCAGCGTGGGCCAGACGACCACCCGGGCGCCCTCCTCCTCGAGGAGACGCACGAGAGAGTCTCCGGGGCCACCCGCCCGCGTGGTCGCGACGACCCGGCCGTCGAGCCGGCCCATCAGCCCGCGCTCCGGCTCCGCGAAGGCGCACCGACCCAGGCTACGTCGTCGAGCGAGGGGAGCCCCAGCTCCGCGAGCAGCGCCTCGGCCACCGCCGTGCCCGCCTCGACCGCGCTGTCGGCCGTGCCGTCCTCGTTCACCCAGACGATTCCGTCCCCGGATGCCACGGCCGCGCTCACCCGCAGCCGCTCGCCCGTCACCCGGGCCAGAACGCCCACCGGCGCCTGACACCCGGCCTGCAGCCGGCGCAGGCACGCGCGCTCGGCGCTCACTTCGACCCGGGTCGCCGGGTCGTCCAGCTTCGAGACGATGTCGGCCGCCGCGGTATCGTCGACGCGGATCTCGATCGCCAGCGCCCCCTGTGCGGCGGCGGGAAGCATCACGTCGGGCTCGAGGATCTCCACGATACGCTCCGTCAGGCCGAGGCGTCTCAGCCCCGCCACGGCGAGCACCACGGCGTCGACCTTGCCCTCGTCGACGGCCCGCACCCGGGTGGGCACGTTGCCGCGCTGCTCCTGGAGGTGGAGATCCGGACGCGCGCTCGCGAGAAAGAGCTTGCGGCGCGGGCTCGACGTTCCGACACGCGCACCGGCCGGCAGATCGGCCAGACGGGCGCCTGCGCTGACGAGGGCGTCCCGCGGATCCTCACGCTCGGGCAGTGCGCCGAGCGTGAGCCCGTCGGGCAGCACGCTCGCCAGGTCCTTGCACGAGTGCACTGCCAGGTCGATGCGACCCTCCAGCAGGGCGTCCTCGATCTCCTTGGTGAAGAATGCCTGGCCCAAATGAGGACCGAGCGGAACGTCGCGGATGCGATCGCCCGAAGTGCGGATCTCGACGAGCTCCACGGAGAGGCCGGGGTTCGCCCGCTCGAGCGCGGCAGCCATGCCGCGGGACTGCGCGAGCGCCAGCAGGGACCCGCGCGTGCCGAGCCGGAGGCGCGTCACGACCGCCCCGTGCTGCCGTTGCCGTTCCCCGAGACCTCGACGCCGAACAGCGACGTCGCGTTCTCCAGGAGCTTGCGGCCCTCCGCGTTCGTGGGATCGGCTTCCCGGAGCGCCACCGTCGGCGCGTGCAGGAGCGAGCGCGCCAGCGAACGGGCGAGGCGCAGAACATCCTCGCGCTCCTTCTCGCTGCGGCCACGCGCGTACCGCTCGGCCTCGGTGCGGGCCGTCTCGAGCACCTGCTCGCGCACCGCCTTGAGCACGGCGGTCGATTCGCGCGTGCGCATCCACTTCATGAACGCATCCGCTTCCTCGGACACGAGCGCCTCGGCCCGCGGCGTCTCGGCCTCACGCGAGTGGCGCGCTTCCTCGACGTTCGAGAAGACCTTCTCCAGGTCGACCAGGTACACGCCGGGCTGGCTCGCCATCTCCGGATGGAAGTTGCGGGGATGTGCCAGGTCGATGAAGTACCGATCGCGGGCGTTCGCTCCGGTGAGCGTACCGTTCATGAGCTCGGGCGTCACCAGGTCGAAGCTCTCGCCCACCGCGCCCACCACGATGTCGGCACCGCTCACGAGGCCCGGGATGTCGTCGAGGCCGGTCGCCGTGCCACCCAGCTCGCGCGCCACGCGCTCGGCTCTGTCCAGGGTACGATTGGCCACGGTAAGACGGCGCAGGCCTTCCTTGCGCAGCAGACGCGCCATGAGTACGCCCGTGTCACCCGCGCCCAGCACGACGGCCGAGAGCGGCTCGAGCGATCCGACCCGGCTCTGAAGGAGCTGGAGCGCCGCGCCCGCCAGAGACACCGCACCGTGTCCCACCTTCGTCTCGGTGCGCACGCGCTTGCCCGCCGCGAGGGCGTTCTGGAAGAGCCTCAGGAGGAACGTCCCCGCCGTTTCGCGGGTGCGCGGGTCCTCCAGGGCATCCCTTACCTGTCCGATGATCTGCGCCTCGCCATAGACCACAGAATCGAGGCCCGCGGCAACGCGAAAAAGGTGGACCACGGCGTCGCGGTTCCGGTGGACGTAGGAGTGCTCCGCGATCCGGTCCGGCGCGATGCCCGTCCGATGCGCCAGCAGCGTCCGCAGCGCGCGCAGCGCGCGCTCGGGGTGCCGGCTCGCTCCATAGACCTCTACCCGCCCACACGTCGCGAGCGGCACGGCCTCGTCGAGAAGCCCGCGCGCGAGGAAGTCGTCCAGCGCCTCGTACATCTCGTCGACATCGACGTGCAGGAGCTCGCGCTCCCGCGCCGAAGCGACGGATTGGCTGCTCCCCAGGACGAAGACTTCCATGGCAGTCTCACTCATCCGAGCGTCTCCAACCACCGGTCCGGGTCCACGCGGATGCCCGTGTGCAGAGGCGTGTCGGCCTTCGTGTAGCGTCGCGCTTCGGTGTCCCGCAGGTCGTAGACCAGGCGGGAGAAGAGCGACAGGTCGTCGGTCTCGTAGACGACCAGGAACTCCTGGTCCTGAAGACCGAAAGAGTAGAGAAGAAGCTGCGTGATCTCCCGGAACTGCTTCCCGATGCGAATGTGCTCGTTCATCATGCCCTGGCGCGTATCCCTGCCGAGGAGGTACCAATCCGCGGTCTTGGTGAACGGATACATCACCAGGTAGGGTGAACGTTCCGCCGCCAGGGGATCGATCTCCTGGGCGGAGCGCTCACTCCGGCTGTATTCGGACGGGCGCGTCATCCCCCAGAGCGCATGAACGGGCTCGAGAATATCGCGGTGCCGGTTCTCGGCCGCGGACCGCGCCGTGAAGTACTGTCCCGCGTCGGCGGGCTCCGGAAGCCGCGCGGTGCTCCACACCAGCACATCCGCCTCGGACTCGAGCCCCCGCACGAGGTAGAGGTGCGCCACCTCCGCCGCATCGCGCAGGCCCTCGAACCAGGTGCGCGCTCGGCTGCGCCGCTCTTCGCCGCCCAACTCCCAGAACCGCGGAGTGAAGCGGTAGGTGCAGAAGTGTCCGAGGACGACGGCCGGTACCTCAGAGCTCATCGGCGATCCACCTGGCGGCGTCGAGGGCGTGGTAGGTGAGCACCATGTCCGCGCCGGCACGCCGGAACGCGGTAAGCGTCTCGAGCACGATGGCGCGCTCGTTCACCCAACCCCGCTCGGCGGCGGCCTTCACCATGCTGTACTCGCCACTCACGTTGTAGACGGCGAGCGGCATGTCGGGGAACTCCTCGCGCGTGCGCCGCACGATGTCGAGGTAGGCCAGGCCCGGCTTCACCATGAGGATGTCCGCGCCTTCGACGATGTCCGCAGCGTGCTCCAGCATGGCTTCACGGCCGTTGCCCGGATCCATCTGGTGGCTGCGACGGTCCCCGAAGCGGGGTGCGCCGTCGGCCGCGTCACGGAACGGACCGTAGTACGACGACGCGTACTTGGCCGAGTAGGAGAGAATGGGCGTATTGACGAAGTCCGCGTCGTCGAGTGCCTCACGAATCGCCTCGACCTGGGCGTCCATCATCGCGGAAGGCGCGACGATGTCGGCCCCCGCCTGCGCGTGTGAAACCGCCGTGTCGGCCAGGCGCTCGAGCGTCGGATCGTTGAGCACGTAGCCCGAGTCGTCGAGAAGGCCGCAATGACCGTGGTCGGTATACTCGCACAGGCACACGTCTGTGATGACCACACCGTCGAACCCGTCCGAGCGCAGCCGGCGGACCGCCCGCTGCACGATGCCGTCCTCCGCGGAAGCCTGACTCCCGTGATCGTCCTTCTCCGCCGGGATGCCGAAGAGGAGCACCGCGCCGACGCCCGCCGCCTTCGCGTCCTCCGCGATCTCGGCCAGCCGGTCCACCGGCCACCGATAGACGCCCGGCATGGACGTCACCTCGGTGGGCTCGGCCTCGACCTCGGTCACGAAAAGCGGGAGAATCAGATGGCGCGGCAGAACCTGATGTTCGCGCACCAGCGCCCGCATGGCGGGGCTCTGACGCAGGCGGCGAAGACGCGTGATCAACGTAGGCTCCTCGGGAGCTGAAACCGGTTCGATGTTGAAAGGAATTTCCCCGCAGGAAAGGACGCAAACAATCGGGAGATCTCCTCGTCATGGGTCCGTAGATGACCCGATCTCCCGATACGTAGCTCCCCGGCCCGGATTCCCCGCCTTCCGGCACCGCCTTTTCGGGGCGACGGAGGCACTACCCCCGAGGCCCTCGACCGATCCTGGGGGCCGCGCGGAGCGCCGGCCTCCTCCGCGTGAAACGGATGGCCGCCTTTCCTCGTACAGATGGAGGACGACCGCTCGCAACTCTTTCGGGATCGGGCGCGTCCAAGGTAGTAACCGGGATGGTCTCGCAGGGGGCGAGGGATTCCGACCGGACGGCTCGACCGTCCTGGCAGGATCGGGGAGGGGAGGGTCGCTCCGGGAACACAACGCTCACCAAAGCCGGAGCACGAGCGATGAACGGGACGAAGATGACGGGGGTGGTGGCGATCGTCGCTATCGCAGGCATGGCCTTCACCGTCAAAGGAACGCAGGCGCAGTCCGCAGCAGCCAGGAACGGCGTGGATGTGGCCAAGGCCGTGAGGTACGAGGCGGCAGCGGCGCGGGTCGCGACGACCAAGCAGTACTTCGGCGAGGCGGCTCACTACTTCGAGATGGCCGCGCAACTCCGGCCCACCGGTGACTGTCAGGCCGTGAAGGACATGGTGGATGCGAGCCGGCTCAGGTACTACCTCGGGGACGAGGGCAAGGCGCAGTCTCTGCTGGAGAACGCCGGCAACGTCGCGCTCCAGTACGGAGACGTGAAGACCGCGGCCAAGTCCTTCCTGGACGCCGCGTGGATCGCCCGCGAGCGCGGTAGCCACGCCATCGTGGTCCAGGCGCTGATCTCGAAGGCGCAGAAGCTCGCACAGTCGCCGTTGCTGGATACCAGCGAGCGTGATGCACTCCTGGGACGCATCGCGGCCGAACCCCAGTAACACCAGAGACCGCCGGGTCCGACGGGTCCTCGGGCCCGGAGGTCGAAGAGGCCCCGCCTTCTGTCACGGGAGGCGGGGCCTCCTGGTTTTCGGACCATACC
>CAZFIS010000108.1:0-13109 GCA_964519125.1 uncultured Gemmatimonadaceae bacterium | reverse complement strand
GGTCGGCCATGGCTTGGCGGGCGTTCTCCACGGCCGCATCGGTCTCCGCGCTACTGGGGTACGCCCAGTGCCGATTGCCGTTGTGGTGCAGCAGGTGGTCCGTGATCGCGTCGGCAACTGCGCGCGGCACCTGGGTGCCGCCGGGACCGTCGAAGTACGCGACGGGCTCTCCTGCGTGGACGCGCTCGAGCGCGGGAAAAGCCGCGCGTATGTCTTCGAGGGCGCGGACCGAGCCGGGGTCGGTGGACGGAGGCAACATGGGCGACGACCCTCCAGGGTGTCAGCGGCCCCCTCGGGACCGCTGCGGCCAGGTGGCTGCCCGCGGGAACGTCATTCCCATTCGATGGTTCCCGGTGGCTTGGATGTGACGTCCAGGAGGAGTCCCGACACGCCGTCCAGTCCGAGGATCTTCTCCCGCAGCTCGTCCAGGACCTCCGCAGGCAATTCTACGGGCATGGCGGTCATGGCGCGCTGGGACCGGACCGGTCGCACCACCACGGTTTCGCCCCGCTCCCCACCCAACGCGACCGGCAGGAGGACGGTGGGGCACTGCCACACCGAGTCGTAGAGCCCCGACGTACTCAGCGCTTCCATGACGATGTGGTCCGCCTCGCGAAGGAGGTCGAGCCGCTCACGGGTCATGCCCACCGCCAGGGGATTCGCCGACGTGGGGTGCTCGGGGCCGAGATTCCAGACGCACCGGTTGATCCCGGGCACCTGGGCCGTGAGGGTCGACACCGCGGCGCGCAGCCTCGACCAGGGCACGTCGCCGGAGAGGAGCGCCGGGTGCTCGTACGCTCGCAGATCCGCCTTCACCCCCACCGATCGAATGGGAAGGAGCAGACAGCGCAATCCGAAGTCCGCCGCCAACGCCGCGGCGGCGGGCTCGGCGATCTCGAACCCGTCGCGGTCGGGCGTGCCGTCGCTGCACAGGGCGCGCACGCCCAGACCCGGGCCGGGGAAGGGGTGGCGCCAGAGCGCTTCGCGCGGGATCCCGAGGCGCTCGCCCAACTCCCGCACCTCCACCTTGTACAACTCGGCCAGGGGCTCCACCACCTTTCCGGCGGCGATCATCTCCTCGATGACCGGAACCCGGTTGTGGTGGGTCTTGATGGTGTCGGCCCGGCGCGTGCCTCCCGTCTCGATGGTGTCGGGGTAGATGGTGCCCTGACCCAGGAGGTGATGGGAGATGCCGAGCTTCTCCGCCTCTTCCTGGAAGACCGAGATGAAGGTGTCCCCGATGCGCCTGCGCTTGGCCTCGGGCTCGATGACCCCGTCCAGGGCCGACAGGAACGCCTCGCTGGCATCGCGGAAGTGGAGGTTCTTCCCCAGCCCCAGCTCCTGGAACGTATCCAGCACCTGCGCGCTCTCTCCTTTGCGCATGAGCCCGTTGTCGATGTGGAGGAGGTGGAGCCGCTCGCTTCCCAGGGCCTGGCCCAGGAGCACCGCGGCCACCGTGGAGTCCACGCCTCCCGACGCCAGCAAGAAGATCGAATCGTCGCCGACCTGGGCCTTCACCTTGTCCACCTGCTCGTCCAGGAACGCGTCCATGGACCAGGTGGGCGCGCACCCACACACCTCCAGGACGAAGTTGGCGATCATGTCGTCGCCGTGAACCGTGTCGTCCACCTCGGGATGGAACTGGAAGCCGTACCTGCGCAGGGAGTCGGAGCCGATGGCGGCGAACCGATGGTGGTGTTCCTCCGATTCTCCGGTGACGGTGAAGCCCAACTCCCGGAAGTCGGGTCCTACGGAGAC
Organism: uncultured Gemmatimonadaceae bacterium; assembly: GCA_964519125.1. Lineage (GTDB taxonomy): Bacteria > Gemmatimonadota > Gemmatimonadetes > Longimicrobiales > Gaopeijiaceae > SZUA-318. The sequence goes on along the minus strand of CAZFIS010000108.1, from coordinate 11,351 downwards.
GACGGAGTCGTAGTGGCTCATCCACACGGGCTCCACGGAGGCCAACCCATCGAAGAGCGCGTGGCCACCGGTGAGGTGCAGGTCGGCGTGTCCCCATTCCCGCCCTCCGTGCACGATCTCGCCCCCGTAGTGCTTCGCGATCTCCTGGTGGCCGAAGCAGAAGCCCAGGATTGGGACGTCCAAATCGTAGATCGCCTTCGTGTACGACGAGTCCTCGCCGTGGGACGACAGGCTCGGGCTACCCGAAATGATGATCCCCTTGTAGCCGGTGAAGGCCTCGATGGGGTCCTCGGGCTGGCGGATCTCAGCCAGCACCCCGCGGCGACGGATCTTGGTAGCGATGAGGTGGGCGTACTGCCCGCCGAAGTCGATCACGGCGATGGCGTCGTGGTGCAAGGCGCTCTCTCGGCTCAGGGGTTCACTGGGTTCGACTTCGCGCTCAGGGGCCTTCGGCGGGAGCCACGTCGACGGCATCGGGGTCACCCTCGATGCGCCAGATCGTGTCGATGAGCGTGCCATCGACCCACTTGATGACCGCCACCGGCTCGTCGAGGTGCGGTGCCCGGGTCGGTGGGCCGCCCACGATCTCCTCAACCTCGGCCTTGATCTCGCGGATGTCGCGGATCGGCAGGTCGGATCCACGCACTGCCTCGAGGAGGTCGCCACGCCGCGGGTTGATCGCAATGCCGCGCTCGGTCGCGACGACATCGATCAACTCGCCGGGACCCGTGAGTGTGGTGACGTCCTCGACGATGACCGGAACGCGATCGCGGAACGACGGCACGGCCAGGATCGTGGTGCCCGCGAACAGGCAGTTCTGCCAGCCGCCGATTCCGTGCAGCAGCATGCCGTCCGAGTGCGTGTTGACGTTCGCGTTGAAGTTCACGTCCACCTCGGTGGCACCGAGCACGACGGCATCGACGATCGAGGCGAAGTCACCCTTGCCGTGGTAGTTGTACGAGGTGAAGGGCGACGTCGCGACGTGGGCCGGGTTGGACGCGATGGACGCAACGGCCTTCAGATCGAAGGTCTGGCCGTCCAGGATGTAGTCGGTCAGGCCGTCCTCGAGCAGCTCGACCAGGTACTCCGTCGAGCCGCCGCGCACGAAGCGCGCACGCACGCCCGCCTGCTTCATCATTTCGCGCAGGAACTGGACGAAGGCGAGCGCGATGCCGCCCGCCCCGGCCTGGAACGAGAACCCGTCGCGCATGATGCCGGCATCGCGCAGCAAACGAGCTACATGCTCGGCGATCAGCAGCCGGTCGGGGCTCTTCGTGATCTGCGTCGTGCCGCTGACGATCGCAGCCGGATCGCCGATCGATCCGACCTCGACCACGTAATCCACGTTGTTGCCCTGGATCTGCCAGGGAATGCACGGGAAGGGGACGAGGTTGTCCGTGACGACGATCACGTGGTCCGCGTACATCGAGTCGGCGAGCGCGAAGCCGAGCGATCCGCAGGCGGAAGGGCCGTGCGAGCCATCCGCGTTGCCGAATGCGTCGGCCGTGGGCGCGGCAATGACGGCGACGTCGACCTTCACTTCACCGTCCTGTACGGCCTGCCAGCGGCCACCGTGCGAGCGCAGCACGCCGAGCCCGCGCATGCCGCCGTAGGACGTGAACGCGCCCAGCGGGCCGTTCATGCTCCCCTCGATGTGGTGCACCACGCCGCGACGCATCAAGTCTACGACGGGCGAGTGGCACGGGAACGACGCGCTCGGGAACCAACGCACGTCCTTCACACCCATGCTCGCCGCGGCTTCGAGCGCCATGAGCGCGACCGTATCCCCGTTGCGCAGATGGTGGTGCGTCGAGATGGTCATGCCGTCGCGCAGCCCGACCTTCTTCAGTGCGGTCTCCAGGTCGCTGACGCGCTTGTCACCGTTGGCGGGGTAGTCGACGCAGGAACGGATCGGCGGCCCGTACCGGCGGCCCTCCGGCCGGTAGCCACCCACGCCCTGGTACGGCACCTGCGGCTCGCCGTTGACCATGGTGGGGACCCGCCGGCCCGCGGCGTTGACCACGAACTCGTGTCCGCTGCTCATGATCCCACCTCCTCATCGACGAGGCCCGCGTTGCGTGCGCGCTCGACCAGCCGGCGAGCCCTGAGCACGACCGGCGGATCAATCATCTTCGAGCCCAGGCTCACCACGCCGAGCCCCTGCCGCTCCGCCTCGCGCCACGCTCCGACGATGCGCAGCGCCCGCTCGATCTCCTCGGGCGACGGTGCGAACGCCTCGTGGATGACGCGGATCTGCCGTGGGTGCACGCAGCCCATGCCGTCGAAGCCCAGGGCCCGCGACCGACGGCCCCAGGCAAGCAGACCGTCCTCGTCCGCGACGTCGCCGTAGACGGAATCGATGGCCTGCAGCCCGGCCGCGCGTGCGGCGTTGACCATCCGCATGCGCCCGTACATCGTCTCCTCGCCGCTCGTCGTCTTCACCACGCCAAGGTCGGCCGTGTAGTCCTCGAGGCCGATGGTCAGCGCTGCGACGCTGTCGTCCGCCGTCGCAATCGCGAAGGCGTTCTCCACACCGAGCGCGGACTCGAGGATCGGCATCAGCCAGATCGGCGCGGCGCCCGACGTCGCCGGCTGCAGCGAGCGGATGTGCTCCGCGACCTCCCGCACCTGCTCCGGCCGCTCGACCTTCGGGATCAGGATGAGGTGCGGCCGCTGGGGCACCACGGCGTCCAGGTCGGCCAGACCGAGCGGGAGCTGGTTGATGCGCACCATGCGTTCGGCCGCCATGAAGTCCACCGACTGCAGCGCGTTGCGCACGAGCAGCCGTGCGGCGTCCTTCTGCTCCGCGTGCACGGAGTCCTCGAGGTCGAGGATCACGGCGTCGGGTGCGTGCAGGCCGGCGTTGAACATGAACTTGGGCTCGTTGCCCGGCAGGTAGAGCCGTGAACGGCGCAGCCGGCCGCGGGCTGTCGGCTCGTGCGCTCGTGGCTCCAGGCCCGCGGCGGCGAGGTCTGCCAGCGGCACGTCCGAGGCGTAGCCCGCGCGCCGCGCCGCGGCCTCGACACGCGCCGCGATCACGAACGGCATGGCACCCTGGTCCTCGATCGTGAGGTGGGCATGCTGCACGCCCAGCGCGCGGAGCGCGTGCAGCGCCGCGGCGCGGATCGAGTCGCCGTACATCGATGCGACGCGGGAGGTCAGGTCGATTCGGATTCCGCCGGACTCGCCCGGCTCGAGGCCCACCCACAGGTCCGAGCGGACGTCCGTGCCGCGACGGCCCGCCTCGGCGGGCCGTCGCGGCGGTGCGGTTGTGGGGTCGGCCACGGTATCTCCTTCAGCCGATGTGCGCGATGACGGCGTTGGTCATGTCCATCGTGCTCGCGGCGCCCTTGCCGATCACGTCGGGCCCGCCCGGAAGCCGCAGCATGTCGTACGTGCGGACCTTGCCCTCACGCACGACCGTGGCCACGGCATCGCGGACCGCGCCGGCCCGATCCATCTCGCCCACATGGTCCAGCATCATGGCCGCGCTCAAGATCATGGCAATGGGGTTCACGATCGGCGGATCCAGCGTCTCGTACTTCGGCGCGGAGCCGTGCGTCGGCTCGAACACCGCGACGTCTCGGCCGATGTTGCCGGAGCAGGCGAAGCCGAGGCCGCCGACGAGGCCGGCAAACGCGTCCGAGATGATGTCGCCGAACAGGTTGCCCGCCACCAGCACGCCATAGTCCTCGGGGTTCTTGGTCAGCCACATCATCTGCGCGTCGATGTTCGTGCTGCGCAGCCGGATTGCCGGGTGCTCGCGCTGTACCTCCTTCGCCACGGTCTCCATCATTCCGGACGTCTCGCGCAGCACGTTCGGCTTCTCGCACACCGTCACACTGCTGTAGCCGTGCTGCTCGGCATAATCGAACGCCGCGTCGAGGATGCGCCGCACGACCGGCCGTGTGAAAACGCGCACGGAGAGCGCGATGTCCGCGGGTGCGACGTCCGCGAACGGCGCCCACTTCGCGTGCGTGGCCATGGCCTGGCGCACCACGTCGGGTGGATCCGTCCACTCGACGCCCGAGTACAGGCCCTCCGTGTTCTGGCGGAAGATGACGGCGTCCACCGCCGGCTCCTCCGAGTCGCCGCCCGCCGTCTGACGGATGAAGTTCAGGGGGTTGCCCGCAAAGGAGCGACACGGCCGGATGCAGACGTCCAGGTCGAAGCGCTGTCGCAGCGCCACGATCGGGCTGTAGTAGGTCAGCCCTTGGTCGCGCAGAGCCGGTTTCAGCTCGGCCACCGTCTCCGCCTTGGGCTTCGACGTGATCGCGCCGAACAACCCGAGCCGGTGCTCGCGCAGCAGGTCGACCGTCTGCTCGGGAAGCGGGTTCCCGTGCTCGACCCACTGCTCCCAACCGATGTCGGCGTGCACGTAGTCCGCCTCGAAGCCTACGGCGTCGAGCACACGCACGGCCTCGGGCAGCACGACCTTGCCGATGCCATCGCCCGGCATGACCACAATCGTTCGGCGCATCTTCTATGGTCTCCTGTCTTCATTCATTCGTGAAAGGACCACGGCGGCCGGCGCTGCGTCCGGGTGCCGGCCCACCCTACTGGCGTTGCCGGATCTGCGCCTCGACACCGCCCGCCACGACCAGAGCCTGCGGCACCGCGCCCAGCGCCGGGAACGGGAATGTCTCGCCACGATAGGCGATCGCACCACGCGCGAAGTCGACCTCGACGTCGTCGCCCGGGATGAGCGTCAGCACGCCGGCCTCGATGTCGGCCGCGAACAGGGCGCGCAGCCGCGCGACGAGGTCGGGCGACTCGATGCAGACGTAGCCGTTATTGTACGCGTTGCGCAGGTAGGTCTGCGAGAAGCTGGCCGCAATGACCAGCGGTATACGGGCGGCCTTGAGTGCGGTCGCCGCCTGCTCGCGGCTCGATCCCGTGCCGAAGTTCGCCGCGCCCACCAGGACGTCGCCCGGTCGCACGCGCTCCGTGAACGCGGGGTCGTAGTTCTTCATGACCACGGCCGCCATCTGCGCCGGCGTCATGCCCTCGCGGTACGTGTAATCCTTGCCGTAGATGCCGTCGGTGTTGAGGTTGTCCCGCGGTACGAACACGAGACGGCCGGCCACGCGCTCGGGAAAGCCGTCCAGGATCTCGACCGTCTCCGTCTCGACGGGCGCGGCCAGCCGCTCGAAGCGGTACTCGGGCGTCGCGCCATCGACCTCCGTCGCCGCGGTGATGTAGCCGGCCGCCGCCGAGGCCGCGACCACCTCCGGACTCGCCAGGTAGGCGCGCGCATCGCGCGAGCCCATACGACCCTTGAAGTTCCGGTTCGTGGCCGAGATGCCCACCTCGCCCGGCTCCAGTGTGCCCGAGCCGAGACCGATACACGGGCCGCAGCCCGACGGCAGCGGTGTCGCGCCCGCATCGAGCAATGCGCCCCACGCTCCACTCCGCTCCGCCGCAGCCTGCACCTCCGCACTGGCAGCCGCTACGTACAGCTCGACGCCCGCGGCGACCCGCCGGCCACGCAGCACGGCGGCGGCCGCCTCCAGGTCCTCGAGGCGGCTGTTCACGCAGGAGACGAGGTAGGCCTTGTCGATCGCGATGCGCTCGCCACGCAACTCGGAGAGCGATGTCATCACCTGGACCGTGTCGGGTCCGGAGACGTACGGGCTGACGGCGCCCAGGTCGAGCGTGATGCGTGCCGCGTAGTGCGCGTCGGCGTCGGGCCGGGGTGGATCCTGAGCCCAGCGCGCGATGTCTTCGCCGGTGATGCGATGCGCGCCCTTCGCTTCGAGCACGGTGCGCCGGGCCTCGAGGTAGCGCAGGGTGACGTCGTCGACCGGGAACCAGCCGACCAGAGCGCCCCACTCGGTGCTCATGTTCGCAATGGTCAGGCGCGCGTCCATGCCGAGGCTGGCGACGCCGGGCCCCGCGAACTCGACGGCCGCGTTCAGCACCTCGCCCCGGTTGTAGAGCCCGCACAGCGCGATGATCACGTCCTTGCCGGAGACGCCGGGCCGCAGTGCGCCGTCGAGGACCACCTGCACGGTGCGAGGGATCGGCCACCAGAACTCGCCCGTCGCCCAGATCGCCGCCGCATCCGTACGCACCACGGGCGTTCCGAGCGCACCGAGCGCGCCGTACATGTTCGAGTGCGAGTCCGACGCGACGACCAGCGCGCCGGGCACGACGTAGCCCTCGGAGACCATGATCTGGTGTCCGATGCCCGTGCCGGCCGGGTAGAAGTCCACGCCCTGGGCGCGGGCGAACGCCTCGATGTCACGGTACTTCTCGAGGTTGGACGGCTCCGTGTTCTGGATGTCGTGGTCCAGCGCGAACACGGGCTGGCGCGAATCGTGGATCCGCGCCAGCCCGATGGAGGCGAACTTCTTCATCACGGCGGCCGTGTTGTCGTGCGTCAGCACATGGCGCGGCCGCAGTGAGACGACATCGCCCGCGCGCAGTGCGCGCGGGGGCCCGGCCCCCATGTGCGCCTGTGCGATCTTCTCGATGACGGTCTGTGCCATGGGCGAGCCGCTCCTTCCTCAGTGGCCGGCGTGGGTCAGGGCCATGAGCTCCGACACGGAGTCCTGCTCGTCCAGCGCCCAGACCGCGTCCTCGAGGCGCCGGCACGCGTCAGCGTCCATGACGGGGCTCGCCAGAGCCTCGAACTTGGCCTCGATCTCCTCGTCCGTGAGCGGATTGCGGGGGTCGCCCTTCGGGTAGTCGAGCTGCGTGGTCAGGGAGCGGCCGTCCGTCGTCACGATCGTGACCACGACGCGCTGCAACGCGGGGAAGAGCGCTTCGATCTCGGGGTCCGCCGTCACCTCGACCTTGCCGAGCTGCGCTCGGATGCGTGCGTCCGTCAGCTTGGCTGGCTCGAACTGCGCCGGCGTCACCTGTCGATCCACGAGCGCGGCCGCGACCACGTACGGCAGGCTGTGATCCGCCGTCTCCTTGCTGCGCGGGTCGTACTTGGAGCGATCGGCCAGGATGTCGGCCGCGCGGGCGAGCGAGCGGATCTGCACCTTCTCGACATCCTCCGGCGCGAGGTCGTGCTCGTTCACGAGCTCGAGCACGGCCGAGATCGGCGCGTGGGTCAAAGCCTCCGTCGGAAACGCCTTCATGCCGCACTGCTCGATGCGCCAGGACTCGCCCAGCCCGTCCGTCAGAAGGTCGAGCTTCCACTCGGGCCCCAGCACGTGCACCAACCCCTCCTTGCCGTCGATCACGTGCTCCGGGCCCGTGTAGCCGCGCTCCGCGAGCAACGCCGCGAGCACGCCCGCCTGCGTCGCCATGGGATCCGCCGTGTTCTTCATCATGGTGAGCTTGCCGGCGGTGACGGCACCCAATGTCGCACGGCCGGACGCCGAGATACCGATGGCGTGCTGGATCTTCGGCCACGGCAGGTCGAGCATGCGGCCCGCGACGATCGGCGAGACGAAGGCCGTGAGCGTCGCGTGGTGCCAGCCGCGCTCTCGGATGCCCGGAAACGCCGCCTCGCACAAGCGCATCTCGAACTCGTGGCCCAGCACGATGCCGAGGATCAGGTCGCGCCCACCCTTGCCCGCGCGCTCCGCCGTCGCGATCGCCGCCGGGAGGATATCCGTCGGATGCGACGGGTCCTGGCGCCAGTAGATGTCGTTGTAGTCCATGACGCGGATCATCAGCGCGTTCGCCAGGGACGCGGATGCGACGTCCACGTGCGCGCCGCTGCCGATGACGGTCGCCGGTCCCGTGCCCGCCAGCTCGCCCAGCACGTCCAGCACGATGCGCACGTCCTCCTGCTGGAAGCCGCCCAGCGCGCAGCCGAGAGCGTCCAGCAGGTAGCGCTTCGCCTGGTGGACCGCGTTCGCTCCCAGATCCTCGTACGTCAGCCCTGCCGCCCAGCGCGCCATGGCGGCGGTCACGGTTCCGGGCACGTTCTTCGCCATGGCCTCCGCCGGCTTCCCGGCTGCATCCACCCCCATGCTCTATCGCTCCAGGTTCCTGAACGGCAGGTAGCTCATGAAATCCGCGTGATGCACGATGATCGCTTCGGTCGAGCGATTGACCATGTCCCCCTCGGCAGCGTGCGCCGCAATGATGTGGCAGACGGCGTCGGGTACGCCCGACTCCATGGCCAGTGCGACGCCCGTGAACGGGTGACGCAGCGCCTTGCCGCGCTCGCTCTGCACGGCCCGGCCGTCGACCTTCTCGTACTCGAGCAGCTTGCCGACATCGGCCAGGATCGCACCGGCGATCACGGTGTCCATGTCGATTTCCAGGGACGTGCCCAGGTGCTCGCGCATGGCCTCCGCGGAGCGCCGCGCGATATGCACCACGCAGCGCTTGTGCTGCATGAACGTCGCGGGGCAGTCGGGCACCAGGAGGGTGAACGGGATCTCATCCAGGTCGGAAGGCTGGAGCGGACTGCGCTCGAAGGCCCGGATCCAGGTCAGGGTCACTGCCTCCCGCAGCGCCGGGTCCCGGATCCACTCGAGTTCCGGCCAGAGGCCCTCCACGGCATCACGCATCGGCTCCACACTCCTCATCCACACACGCTCCGAACCCGCCCCGACAACTTACAGAGCCGGACGATCCGTGTCAGGAGCGGATGGCGAGGCGGAGGTGCCGCTCTCCCGCAGCCCTGTGGGTAGCGAAGATCCCATCCGTCCCGGAATCCGGGACATCTCGGAGCGGCCCCGGCCCCATGGGACCGGGTGCGTGCGGCGGATGCTGGTTTCGGGTGCGGTTTCGTGTATTCTGGCGTGGCAGGTGACCCGTCCCGCCGGTGCCGACTTTTCTTGGCGTGCGCTCGTGGGGGGCGACGCGAAGAGCCTGAAGAGAGGGTTGTGAAGAAGCGGACCATGCGGTTGGACTGGAAGAGATGGGCGTGCGAGCCCGGGGTATGGATCCTCGCCGGCACGGCCACGTTCTACGCCATGCTGGTCGTGCCGTACTGGAAGCCGACGTGGGACAGCGCGATGTACATCACCCTCGCCCGTTCGATCGCGCACGGTGAGGGATACACCTACATGGGCTACGCCCACACGAAGTATCCGCCCGGCTTCCCGCTGATGCTGTCGCCCATCGTGCTGCTGTTCGGAAAGAACTACCTGTTGATGCGCGCGTCCGTCGTCGCCTGCGCGGTCGGCGCCGTCGGAGTCACCTACCTGTGGTTTCGCCGAATCGCAGGGGTCGGCATCGCGGTCGCCGTCGCATTGATCACCGCCGTCTCCTACCCGCTCGCATTCGAGGCCACGCGTATCCTCTCGGATGTGCCGTACATGCTCGTGTCCCTCGGCGCACTGTATACGGCGGAGCGGCACCGCGAGTCCTTCGGCGCAGGGTGGTTCCGTTGGACCATCGTCCTGATCGTCGCGTCGTACTTCATGCGGATGATAGGATTCACACTGGTCTTCGCGTTCGCCGCTTCGATCCTGCTCGGCCATCGCGAACGCCCCCTTCGCGCCCGGATGAGGAGAGCCGGAATCGCGCTCACTGTCGTTGCGGTCGTCATCGGCGGGTGGATGGGGCGGAACGCCCTCGCCTCACACACGCTCCCGGAGCAACTACGTGAAGGGCTGAGCTACGAACGCGAGTTCGTGGGTGCGAATCCGGAGAGGCCCGTCACGGCCACACGGCTCGTCGCCGGCCTCGGAAGACGCCTTGCGGATAACCTCGACTACTACGACCGCCTCAGCGCGTCGGTCCTCACGGGCCGGACCGCGACCGGAACGGCTCTCGTACGGTGGATCGGCATCTGGGTGATCCTCGGCTGGCTCTGGGCGATGTGGCGTCGGCGAGGGACTCCCGAGTTCTACATCCCGCTGTACATGGGCGCCCTTCTCCTGTGGCCCGCCCATGAGGGCGAACGGTTCCTCGTCCCCGTCATCCCGATCCTCGCGTATTACGCGCTGCTGCCATTGTTCGCTCTCCTGGAGGGTGGCACCGCGGTCGCCAAACGCTTTGTTCGATCCGGAGAAGACGATGGCGCGAGATGGACGAGAGCCAGGAGCCTGGCGCGCACCGTGGTGCTGCTGATCGCCGTGGGGTTCAGCCTGATGTGGAACGGGCCCCTGCTGATCGCCCAGGTACAGGTGGAACACTCCATTCCGTATTACGGCAGCGACATGAGCGACTTCCTCGGAGCCTTCGCGTGGGTGGACAAGCACCTTCCGTCCGACGCGGTGCTCGCGACGAACCGCGCGCCGTATGGCGTCCTTCTCACCGGACGGGATACCTACACGGTTCCCTGGGTGGCTGACGACGCGGTGAAGCTGGCGTTTCTGGATCGCTACCGCATTACGGACATCGTCGCGAACAAGAGCACTCCGTTCCTCAACGCGCTCATCGCCGCCTATCCCGGGCGGTTCCGCGAGATTCAAAGGATCGGAGGAACGATCGTCTACGCCGTAGAAACGCCCCGACCCGGGCGACCTTGAGCCGTGGTCACACGAGCCCGGATCGGCCGGCCGGCTGAGCGGGGCTTCGTGGCGCTGGCGCAATGGAGGGTTCGGATCTGCTCGCCAAGGGGAGGGCCTGACCGGCTTCGTCGAGTCCGCCACTGGGCTATCATGGGCTGTTCGAGAGTCCTATTCTTCTCCGGCAGACAACGCATCGACATGGAGCAGAGATGGGATATCGAGTCGTGGTGCTGCCCGGCGACGGGATCGGTGTGGAGGTCGCGCGGGAGGGTCGGCGGGTCCTGGAGGCGGTGGGTTCGGCGCTGGGTATCGGGTTCGACATCGAGGAGATTCCGTGCGGGGGGGAGTTCTACCTGAAGCACGGCTCCCGGGACTGGCCCGAGGGCTCCGAAGAGGAGGTGGCCGCCGCCGATCTCGTGCTTCTCGGCGCGGTGGGGTGGCCCGACCCGACGAGGGACGGCCGGCCGGTGACCATGGAGGGCGGCAAGATGGCCGGGTGGAGCCCGGTCATCGGCACCCGGGCCGCCCTGGACCTGTACGCCAACGTCCGCCCGGTCAAGCTCTACGAGGGGGTGAAGCACAAGATCCACGGCAAGCCGATGCGGGTCTGGGATCCCGAGAAGGTCGACATGGTGCTGGTTCGCGAGAACACGGAGGACCTCTATTCCGGCATCGGGGGCATCCTGAAGCGTGCCGGGATCGAGGAGGTCGCCGTGGACAACCGGGTCATCACGCGAAAGGGATCCGAGCGCGTGATCCGCAAGGCCTTCGAGCTGGCCCGGCGCCGCAACGGGGCGCCCGCTGACGGCGTCAAGCGCGTCACGTGCATCGCCAAGGACAACGTGCTGGACGGCTGCCGCATGTTCGTCAGGATCTTCCACGAAGTCGGGGAGGAGTATCCCGACATCGAGAAGGAGACCGCGATCGTCGACGCCTTCACCCAGTGGCTGATCCAGAAGCCCGAGTGGTACGACGTGG
>CAZFIS010000107.1:0-13169 GCA_964519125.1 uncultured Gemmatimonadaceae bacterium | reverse complement strand
CAGGAACTTCAGCGTGATGTGGAAGTTGTCCGCATCGATCCAGCGCACCGGGAGGTCCGCCTCGCGGAGATCCCGCGCCGCGCGATAGATCCGCTGTCGCTCCTTCTTCGGAAGATTGAGGGCGACGAAGAGTCGCATCTTCCCCCTTTCCTCGTTCCGTGATGTCAGGAAGCCGCCACCGTACGCTCGCGCACGATGGCCTCCACCCCCTCCAGGGCCCGGTCGACGTCTTCATCCGTCGACGCCCATCCCACCGAGAGCCGCACCGCTCCGGTTTCCAGCGTGCCCAGAGTCCGGTGCGCCTCCGGCGCGCAGTGGAGCCCCGAGCGAACCTGGACGTCCCATTCGCGGTCGAGGCGGGTCGCCAGGGTCGACGGATCGACCCGTTCGCTCGTGATCGTCACGATCCCGACGCCGTCCGGGGCAGCCGGGGACCGTACCCGAATGCCCTTGATCGCCGCAAGCCCGTCGCGCAGCCGGACCTTCAGGCGCGCCTCGTGCGCGGCGAGCGAGGCCACCCCCCGCTCCAGCACGTACCGGATGCCCGCATCGAGTCCCATGATCCCGGGAGCATTCACGGTGCCGGCCTCCAGCCGGTCGGGCATCGACGTCGGCATGTCGCGCAGCGCGGAGTTGCCGCCTGTACCGCCCCTCAGGAGCGGCTCCACCTCCACCCCCTCCCGAACCCAGAGCCCGCCCGTCCCCTGGGGTCCGAGCAGACCCTTGTGGCCCGTGAACGCCGCCAGGTCCACGCCGTTGGCCGCGCAGTCGAGCGGGAAATGCCCAGCGCCCTGCGCCGCGTCGAAGAGGACCAGGGCACCCGCCTCGTGGGCGAGCCCCGCAAGCTCGCGCAGGGGAAGGCGATTGCCCAGGACATTCGACGCGCTGTTGACCACGAGCATCCTCGCCCCGACGAGGAGGCGCTCCGCTTCGGCCAGGTCGACCGTGCCCTCCGGCGTCCCCGGGAGCATGCGCACCTCGACCCCGCGCGTCCGCTCCAGGTACGCGGCCGGCCGCAGCACCGCGTTGTGGTCGTAGGCAGAGACCACGAGGACGTCGCGCGGCTCGAGCGTTCCCCAGAGGGCGGTGTTGATGGCGTGCGTGGCGTTCTGGAAGAACGCGACGCGGCCCGGATCCCCGCTCACGCCGAGGACACGCTGCACGGCGTGGCGGCACGCGAACGCGCGCCTCCCAGCCTCGATGGCGGCCCCGTACCCTCCTCTTCCGGGGCTGGCGCCGCTCTCCATGAGGAAGTCGGCCATGGCCGCCGCCACGGCGCGAGGACGTGTGGCCGAGGTTGCGGCGTAGTCCAGATAGTGGCTCATGGCGCAGCCCCGCGCGCGGGGGTCGTTGTGACCCCTCGGGTCACCATGACCTCGCGGGATCGACGAGTCCGAAACCTAGGTCCCGGGACGACCCTGCGACAACGGCGGAAGGGGTGCGCGGGCCTTTTCCTTTCCTTCCAGAGGGTTCAGATAGACCCGCTGCGTCGGGTAGGCGAGGTCGACGTCGGGCGTCTCGGCGAAGGTGTCGAGAATGCGTTCCCAGAGGGCCTGGGCCGTGCCGCGTCGCTTCCGTGCCTCGCACAGGTATCGGATCGTGAGCATGACGCCGCTGTCCTGCACCGACGTGTAGACCGTCGACGTGAGGGTGCGGTAGTGGATGAGGAACCTCGTCGAGGTCTTGCGCAGCGTCTCCCTGGCCAGCTCGCTCAGGTCGGCGGTCTCCTCCTGGGCGATGGTCTCGAGGAGCTTCTTGGCTTTGTGCCAATCGCTCTCGAACGTGACCAGGACCGGCAGCTCGTTCCACAGGTAGGGGAAGCCGGCCGAGTAGTTGGCCAGCGCCTGCTGGAAGACGAGCGAGTTCGGAACGTGGATGATGCGCCCCGTGCTCTGGTCGGCGCCGACCCAGTTACCGATCTCGAGGATCGTGAACTGGAAGATGCGGATGTCGACGACATCACCGGCGTGCTCACCGATCTGGATCCGGTCCCCGGGATCGAACGGACGGCGCCACATGATGAAGACCCACCCGGCCAGGTCGGCCACGAGGTCCTTCAGCGCGATGGCCAGTCCGGCGGACACCAGGCCCAGGAAGGTGCCGAGCGACTGGATCGCGTCGAGCCAGACCTGGAGGAGGACGAACGCGCCGACGAAGAAGACCGCGTAGGCCGTCCCCTTCGACCACCTGTAGCGCATTCTGGCATCGTGGACGCGCCGGTCCACGAGCAGGAGGATCAATCTGCGCAACACGATCAGGAGGAGCGCGAGTACCAGCGACTCCACGAGCTTCCACTGGAGGTCCGCGTTGAGCCACTGGGCGTCTGGACTGAGACCCAGAACGGTTTCCTGCATGGCGTCCTCCTGTCCCGCAGTGTCTCCGCGAGGCTACTGGCGCGCGACGCGACCCTGTCCCTCGGACGTGATGAGCACCACCGCTCCCAGGATGATGGCAGCGGCGAGCAAGGAGCGATAGGTCAGTGGCTCATCCGCAACGGCCCAACCGAGGAAGAGCGCCACCACGGGGTTCACGTACGCGTACGTGGAAACCCGCGCCGGCGTGGAGACCGACAACAGCCAGATGTAGGCCGCGTAGCCGACCAGCGACCCGAAGACGACCAGATAGACGAACCCGAGCACGGACTTGAGCGAGACGGCGCCGGGGTGGAGCGCTCCGAATTCACCCGTGGCGAGCGAACCGAGCACGAGCACCCCCCCACCGACGAGCATCTGCATCGCGACCCAGAGGCGCGGCCTCTCGGGTTTCGGGGCGTGGCGGGAGTAGATGGAGCCGCTCGCCCACGCCAGTGACGCACCCATCAGGATGAGGCCACCCAGGAGCTCGTGGCGCCCTCCGGCGCCCGCACCCGGCGACCCCGCGAGGACACCGATGCCCACGAACCCTACCACGAGCCCCACCCCCACGCGGCGGGTCGGGCGAACGCGTGCGCCCCAACCCCAGTCGACGAGCACCATCCAGAGCGGAACCGCCCCGACCAGGAGTGCCGTCAACCCGGACGGGACCCACTGTTCCGCGTACACGACGCCCGCGTTGCCGATGCCGAGCAGGAGCGTGCCGACGACGGCCGCGCCTCGCCACTCGCGCGCCGTGGGCTTCGGGGCTCCGCGAGCCCGCACCCATGCGTACAGGACCGTTCCGGCGATCAGAAAGCGGGTGGCCGCCATCACGAGCGGCGGGATCGTCTCGATCGCGAAGCGGATCGCGAGGTAGGTGGAGCCCCAGATCAGGTAGACGAGCGCGAACGCCGTCACGATCTTCGCGGTGGAAGGCGCAGTCCCGGTCGGAAGGAGGCTCGCGCCCCGAGAGGACGTCGCGGAAGCAGGCGTACGCGGCATGGCCGGAAAACGTAGGCGGCATGTCAATGGGAGGAATGGAGACCGTGATCCGGCTCACTCCCCTCACCGCGCTCTCCTGTCCAGCCCCCGGTACTGCAGCGCCTCTCCCGCGTGGCGATCCTCGATCGTGTCCGCCCCCTCCAGGTCCGCGATCGTCCGCGCGACCTTGAGCACCCGGTGGTACGCCCGCGCGGAGAGCCCCAGTCGGTCCACGCCCTCCTGGAGCAGGCGCGCGACCGCGCGTGACGGCCGGCACCACCGCCGGATCTCTCCCGGACCCATCTGGCCGTTCGCGTGCACGCCCTCCAGCTCGGCGAACCGGGCGTGCTGCCGCTCGCGCGCCGCGATCACGCGTGCGCGGATCTGCTCGCTCGACTCTCCGGCCCGATCCGCCGCCAGGCTCCGGAACGGCACCGCCGGCACCTGGATGTGCAGGTCGATCCGGTCCATGAGCGGGCCGGACACCCGCGCCAGGTAGCGGGCCACCGCCGGAGGGTCGCACAGGCAGCGGTCGGAGCCGTCGCCGTGGTAGCCGCACGGGCATGGGTTCATCGCCCCGATCAGAAGGAAGCGAGCGGGAAATCGCGCCGATCCCCGTGCCCGCGAGAGATGCACGCGTCCGTCCTCCAGGGGTTGGCGGAGCACCTCGAGGACGTTGTGGCGGTACTCGGCCATCTCGTCCAGGAAGAGGACGCCGTGATGGGCGAGGCTCACTTCGCCCGGGCGGATCGGCACCCCACCCCCCACCAGCCCCGCATCGCTCACGGTGTGGTGCGGCGCACGGAACGGCCGGCGGGTCACGAGCGCGGCTCCGCTCGGGATGCGCCCGGCCACGGAGTGGACCCGGGTGACCTCGAGCGCCTCGGTGAGTGTGAGCGGTGGAAGGATGCCCGGCAGCCGTCGCGCGAGCATCGTCTTCCCGGAGCCCGGCGGCCCGACGAGCAGCACGTTGTGCCCTCCGGCGGCCGCTACCTCCAACGCGCGCTTGGCCTGTTCCTGCCCACGCACGTCGCGGAAATCGAGGCCTCCCGGGGCTCCGGCTTCCAGGAGCGCGCTCGGGTCGATGCGCACGGGCTCCAGGCAGGGGCCTCCGTTCAGGTGTCCCGACACCGCGCCGAGCGTCCGGGCTCCGAGGACCTGCAGGCCCTCCACGACCGCGGCCTCCCGTGCGTTCGCCTCCGGCACGACCAGCGTGCCGATGCCCGCACGGCGGCAGCGCGCGGCGACCGGCAGGACCCCGCGCACGGATCGGAGCTCACCGCTCAAGCCGAGCTCTCCGAGGAAGGCGGTCCCGGCGATCCGCTGGGCATCCAGGTGGCCGGACGCCGCGAGGAGACCGACCGCGATCGGCAGGTCGAAGGCGCTCCCCTCCTTGCGGACGTCCGCCGGCGCCAGATTCACGGTGATCCGCCGCTGCGGAAGCGGATAGCCCACGTTGCGCAGTGCGGCGCCGACGCGCTCCCTGCCCTCCCGCACAGCGCCCTCCGCCAGTCCGACCACCGTGAAGGCCGGAAGGCCCGGAGCCAGGTTCACCTCCACCTCGACGAGGTAGCTGTCGACGCCCTGAACCGCGGCCGTGAGAATACGCGCGAGCATGAGAGAAGCTGCCGCTCGCCCGCGGGCGCTGGCATGGCGGTATCGGCCTGTCGGAGGGCCCCCTCAACCCACGGCGAACTTCGGCGGATGCTTCGTGTGGTAGTCGGTCGCGTCCTGGAACGCCTTGGCGACCCTCAGAGCGTCGGCGTCGCCCCAGAGCCGTCCCACGAACGAGATGCTGGTGGGTGTGCCCTTCTCCGTGAACCCGCTCGGCACCACCGCCTGTGGCTGCCCGGTCAGGTTCGTCATCTGGAGCACGCCGTCGTTTCCGCTTCCTCCGAAGGAGGGTGTGACGAAGACGTCTACGCCCTCGAGCGCGGCCTCGAGCGCCCCCATCACCATCCTCCGCACCCGGTTCGCCTGGAGGTACTCCACAGCCGGGATGAGCTGGGCGGTCCGGAACGTGTTCGGCCAGCTGCCGGGCGTCTGGCGCGTCAGCAGCGCGTCGCGACCCGAGCGCGTGAGCTCGTCGAACGCGGCCGCGGCCTCGGCGTCCAGGATGATCCCGAGCGCCCCCAGCGGATAGGCGTCCGGCAGCGCGACGGACACGAGATCGATGCCGAGCCCCTGCACCACCTTCAGCGCCGCGAGGTCCATCTCCTTCCCCCGGTGATCGGCCTCGAACGCCTTCTCGAAGTACCCGACCCTAAGCCCACGAAGTCCGTCGCTCACGTCCCAGTTGAACGGGACGGTCCGCGCCGTGGGATCCACACCGTCCGCGCCGTGGATCGCGTCGAGCACGAGCGCGCAGTCCTCGGCGCTCCGGCACAGCGGCCCGAGCTTGTCCATCGTCCACGAGAGCGCCATCGCACCCGCGCGGCTCACCCGCCCGAACGTCGGCCTGAGGCTACTCGCGCCGCAGCGCGTCGACGGCGAGATGATCGAGCCGAGCGTCTCGGTCCCGATCGAGAAGCCCACCAGCCCAGCCGCCGTGCACGCCGCCGGGCCCGCCGAGGAGCCGCTCGAGCCCTCCTCGAGGTCCCACGGGTTGCGGGTCTGCCCGCCGTACCAGTAATCGCCCATGGCGAGAGCGCCGAGCGTGAGCTTGGCCACGAGCACCGCCCCGGCCTCGTCGAGGCGCTTCACCACCGTCGCGTCCTCGTCGATCACCTGGTCCTCGTACGGCTTCGCGCCCCACGTGGTCTTGTAGCCCACGGTCGAGAGCAGATCCTTCGTGCCCCACGGAATGCCGTGGAGCGGTCCCCGGTAGCGTCCATCCGCGATCTCGGCGTCGGCTCGCTTGGCCAGGCGCATCGCACGGTCCTCGGTGAGCGTGATGACGGCCTGGAGCGTCGGTCCGTACCGCTTCAGCCGATCCAGATACATCTCCGTGAGCTCCACGGAGGTCGCCTGGCGAGTGCGGATGAGCGCCGAGAGCTTCGTCACCGGCCAGAACGCGACCTCCTCCAGGCTCGCGGGGCGCTCGACTTCGTCGTGCGTCATCCGGAACGGGCGGGTCTCGGAGGGATAGGATCGCCCGGGGAGCATCGGATCGAAGACGACGGCGGGCGCGACGCTGTTCGGGATCGGGCGCTCGTGGAGCTTCTTGTAGGAGCCGAGGTCCCGATCGAGCCCCCGCAGCATCATCTCCCGTTCGTCGTCCGTGAACGAGAGGCCCGCGACCTTCTCGGCGTCGGCCACGAGCTCCTTCGTGATCACGCCCTTCTCCTGAGCCCGGGCCCAGAGCACGCCGGGGAGCAGCGTGACCCCCAGGCCGGCCGCGGAGAAGTACCCCATGAAGCTGCGTCGATCGAGCCGGGAGGCCTCGATCCGGGTGGGCTCCGGCGTCCGGGTGTCGCCTCCGGTTCCCTCGCGCTGTCCGGCGGACTCGCTCATCTCCCTCTCCTCCGATGGCGCCACGAAAGGCGATACCTTGGGGAGGGACATCGCCCACCGCAAGCGTGGGGGAACACCCGCTTGTGTCCCTCTGCAGGTCCGGATACCATTGGGCCCTCGGCCGCCGCGGGACGAGCCGCGGGACGGACCGTTTCAGACGAAAACCGGATCCACGAAGGGAGCGCGTCCATGAAGGTCGCCGTCCTCAAGGAGACACGGCCTGGAGAGCACCGCGTGGCGTTGGTGCCCCAGGGCGTTCAGGCACTCATCAAGTCGGGGTTGGAAGTCACCGTGGAGTCGGGCGCCGGCGTGGCTTCGGGCGCATCCGACGACGCGTACCGGGAAGCGGGTGCCACCGTCGCGTCGAGCACGACCGATGCCCTGGAGGGTGCGAGCATCGTCCTGCACGTCAACCCGCCTTCGGTCTCGGGTCCCGACGAGGTGTCCACCCTTCCGGAGGGAGCGGTCCTGGTCTCCTTCCTCAGTCCGCTGGTGAATACCGACCTGGTGAAGAAGCTCGCCGCCCGGAAGGTCACGGCCATCTCGATGGAGCTGGTGCCGCGCATCACCCGCGCCCAGTCCATGGACGCGCTCTCGTCGCAGGCGACCGTGTCCGGGTACAAGGCGGTCCTGATGGCCGCCGACCAGCTTCCCAAGTTCCTGCCGATGTTCACCACCGCCGCCGGCACGATTCGTCCCGCGAAGGCGCTGGTGCTCGGTGCGGGGGTGGCCGGGCTGCAGGCGATCGCCACCGCGAAGCGCCTCGGCGCGGTCGTGGAGGCCTTCGACGTGCGCCCGGCCGTGAAGGAGCAGGTGCAGAGCCTCGGCGCGAAGTTCCTCGAGACCGAGCACGAGGTCGTCGCCGAAGGCGAGGGCGGCTACGCGAAGGAGCTCTCGAAAGATCAGCACGAGAAGGAGCTCGAGCTGCTCGCGGGGCACATCGCCGATGCCGACATCGTCGTTTCCACCGCACAGATCCCGGGACGCAAAGCACCCGTGCTGATCACCGCGGAGATGGTGAAGTCGATGAAGCCCGGCTCGGTCATCGTCGACCTCGCGTCCGAGAGCGGCGGCAACTGCGAGCTCACCAAGCACGGCGAGACCGTGGTCGTGCAAGGGGTCCGCATTCTGGGTCCGGAGAACATTCCCAGCACCATCCCCGTCCACGCGAGCCAGATGTACTCGAAGAACGTCGTGACGCTCGTGGGCGAGTTCGTGGACAAGGAAGGTGTACTCAAGCTGGATTTCGAAAACGACGTCGTGGGTCCTTCGACGGTCACCCACGAGGGCAACATCCTGAACGAACAGGTCAAGCAGGCCCTGGGCGCGTGAGGCCCTTCCGCTCCCGTCCCCACGAGAACGAAACCGTGACGCCCAACTCCGAGGAGAACCCATGGGCGAGTTGATGATCGGACTCTATGTGTTCACCCTCGCGACCCTGGCAGGGCGTGAGGTGATCACCAAGGTCCCCCCCACGCTCCACACGCCCCTCATGTCGGGATCGAACGCGATCTCCGGCATCTCGATGGTCGGCGCGCTGATCGTCGCCGGCCGGGCCGAGGGAGAGGTCCAGGTCGTACTCGGCGTCATCGCGCTCGCGATGGGCGCCATCAACGTGGTCGGCGGATTCATGGTCACCGACCGCATGCTGGCCATGTTCAAGAAGCGCTAGGAGGAGACGAACAATGAGCCAGCACATGGCGGTCGAGCTGACCTATCTGATCTCCTCGATCCTCTTCTTCTGGGGCCTGAAGCGGCTCCAATCACCGGCCACGGCACGCGCGGGCAACCTCCTCGCCGCGTTCGCCATGATGCTCGCCCTCGTGGCGACCGTGGTGGACAACCAGATCCTGTCGTGGACGGAGATCATCATCGGCGTGCTCATCGGGAGCGCCTTCGGCGGGTTCTCCGCCCGCATGGTGCAGATGACGGCAATGCCGCAGATGGTGGGCCTGTTCAACGGCTTCGGCGGCGGCGCCTCCGCGCTGGTGTCGGTCGTCGAGTTCCTGAACATCCGCGGGCAGATCGGCGTCTCCACGCACGGCGTGAGCATCATGCTCGGCGTGCTGATCGGCGGCGTGACGTTCTCCGGGTCGATGATCGCATTCCTGAAGCTCCAGGAATGGATGACGGGGAACCCGATCACGTATCCGTTCCAGAAGTCGCTCAACGCCCTGATGTTCCTGGCCATCATCGTGTTGAGCGCGATGATCATGGGTGTCGGCCACTACAGCGGCTCGCCCATCACGCTCTTCTGGATCGTCACGGCGCTATCCCTCGTCCTGGGAGTCACGCTGACGATCCCGATCGGCGGTGCCGACATGCCCGTCGTGATCTCGTTGCTCAACTCGTACTCCGGATTGGCGGGCAGCGCCGCGGGCTTCGTGCTCATGAACATGGTGCTGATCGTCGCCGGTGCGCTGGTGGGTGCCTCGGGGATCATCCTGACCATGATCATGTGCAAGGGGATGAACCGCTCGCTGGCCAACGTCGCGTTCGGCGCCTTCGGCGGCAGCGCCCATGTCGACAAGTCGAAGATCGGACAGCGTCCCGTGCGCTCCGCCGACGCGGACGCCGTGGCGGCCGAGCTCGGATACGTGCACACGGTCATCATCGTGCCGGGGTACGGCCTGGCCGTCGCGCAGGCGCAGCACGAGCTGCGTAAGGTGGGTGACCTGCTGCAGGAGCGCGGCGTGGACGTGAAGTACGCCGTGCACCCCGTGGCGGGCCGCATGCCCGGCCACATGAACGTGCTCCTGGCGGAGGCGAACGTCCCCTACGACCAGCTCTTCGACCTCGACGAGATCAATGACGAGTTCGCCAACACGGACGCGGTGCTCATCGTCGGTGCGAACGACGTGTGCAACCCCGCGGCCCGGCAGCCGGACAGTGTCATCGCCGGCATGCCGATCCTCAACGTGGACAAGGCGCGTCGCGTGATCGTCATGAAGCGGAGCCTCTCACCGGGCTTCGCCGGCATCGACAACGACCTGTTCTACATGGACCACACGCTCATGTTCTTCGGTGACGCCAAGAAATCGATGGCGGACCTCGTCAAGGCGATCCGGGACCTGGCCTAGAGCGCCGACTCCGGGAGGAGACGAACGAGGGGAGGTGGGCCGGCCGGCCCACCTCCCCTTTTCGCATGACCCTCGCGCGAGGACGCTCAGTCCGTCTGGCCGCCGACGTCGTTCGCGACCTCACGCAGGAGCGCCCACGTGCGCGCCACGTGCTCGGGCGTCGTTCTCACGTTCCCGATCGCCATCCGGATGGCCATCCGGCCGCGCAGGACCGTGTGCGTGAGGAAGGCCTCCCCGGATGCGTTGACCCGGTCGAGGATCGTCTGGTTGAGATCGTTGGCCTCCGCGTCACCCAACCCGTCGGGCGCGTAGCGGAAGACCACCGTCGAGAACGAAGCCGGGGCAATGCGCTCCCACCCCGGAACCTCATCGATCCAGGTTGCCATCTCGCTGGCCATGCGCACGTATGCACCCAGACGGCGCGCCAGGCCCGCCCTGCCGAACGTCCGGATCACAAGCCAGAGCTTGACCGCCCGGAACCGCCGGCCGAGCGCGATCCCGTAGTCCATCAAGCTCCGAGTGCTCGACTGCTCCGCCGAGCGTAGGTACTCGGGCACGATCGAGAACGCGCGGACCAGGAGCTCGGGATGACGACAGAAGAGCACCGAGCAGTCCGTGGGCGTGAAGAACCACTTGTGCGGATTCACGACCACGGAGTCCGCGTCCTCCCACCCCGAGAAGATCGGCCTCAGCTCGGGCACCACCGCAGCGGGGCCCGCGTAGGCGGCGTCCACGTGCAGCCACGCGCCGTAACGCTTCGCCAGCGGCACGATCTCGCGGATCGGATCGACGGACGCGGTCGACGTCGTACCGAGCGTGGCGACGACCGCGATCGCCCTGACGCCCGCGGCTCGGTCCTCCTCGAGCGCGGCGGCCAATGCCTCGGGCCGCATGCGGAACGCGTCGTCCGACTCGACGGCACGGAACGAGGTCCGTCCCAGGCCCAGCGCGAGGACCGCCTTCTCGACCGACGAGTGCGCCTGGTCCGACGCGTAGATCCGGCCGGGTGCCTGCCCGAAGAGCCCGGTCTCGCGCACGTCCGGATACGCGGCCTGGCGCGCGGTGGCGAGCGCGTAGAGCGTCGAGCTGGAGGCCGTGTCGTTGATCACGCCGTCGAAGTCCGCCGGGAGCCCCAGGAGTTGCCGGAGCCAGTCTGTCGCGACCTCCTCGAGCTCGGTCGCCGCCGGCGAGCTCCGCCACACCATCGCGTTCACATTGAGCGCCGCCGCAAGCATCTCGCCCAGGATCCCCGGCGCAGAGGCGCTCGAGGGGAAGTAGCCGAAGAACGCGGGGTGGTTCCAGTGAGTGACGCCCGGAACGATCGTGCTCCGCCAGGTCTCCAGGGCGCTCTCCAGAGGCTCTCCTTCCTCCGGGGGCTCGTTCGGGAACTGGCTGCGGATCTGTCCGGGGCGAACCCGGGCCTGCACGGGCAACTCGCCTACGTGCGTCAGGTAGTCGGCGATCCAGTCGGTTGCCTCGTGGGCCACCCGGCGGAATTCCTCGGGCCCGAGGTCGCCGACCTCTCCGAGGTTGGCCTTATCGTTCATGGTCCGTCTGGAAGGGGCGCGGACGGAGGGCGGGAAGCGTACTCAAACGCCTCCACGCGTGCGACCGCCTCCGGGGACGCCCCCCAGGATGTTGCCGAGCTCGACGCGCAGCCCGTCGAGCTGCGCCCTCAGCTCCTCCAGGAGCTCCGCGGCGGGCGGAGAGTCCGGAATCCCGGAACCCTCGAACAGGAAGAAGAACAGCGCGTCCGTGTGGCCCACGCTGGCGTGGGTCACACCCCGGTCGATGGCCCGGTTGAGCCTGAGGACGTCCCGAAGAGACAGGCGGGCCCGGCCCGCCACCGGGGGATCCTGATACAGGAGGCGGATGACCGCTTCGCGCAGGATCTGGAACTCCTCGATGACCTCCCCGGCCGCCAGACCCCGCCGGGCCGCGGTGGCCCCGAACAGCTCGGCGGCCTGCCTCCAGAGGGGCTCGACCTGGTCCCGGTACGGCCCGACGACCGCGGGAAGAAACCGGACCAGCAGCTCGAGGAACTCGTCCAGGAGACCGTTGATCTCGGCGTGCATCCCCTCCCCTCTGCGCCGCACCTCCTGGCACCAACGCTCGCTCAGCCGCTCTACGCGGCTCTCGATCCAGTCGGCGAGGTCCACCGAATCGCTCGGTGCGGCCTCTAGGGGCGACGGCTCAGAAATGGAAGGCGCTTCGGGAATGGGATAGGCAGGAGTGGCGCGCGTCGCTCTCGGTTGGGCCGCGTAATTCCTCATCTCCGCCGGGGCTCATGATTTCGACCTGGTGGGAGCGGCCCCTGGGACCCCTCCCACGGAACGCGAAGCTGATGGCGGAAAGCCTCGCTCACAGCGTGTTCAAGATGACGGATCTTCCACGGCGTGGCCACCCCCCTTTGGCTCTTCTTCGCCCCATGTCTTCAGATAGAGGCTGACGCGCGTGCCCGCCCCCCGTGTGCTCTGGAGGTTGAGCGTGCCTCCCCACGATTCGACGAGTCGCCGCACGATCGACAGACCCAGGCCCGCCCCCGTGGAGCGCGTGCTGAAGCGGGGCTCGAAAACCTGGGGAAGCAGCTCCAGCGGGATGCCCTGACCATCGTCGACGACGTGCACGGCGACGTGCCCCGACGCGCCGGTGCCCGCCTCGATGCGAACCGAGCCTCCGTCCTTGACCGCGTCCCGCGCGTTCTCGAGCAGGTTCACGAGCACCTCCTTGACCTCCGCCGCCCTGGCGCACACGGCCGGGAGGTCGTCGGGGATGTCGCCGTAGAAGCCGACCGGCCCTTCCTGGCCCCCGTACAGGGCGAGCACTTCCCGGACCACGGCGCGCAGGTCCACGGCCGCGAGTGGCTCCCGCACGGCCTCGTCGGGCGCTCCGAACCGGGAGAAGCTCTGGGCGATGGCCGCGAGGCGGTCGATCTCCATGATCATGGCGTCCACGTTCTTCTTCAGGATCGCGTCGAAGTCGGGCCTTCCGTCATCCCACGCCCGCTGGATGTGCTGGGCACTCAGCTTGATGGGCGTGAGCGGATTCTTCACCTCGTGCGCCACCTGACGGGCCATCTCGCCCCAGGCCAGGACGCGCTCGGTGCGCAACTCGTCCGTCATGTCCTCGAAGGCCACGACGGCCCCGCGTCCGCCGAGCCGCCGAGCTCGGACGCGGACTCGACGATCGCCCGAGTGCAGCTCTCCGGCCGATTCCTCGATGTCGCCCTCGAGGTAGGAGGACAGCCACGCGGAGAGCTCCGCACCCGGAGTCCCCGCAACGTCGAGGCGGGCGCCCACGG